>JANOBP010000676.1:0-4927 GCA_031411715.1 Verrucomicrobiaceae bacterium | reverse complement strand
GTTGTTGCTGCCGAAAACTCAGTGAAATGGGTGCTCCGCCAGCCTACCGGTCTCAAAGCGTTCCACAGTCGCTCCAATCGCCATTGCCTCTAAGGAGCAGGCTTGTGCCAGGAAACAACATCTGGGTCAGTATGTCGCACAAACCCAGTCAACGACACCTTGTCCGCACACAGTTTGAATTAACACTGGCAAGAATAGCCGACAGGTTTTATGAACGCTGTTCGCGTGCTGCCCAACAGCAGCTTGCCTCAAGGTCATGGCCACCCCTCATTTTCAGTTCTCCAACAGTCACGGGATCGCATTCCCATCGCTGAGCGCTGGCGTGAAGGAAGAGGGCTTTTTCTTTCGGCGCTTCCGCGGACTCGTATATTCAGGCAAGGATTCAAGCATTATTGGGCGAGGCGGCTCTGGAGTCATCCATGTCGTGCGGGATGAGATCATGGACCGGGTGGTGGCACTGAAGTTGCCAAATGAATCCATACTATCCGAGCCTCAGGTCCGCAGCGAGGTGCTCAACGAGGCTAGTCAGGCACTAGAGCTCACGCATCCGAACATCGTCCGCATTTTCGATTTCCATGACCAAGACGGACGCTGGGGCATCTCCATGCAATATGTGCGTGGCAGGAACCTGGATGAATGGCGTGACAAGATCGCACCGCACCAGATGGCGGGAGGTTCCTTTTACGATGTGGAGCAAATTAAGCCATGGATCCTCCAGCTATGTGAGGCGCTCGGCTATGCGCATGAGGAGGTGGGCATCGTGCATTGTGACATCAAGCCGCGAAACCTCCTGCTGGAACGCAGTTTCGACACAAGGATGCGGCAAATCCGCGAAAAACTTCTACTGACCGACTTCGGCATCACGCAGAAACTTCGGGACTTCACCACGCGGACTCAGCGGCACAAATCGACCAAAGCCTCAGGCAGCGGTGGCGAAGATGGCGGTGCGGCCGGTACGCTGGCCTACATGTCCCCCCAACAGTTGTCCGGCAAGGAGGGCTCAGTCTCTGACGACATCTATGCCATCGGTGTCACGATTTACGAGCTATTGACAGGTCGCCCAGCTTTCTTCCAAGGGGATGCCAAGATCATTCAGCACCAGATCGAAAGTGTGGTGCCGCCGAGCATGATGGAACGCCGGCGTGAGCGCGGAGTGAAATCTGCACAACCCATCCCTGATGTATGGGAGCAGGTGACCGCACAGTGCTTGAGCAAGGACGCTGATAAAAGGCCAGCCAGTGTGCGTGAACTGGTTCGCCTGCTAGGCCTGACCAGCGGTTTGGCCTCTGGACTTAGCCCGGAGGAACAGCGGCGGCTGCAGGAGGAAGCGGACGCCTTGAAGAACAAGGTGGAAACGCAGGAAATCCATATCTCGACATTGACCCAACGTGTGGGCGAGTTGCAGACCGCCGCCAGTGGTAAAGTCGAAGAGGCCGCGCTCATCGAAGCCAGAGAACAATTCGAAACGCTCCAGACATCTTTACGGCGCAAAGAAGCCCAGTGGATGGAAATCGACGAAAAACTTCAGGACCTCGAAGAGGAAAAGCTGGGCCTGGAGCAACGACTCGAAGATGCAAACAACTCCATCCTAGAAGCAGAGAACCTGCGCATCCACTTCCAAGAGGAACTCAACAAAAACACTCAGCAAGCTCAGGAGCAGGCCGAGCGCATGCAACTCGAAAGGGACGAGGCCAAAGTTGCCCTTCAAAAAAGCACGGAGAGCATCGCCACGCTGCGCACCCAACTCGCAGCCGCATCTAAAGAGGCCGCCGATGCTGCCAGCCGCGCCAAAACTGCCGATGCCCTCGTCAAAAAAGCGCAGGACAAGGCTGATGAATCGCGCAAGACTCTAGAAGCAGCCCGGGAGGATGCGGAAAAAAAAGCGCGACAGGCCATCAATGAAGCTGAAAAAGCGCAGCGCAAAGTAGCAGACATGGCGGGGCAGCAGGCTGCCCCGCTGCGCCCGATTCTGAAAGCCCTGCTCGGCCTCATCGCATCTGGATTGATCATTGGCGCTGCGGCTGGCTGGCTAATGGGCAGCAGGGGCGATGATGGGGATGTGGACGCCCTCGCTGCAGAAGTGCGCACAGCCATGAAACAAGGAGGCGTGCTCGTTCTCAAACGTCATGTGCAGACGTACCTGCGCCAACTCGGCTTGGAGGATAGCGAACTGGGAGATCATTTCGTTCAATTAAAAGCTGATGACCCAGCCACAGGCTTGAGTTGGCTCGAAGCGACCTCATTTTGCGACTGGCTGACCCGCATTGCCAGCGCGGACCCCAGCAAGGAGTGGTTTGACCTGCCTGAGATCAAGGAACTGCCGTTGGCCGACGGCTCTACTGGTAAGCTGGCTCATGAATGGACACGCGATGCTGCCGACTCCAGTCCTGAACTCAAAATGCTGGTGTACTCCCACGGCCAGTCAGCAGCCAGCCAAAAGGACTCCCGCCCGCGCGCTCAAAAAGCAATTGACGCAGGTTTTCATGCCGTGCCTCGTAAGGCTCCACAATGAATTAAACTTCTTCACTTAAACTCCTGACATGGATATCTCTTACGAGGAGGCAGTTAGCCAGCTCAACTTGGGTAAGGTAGAGAGACGCTTACACTCGTCCCAACCTAATGCCGCCTGCTTAGTCATCAAGAATGACGACGGCCGTCTTTCCGTGATTAAATTTCGCTCCGCTGAGCAGGTGAACCAGAACGTCCACCTTAGTAGTTGGGTCACCGAGACCCATACCCGCCGTACCCGCCGAGGCGATGCCGCTGATGCTGCAGATGACCACTTTGATCCGCTGGCGGCCTTGCTGGAGGAATTCAGCAGGCAAGATGAAGCGGCCCGTAAGGGCGCAGGCCAGTATGTCGTTCCGGTCGAACGAACCGGTTACCTCAGCGACACCGCTTACTGCGTACGCGACTGGCATGAATTCAGCCTGCAGCAGTTGATCGAGGGTAAGGTTCGCCCGCATTCATCCAACGATCTTTTCCACCTTGTTCACAACGTCTGGACTGCTCTGTGCTTCCTCCATCAACCGCGGCTGAATGTCCCGCATGGAAACCTGAAACCAGCCAATGTCCTGCTGGATCAAGGCGAAGGCGACACATGGAGTCATTTGCTCACCGACATGCAGATGCGCTCGGAAACGGACTACATCACCGCCAAGCGCGAGGACATGCAGGGACTGGGCATGCTAATCGCCCAATATTGCGAATCTCGTCCGGAATTTGGCGACTGGATGGCGGCTGATGCCTGCGTGAGCCGTGCCCGCTGGGACTTCCTGGGAGAGCACGAGATGGAGTGGAAAAAGCTCTGCCGCCAGTTGCTCACCCCGGAACATTACCCAGAGGATTACGACACGGAAGTGGATCGCCACACCCTCCTGCGCCCGCTGCGTCCCGAGGGGTATAAACTAGCAGTGGTACCTCCGCCGGCCCAAGTCGGCAATACCGTTCGATCCACCCTTGTTGCTGAACGCCTGCGCCAAGTCAGGAAGCAAATCGACGCCGGAGAATGGCTTGCTGCCATCGAGGAACTCTGTCGGCTGGAGGAACAATGCCAAGAGGGAGAAAACTCCCGCCAGCGTCCGGAGGTACTCTCCATACTCAACCTTGCGGTGGATACCGTTCCCTCAATCGAGTCTTCACCCCATGCGCTAACGATCCTACAGCGAGCCGCCAAGTGTAACTGTGCCCTAGCCTCCTACCGTCTAGGGGACTATTATCGACGCACGGAGCCAAATCAAGCACGCCGCTTTTTAGCACAGGCAGCCGAACTGGGTATGGTGAGAGGCTTTATACTTCTTGGCGAAATGTATCTCAACGGGGCTCCAGGCTTGCAGCCAGACGTCTCAGCTGCCGCTACGAATTTCGAGGACGCCATCCGGCTAGGTGATCTGCCGGAAGCTAAATTTCATCTGGCAAAACTCATCCTCCGCGAAGAAACTTTTCACCGCATCGAAAAAGCCCACGACTATCTCCTCGTTGCCACAGAATCGGGCGTTCCTGGTGCCGCGGGCCTCCTCGGCCTATGCTACGCAACAGGTCATGCTGTCCAACCAGATTTGAATCGTGCATACAAGCTTTTTCAACAGGCTTGGCAGGAGTCGGAGGAGGCTGGAGCACCGGATTATGACGCACTCAACAACCTAGCCGTCTGTCTAGCCAACGGAACGGGAGTTCCAAACGCAGATATTCAGCGCGCGCTCCGCCACATGGGCAAAGCAGCTGAAGGAGGCTGCAAAGGTGCCTTGCGTAATCTCGAACGGCTGCCAAGACGAATTTTCTTGGATGCTAAATGCGATTTCAGAATCGCCCACTGCAAACACCTGTCAAAAAAAATATGCGAGTTATACGACTAACTCAACGACTAGTGGCAACAGCAGGTTCGAGTGCCTTGCGGTAGTTCACCACTGCGTCGGTGATCGCTTTGCAGAGAACTTTTTGATAGCTCTCTGAAGCTATGAGACGGCATTCGGCAGCGTTGGTGATGAAACCGCCTTCGAGCAGAATGCCAGGCTTTTCGCAACCGGTAAGAACACTCCATTGTGCTCGCTTGATTCCACGATCTATAGTTTTGATGGTACGAGTGACGATGCCGTGAACAGCACTGGCAAGAGCAATATTAGCTGAGTCCTGACGGTTGCCGGTAGTGCCGTTGAAATTAAAGCCACCTCCACGACTCATGGTAGCAGCGGCATTCTGCGGCGTCAGCGCCCAAGTCTCAATGCCAGAGGCACCGTTTCCTGATGAATTAAAATGGAGGCTGATGAAGATGCTTTTGGGAGTTTGATTGGCAATGGCGACTCGACCACTGAGACTGATGAAGGTGTCCGAGCTTCGGGTGAGAACGACTTTGAAACCGCGTTCCATCAGTTCATCACGCAGGTTTAGGGCCATTTTCAGAGTGTATTCTTCTTCGTAGCCATAAATA
>JANOBP010000675.1:0-9390 GCA_031411715.1 Verrucomicrobiaceae bacterium | reverse complement strand
CACACACAAAACGGATGCAGATAACCGCTCTGGGCTATCTGTCGTATTTGCCACGTCTTGGGTTCGCGGTATCTGATCCGAGACGTTCGGCGACTTCGCACGCGTTCCGTAAATGAACGATTCCATTCCTGTCTCAATCGTATTTTCAGGTGACAACGAGACTTCGGTCGAGTTTCCCGACGAGCAGACGACCGTCACATTGGAGCTTGCTCAGGTCGGTCCACGGCTTTTTCGCATTGGCAGCGTTCCCATCATGGTCGAGGCCGCCAGCTTCGGAGACGTTATCGAGGTGGAGGCCGGTGCAGATGGACGTTTTCGTTTCGTCCGCGTCGCTGAGGCAGGCGGTTGGCGCACTTACGATTTCATGCTTCCCGCCGAGTTGATCGGGTCCGAGCGCATCACCACGATTCAGGATCGGGTGCTCTCACTCGGCGGGCACTGGGAACGCGTCTTTGGCGGCATCTTACTCCTCTGCTTGCCTCCGACGACAGACTACGATCCAACCGAAGACATTCATCGTGAGCCTTAACCCAAAGTCGCCGAACATTAAAGGGTGCATTGCTGCGAGCCTGAGCGAGCCAGCAGATGCCCCTGGGGTTGAACAAGCCCGGCTTTAACACTTCCGCGGCCTCATGCGCTTTGTGTTGCGCGGGTGATTGCCGTTTGGCTCTGGCGCGTTGTTTCAACAAAACGCAAGAAAGGGTCGGGGTCAATTCATGACAGCATGAGCCCAAGGTCGAGCGCAGGAGCGCAGAAAGGTGCCGGGCGTGGGTGCCGCTGCATGGCAGGATCAGCACTTTGTCAGATGCTGGTGCGACTGAAGGGTGACTGAGTGAGTCGGGCGTCGCTTTCCAGGTGGCCTTGCCAGCCGAAGTGGCAGCGGAAGGAGAAGACGTTTTTCATTTCCTCCAAGGGGCCGTGCCAGTCGGGGTTGTTGGAGGTGACGGTGATGTCCGATGGCTGGAAGGCGGTGATGGGTAGGGTTTTGAGCTGGAAGGCGCCGCTGAGGAGGCGGGTCTTTTTCCAGTTGAAGCCCATGAGCTGGGCGCAGACGCAGTCGATGGCTACGGGGTGTGTGCCGGCGAGGATGAGGCCGGTGGGGACGGGGTCGCAGGACATGGGGCCGTCGCCGTCGCCGGAGATGATGGCATCGACGATGGTGAGGTAACGCAGGGGTTGCTCACGTGGCTGACCGTCGCCGTTGAAGTAGAAGAAGCATTTGTGCAGGTCGAGGATCATGCGCCAGGCGGTGTCGTTGCCGTGCCAGTTGCCGGAGCGGACGACGTGCTTGGTGTCTCCAAAGATGAAGCGGCCGATTTTTTTGAGCGGGACAAAGAGCCGGGAGAGGAAGTGGCGGCCGAAGAGGATTTTTTTGGCGCTGCGCATCAAGCTGCCTTCAAGCGCACGCTTGGCGGTGGATTCGGCAAATTGATCACCACCTTCAGCGGGGGTGCCCTCGGTGTGCCGTGGCAGCCAATTGGTGCGCGGCGTGGTGCCGACGAGGTTTTTCAAGGCGACGGTGAGGCCGACTTTTTTGTGCGTTTTGAGCTTGGGGACGTTGATGAGCACATCTGCGGCCATGGGCGTGCGGCAGATGCGGTATTCGTGATGGGGATCGGTGTGCTGGCGATTGGTGGTGGCGAAGTCGTAGGAGGCTCCGTAGAGCCTGCCGAGGCCGGGATGGCCCAAAAACTCGCTGTTTTCGTCGAGATGGATGTCGATGGCTCCTGCGGGATCACTGGGCAGCTCACGTTTGGCGATGGTGACACCGTCGGCGATGGTCCACTCCTCGGCACGCATGTCGAAGAGTGAAAATTCGATGCCAGGGAAGTCACTGCGGCATTCGGCGATGAGATCGTCCAGCTTGTGAAGGCGGCGGATGGTTTCAAATGAGGAGTCGCTTTGAGGCGCATCACACAACGTGACGGAACCCCTGCCACCGAGCTGAGTGGCCGCCCAACGTGCCACGGCGCGGACGACGGCCGGATGCGTGATGACGGTGAGCCAGCCATTTTCGTCGTGCGGCTTGCTGGCGTTGTGTTCTTTGACCCAGTTGGGCTTGATGACGATGCGGTCCCCGCTGCGGATAAAGTCAGGCGCGAGATTGAGTGCGGTGATGGCGGCTTCCACCTGGCCACGCAGGAGCTCTGGGTCATCATAGGCTGGCTGGCCGCGGATGACGGAGACATGAGGTAAGCCAAAACGAGCGGGAGAAAGCATGCGGAAATTCAAGTCACTGCGTCACCTTAAAGACATGCATCGAGGTGCCGCTGGGCTTGAGGTCGATGTAGTTGTCGGCGCCTTGCCAGGTGTAAGTGTGGTGGTGAAGAAGGTCGGTGACCTGGAAGGACCGGCTGGCATCAAGTCCGAGCGCGGCGAGATCGAGATGCACGAAGCCAGCGGCATGGTGAATGGCATCGAGACTGATGATGGTGAGGATGCGGTTGCTGAAGTCTGGCGTGGCTTTGCTGTAGGCGATGACTTGGTTATGGTCTGCGCGGTGGAAGCGAAGGTTGTCGTAAAAATGCAGCGCGGGATTGTCCCGACGGATGAGATTGATGACGCGGATGAAGGCGGTGATGTTGTTGGTTGTCTGGGCGTAGTCACGCTGCTTGAGCTCATACTTCTCGGAGTTGTTGTACTCCTCCTTGCCCGGGTATGGATCGTTTTCACAGAGCTCATAGCCGGTGTACATGCCCCATGAGCTGGAGAGGGTGGCGGCGAGTGCGGCACGGATGCGGAACATCTGCGCGCCGGCATTTTGCAGGTGTCCGGGGAGGATGTCAGGTGTGTTGGGCCAGAAATTGGCGCGGTAATACCAGCGCATATCGGTCTGGGTCAGCTCCGTGGCGTAGGCAGCGAGCGCGGCCACGTCCTCCCGCCAGGTGAAGTAGGTGTAGCTCTGGGTGAAGCCGACTTTGCCGAGGGCCTCCATCATGCGGGGCTTGGTGAAGGCTTCGGCGAGGAAGAGAACGTCAGGGTCCCTACCCTGAATGGTGGCGATGAGTTCTTCCCAAAAGGCGACGGGCTTGGTGTGTGGATTATCGACTCGGAAGATCTTCACGCCGAGATCCACCCAATACTGGACGACGTCGATGAGCTCTTTCCAAAGCGCTTTCCAGTCGTCGCAGTGGAAATTGATGGGATAGATGTCCTGATACTTTTTCGGCGGATTTTCGGCGTAGCGGATGCTGCCATCTGGACGCTGATAAAACCACTCCGGGTGCTGGCTGACGTATGGATGATCAGGCGAGCAGTTCAGAGCGAAGTCGAGCGCGATCTCCATGCCGCGTTTTTTGGCCTCGCCAACGAGCCAGACGAAGTCCTCCTGTGTGCCGAGCGCGGGCTCAATGTGACGATGACCGCCCGTGGGACCACCGATGGCCCATGGGCTGCCCACATCGCCCGGGTATGCGGTGAGCGTGTTGTTTTTGCCCTTGCGTGCGGTGATGCCGATGGGGTGGATGGGTGGGAAGTAGATCACGTCGAAGCCCATGTGCGCGGCGTGGTCGAGGCGCCCAAGGCAGTCGCGGAAAGTGCTGTGCTTATCACTGCGACCCTCAGCACCACGGGGGAAGAATTCAAACCATGCGGAATAGCGCGCGCGCTCACGCTCGATGGTGGCGTGAAAAATCTGCGAGGTGGTGGAGAGCTCACGATCAGGAAATTGATCCATCAGGCTCTGCATTTCGTCGGATTGGAGGACATCCATGATGTCCTGCGCTGGCACAGTGGTGAGCAGCTCGGCGCAGTCATCCATCTGGGTGCCTGCGGCTTGAGCACCAGCGGCGCGGGCACGCTGAGAGGCATCGCGCAGTAGGCGCGCACCTTCCAGTGCCTCGATCGGCACGTCAGGGTCTTTGGACGTGACACGCACGGCAAAGGCTTTCTTCCACGAGCGGAAGGTGTCTCCCCAAGCTTCGACGGCGTATTCCCAGTTGCCCGCTTTTTCAAAACGGCAAGTGGCGTGCCAGCGATCGTTTTCATGAGGCAACATGGCAGTCTCAAACCAACGCCGCGTACCTTTGAACCTCCAGCGCAGCACAGCGCTGGTGACATCATGGCCATCCTTGACGATGTCACACCAGATATCCAGAGGCTCGCCAATGACACGCTTGATGGGATGCCGCCCGCCTTCAAGGCAGGGGTAGAAGTTTTCGATGACAAGAGTGGGGGCGTGGTTGGCTGGCATGACGTGGCATGCATAGCCGGAATTAGAGACATGTAAGGAGAAAAAATCGTGCTGGAGAGGTGCCTGGAAATGTTCCAATCTTCTCCCATGCCTACTCCGAAGAAAATCCTGATCGCAGAAGATGTCCGAGCCATCGCCATGCGATTGACTCATGCGCTGGAGGGTGCGGGCTATGAGGTGGCTGTGGTGGTGGACGGAGAGCAGTGCCTGCATAAGCTGGCGACGTACAAGCCGGACGTCCTCATTCTCGACCTCATCATGCCTAAAATAAATGGCCTTGAGGTGCTGCGCAGTCTGCGTGCGGACCCTGCCACGGAAAATCTGCCGGTGATCGTTACCACGGCCAAGGATTACTCGACGGAACTCAGACACATCCGCCAATACGGGCCGCTCGATGTTTTGATCAAGCCTTTCGCACCCGAGACCCTCCTGGCGCGACTGGAGCAGCACTTTAGCAGTGAGCAGACCTGCTCTTTGGAAGCACACAGGCCTGAGCGCACTGCCAAGCATGAAGTCTATGCACCACTGTTGGATACACGCCGGCCGCATGTGCGATTTTGGGGCACGCGCGGGTCCATTCCAGTATCTGGAGGCCGCTACTCGCAGCATGGCGGGAATACGACATGCTTTGAGTTTTGCACGGGCAAGGACCGCATCATTTTCGATGCTGGCTCCGGGCTGCGTGAAGCTGGCCTTTCGCTGCTGAAGGACGGACCGCGTCACATTCACCTCTTCATCACGCACACCCATTGGGACCACATTCAGGGCTTCCCCTTCTTCACACCGATCTATGTGCCAGGTTTTGAAATCACCGTTTATGGCGAGCGCGGATTTGGCAAGAACTTGGAGTCGCTGCTCTGTGGCCAGATGGATCAGGATTATTTTCCAATCCAGCGAGAGGACTTGCGCTCGAAGATCAATTTTGTGTTTCTGGACGATACTCCCATCCAGATCGGCGATGTGCGCATCACACGCGAGTATGTACAGCATCCTGGTGCCGCGGTGGGATTCAAAATCGAGCATGATGGCTGGCGTGTGGCCTTCATTCCGGACAATGAGTTTCTACAAGGCTACACCGGCTCACCAGCAGATGTGAAGCGTGACAGTGACATCGTGCAGCCACATGAGCCGCTGCTGCATTTCCTGGATAATGTCGATTTGCTGATCCATGAGGCGCAGTATCTCCCCGGTGATTACCCCTCGAAAATAGGCTGGGGCCACTCAAACCTCGCTAGCGCGTGCTCCTTGACCAAGTTGGCCAATGTGAAGAAATGGATCATCGTCCATCATGACCCTGACCATGATGACCATGCGCTGCACGCGAAGTACAACCTCACCCGGCAGATTCTGAGCGAGATCGATCAACGCATACCTGTGATCCACGGGTATGATGGCCTGGTGGAGTACCGGTGATTCTTAACTCAACGACTGAGCATGGAAACCACTGCCGAAGATCTTGACCTGCTCTCCCTGACCCAAATACGGCAGATCGCAGCCGCACAGCCCCAGCCGTATCGGGTGCATGTCCAAATCGATGCCAAGTCAGAAAAGACAACAGCAGGCGGAGCACCGTTTTGGGAGATCAAACTGGCTGATGCGGGAGATTCGATGGTTTGGCGGGTCTTTGATAACAATCCGCTCTTTCGTGACGCTGAGCAGCTGACGCGTGGCGCTTTCATCCAAATCGCTGCGCAGTGGGTGGATACGGGCAAATACGGCATTGAACCCAAGCACCCGCAGATGCGACTGCTGACGGAGGATGAGCGTGTTACCCTGCTGAATGGCGATGCATCGCTCGCGGAAAGCCAGGCGGCTGACTTTACAGAAATCGGTCAATTTGTCAGTGAAGTCCGTGATCCTCGGCTGCACACGCTGTGTGTGCTCTTCCTCGAAAAACATGGCGAGCGCTTCAAACGCACCGGCGCAGCACGTCGGAATCATCATGCGCGGCGCGGTGGCCTGGTGGAGCATGTGGCGCAGATGATGCGCTGTGCGGTGGCGATTGCGGGAGTCTATCCGCAGTTGAATCGTGATCTGATGATCGCTGGCGTGCTGTTTCATGACTGCGGCAAGCTATGGGAGAATGTCTATGCCGAGTCGAGCTTCTCCATGCCCTACAACATGACCGCTGAAATGCTGGGGCACATCCCACTGGGATTGGAGATCGTGAATAAACTCTGGCGAGATGTCATGGAGCGCACCGAGGCGGCGACTTGGACACAACTCGAGCCGCCATCCGATTCCGCCCGTCTGCATCTTCTTCACCTCATCGCCGCGCATCATGGCTCGCTTGAATTTGGTTCCCCCGTGCTGCCGAAGACGCCAGAAGCCATCGCGCTGCATCACGTCGATAACATCGACGCCAAGCTCGAGATGTTCCGCAAAGCCTACGAGTCAGGCAAAGAACTCGCGCCAGGCATCATCGAGAAATTTGCACCATGGCCGGTCAACATCGTGGCACCGCTGCCGAAAGTGAGTGGAGGCGAGGGCGGGAATTGAACCCGCGCATACCGGTTTTGCAGACCAGTGCATTACCACTTTGCTACCTCGCCATTTCCCTCTTGGAGGAATGTGTGCCGATATTAGGCGCGGGCCTCTAGTGTGTCAAATGAAGCGGCTGAGCAGTGGACGAAGCTCCTCGATGGTCTTTTCAGGCCACAGACTGCGGTCTGTCATAATAGCGCCATCGAGGGAGCGGTGCTCCGGCCAGTCAGCTACGGTGGGAATACGTGGGATAACACGGGCCAGGATGGCCTTCGCGGCAGCGACATTGGCATGCAGGTGGCCGATGACGGACTCGGCGGTGACAGCGGCCTCCTCAACCTTCCAGCAGTCGTAGTCGGTGATCATAGCCAGTGTGGCGAGGGCGATTTCGGCTTCACGAGCGAGTTTGGCCTCTGGCAGGTTCGTCATGCCGATGACATCAAAGCCCAGTTGACGGTGGGCGTTGGATTCCGCACGCGTGGAGAAGGCTGGGCCGTCCATGCAGGTGTAGGTGCCACCATTGTGCACGCGGAGGTCTAGCGCGCTGGCTTCTTCATGCAAAAGCGTGCGCAGGTTGGTGGAGATGGGGTCGCCAAAGGAAACATGGCCGACGATGCCGCGCCCGAAGAAGGTGTGCTGGTCCCGGCGGCTGGTGCGGTCAAAAAATTGATCCGGCAGCAGGACGTCACGTGGATGGTATTGCTCCTGAAGGCTGCCAACGGCTGTGACGGCGATGATCCAGCGCACATTGAGGCTGCGCAGTGCCCAGAGATTGGCGCGGTGATTTAACTCGGTGGGCAGGAGGCGGTGGCCTTTGCCATGGCGTGGAAGGAAGATCACGCGGCGGCCAGCGAGGTCACCAGCGATGAGCTTGTCCGATGGCGGGCCAAAAGGCGTCGTGATTTCAAACTCCTGGCGATTGGCGAAGCCTTCGAGGTCGTACAAGCCGGAGCCGCCGATGATGCCGATGGCTGGAGGGTGGTTTTGAGACATGGTTGGCAGCGTAGAAGGCAGGTCGATTGCTTCAACCGGCAATCTGCCAACTTTCCCCAAAAGAGTGGACACTTGAATACAAAACGGGAAAGTCCGGTCTGTAATAGGCCGTTTAAATTCTGTCCTTAGCCTTATGAACTCTGCCAAACGTCTTTCGCTGCTCTCCACTGCGCTGATTCTTTGCTCCTGCGCGATGCCTGATCTCACCGCCTCCACAGGAACTCACTGCATCAAGCTGAAAGATGGCAGCGAGGTGCTATGCGATGGCGAACCGCGCTTCCAGGACAAGACGGGATACTATCGCTACCGCACTTTTCAAAAGCGTGATGCCGTCGTGCGTAAGGATGATGTGCTGGCCATCGAAAAGAGCGCGTGAGTCACGAAAAGAAGTCACTCGTCCTCGCCTCCGCCTCACCGCGCCGTGCGGAGTTGCTCAAGCAGGCGGGGATCGCTTTTGAGGTCGTCACACCCGCTGTGGATGAGGCACATGATGCCTCGTTGACGCCTGCTGCTTTGACGGTTGAAAACGCACGACGAAAGGCCATCGCTGGCACACAGATGCGACCAGGAGGTGTCGTGCTCGGTGCTGACACATTGGTTTATATCGATGGTGAGCCGCTCGCAAAACCCGCCGACATGGCTGAGGCCCTGCGCATGGTCCGTCGTCTTTCCGGCCGCACTCATGAGGTCTGCACGGGAGTCCTTCTGGCCCGCGACGGCGAGTTGCTGGAGGCGTTTCACGTCATCACGCAGGTCACCTTCAAGTCACTGGCAGACGAGACCATCCGTGCTTATCACGCCATTGTGAACCCATTGGACAAAGCCGGTGCTTACGGCATCCAAGCCGCTACCGAGATGCTGCTGGAGCGCATGGAAGGCTCCTTTACCAATGTTGTCGGACTGCCGCTTGAGCGATTGCTCGAAAGCCCGATCATTCAGCACCTCAAAGCAGCAGACCTTACCTCTTGAGGAAGGTATCTCCCTTGATCACTCTGCCATCCTTCTGCACCACGGAAAAGGTGCCGCCATTGGCCTTGGCCAGACGGTCCATTTCATTTGCCGCACCTGTTTCCATCATGACACTGGTGTGGATCACGGTGAAAGGCCGTGTGCGGTGATTTTCATCGGTAACGATGGATATCCAGCCATGTTCATCTGACTGCACACCATCGGTCATGAAGAAGATAATATCGGGCTTCGGATTGCCTTTGAGCGCCATCAGCAAGCCTGCGCCCCAATTCGTGCCGTTGCTTCCATCCGCTTCCGCCACAGCCTTGCGGCTGTCTGTGAGGTTGAAGGCGTTGGCGATCAAGTAGCTGTAATTCGGTATCTTTGCCTTTTTATATTCCTCAGCTGTGATTTCCCAAGTGAATTTTTGGTAGGCAGGAGTGCCATATTTGATCGTGTGAGGCCACGCGAAATCATGAAAAAAGATCAGCTGATACTGGGTGTTCATGGGGATGCGGCTCAGACTATTCGTTAGCTCTTTTTTGAGCACATCCATGCGAGTGACTCCGCCTTCACCAACCGTCAGCATTGATCCAGATAGATCGACGACAAACACCACACGCCGACCAAAAGCCGTCTGGCCGAGGAAGCTGAACATGCCGCCTTTTCCCATCCCGGTGCCCATGCCACCGCCGCCCATTCCCATGCCTCCTGCGCCTGCGCCGATGTTGCCGAGCTTACTCACGTCCATGCGCTGCGTGATGCTGGTGAGG
>JANOBP010000674.1:0-5471 GCA_031411715.1 Verrucomicrobiaceae bacterium | reverse complement strand
GGAAAGAACCAGCTTGTCGATGTCGGCGGGCTCGGCACCGGCCAGACCGTGAAGTGTCCATACAGTGGCAAGCTCTTTAAAGTCCCACCATCCCAGCAAGCCGCCAATAAAGTCGAATCCAAACTCGATGCACCAAAGCTGAGTTCTCCTTCCGAAGATAAAGGCAAATCAGCTCCGAAAAGCGATGAAAAGCCCAAATCTGATGAGCCAAAGCCTTGATCGCTACTAGAGACTCATCTTCGCTCGCAGTGATTTGCTCCTTGCGCCTTTGAGGAACAGTGGAACTCTAGCGCCCCTCAATCCAATATTACTCCAATACCACATCATGGGTCAGCAACTTAACAAGATCGTCAAACGCATCCGCCGCAAAAAGTATCTCGAACGCAAGAAGGCTCTCGCCAAAGCAGGTGTCTCCCGCAAGGCCCGCTCCATTGCCAAAGCTGAAAAGGCTGTCAAAAAAGCCCCAGCCAAAAAGCCTGCTGCTAAAAAGGCCGCCGTTGCCAAAGCCCCTAAAGCCGAGGCTGTTGCCGCTGATGCAACTGAAGCTGTTGCCGTCGTGGAAGCGCCAGCAACTGAAGCTGCCGCTGCTCCTGCTGAAGAATAGTCCGCAAAGGACTCATCTCCTTCCCTTTTCAAAAACACCGCCCGCATACCGCCGGCGGTGTTTTTTTGTCCTTATCGGAACATTGGGATCACTCCCCCACCGGAGTTCAGGTTCGAGCGCGCATTGTAGCCATCGTAGTAACCGCGTTCAAAGCTGGTGCGGTTGCGTGGGTCATAGCGCCCCACATGCACAGCGGGATCCGCGACACGCCCCGCCGTGCGGTCTCGCAACCCGAAATCATAACCTTGATTAAAAGCGGGGTCATTGGGTGGCGCCACTTGCGTTGGCATCACCGAGCCTGGTGGTGGAGTCCCATTGTAATACCCAGCACCCAAGCTGCTATTCGAAGCACTGTAGCTCTGATTGTAACCATCCCGGTAAGCCATCTCGGTATTCCTGTCATAGCGGTCCGTGTGTCGATTGTAATTCTGGCTCTGCCTCTGCTGAGCATCTGCCTGACCATCCATATTGCCGCGCTCATACGCCATTTGATTCAGATTGCGCCCTTGATCACGCATGTCTGCACGACGCTGGTTCCCGTAAGGATCCGCATACGGGTCACGCCCCATGTCCATCATCATTGGATCAATGCAATTCGTCAGCAGCATAGACAAGACGAGGGCGGCGAGTGATTTCATAAGCTGCATGGTACGAAGAACCCCTTTGAAACGCAAGGAAGCCTTTGCCACCGTCGTTAAATTCGCCCATTCATTCACCCTACCTATGCAGCCACAGCCCACACGTCGTTACTTCGTCAAATCCGCAGCCTCCGCCATCGCCGCGCCATTCATTCTCCCATCACGCGTTTGGAGTGCTGACGCAGCCCCGAGTGGCCGCATCCGCATGGGCTTCATCGGCCTCGGCAAGCAAATGGGCGGCCTGATCAACAAATTCCTCCAATATCCCGAGGTCGAAGTCGTCGCCGTCTGTGACGTCTATGCTCTCCGTCGTGAGTTGTACAAGAAAAAGGTCGACGACCATTACGCCAAGAACGGTGGCAAAGGAAAACCCTGTGAAATGGTCAATGACTTCCGCGAGATCACCGAGCGCAAGGACATCGACGCCGTCTGCATCGCCACACCAGACCATTGGCACGCCATCATCACCAACAGTGCCCTCAGCCACGGCAAGGACGTTTACTGTGAGAAACCACTCACCCACAACATCAACGAAGCCATCTCCGTCGTCGAAACCTCCAAGAAGCACAACCGCGTGCTCCAGACCGGCTCCATGCAGCGCTCCAGCAAAGAATTCCGCGTCGCCGCCGAACTCGTGCGCAATGGCATCATCGGCGACATCAAAACCATCACCATCAGCATTGGCGACCCCGCCGCGCCGAATGCCTATCCAGAAGAGCCAACACCCGAAGGTCTCGACTGGGACCGCTGGTGTGGTCCCGCTCCGCTGGTTCCCTTCAATCATGAACTCTGCCCAGTGGGCGAAAGCACCACCTTCCCAAACTGGCGCAAGACGCGCGAGTTCGGCGGCGGCATGATCACCGACTGGGGCGCACACCACATCGACATCGCCCAATGGGGACTCGGCATGGATGAAAACGGCCCAGTCGAAGTCCGCGCTCCTGCCGCCAACGCGAAGCGCGGCTGCCAGCTCGTCTATGCCAGCGGCACCGTCCTCACCCATGCTGAGGGCAGCCATGGCTGCACCTTCCACGGCACCAAAGGCGCGGTGAATGTCGGTCGCGGCAAGTTCGCCATCTCCTTCGACGGCAAAGACAAATTCGCCTTCCACGGTAAAGAGCAGTCCACCGGCACCTCCGTTGACCGCGAGGTCGCCCTGGCCGAGCGCGAATTCCTCACTGATGCCAAGACCAAGCTCTACGTCAGCAAGGACCAGATCGCCGACTTCATCGCTTGCATCAAAAGCCGCCAGCAACCCATCTGCCATGCCGGCGTCGGTGCCAGCAGCGCCATCGCCTGCCATCTCATGAATTTCGGTTACTGGTATGGAGCCAACGTGAAGTGGAACCCCACCGAGCACCAGTTCATCAGCGGCGGCGACGCCAAATGGCTCACCCGCAACTACCGCGGCGAGTGGAAAGTCTAATTCCGCCACCCCGTCCATCTCCAACATCGAAAGCGGCCTCAAGCGAGGCCGCTTTTTGATTGAAGAGACCTAGGCTCGGCGGAGAGCCTTTTGGAGCGCGGACCTCCGAGTCCGCAGCGGGTGGGTTGGAGGGAAACGGGGCTGGTAGGTCGAAACGCGGCGGGCGCGGATCGGAACGGGTGAGCAGCGCTGCTCCATCCAACCCTTTGGCTGGCTCGTCCAATCCTTTGGCTGGCTCGTGTCTCATGACGCCGCCGGAGAAGTGTCAGACGCACGGGGAAGGATTCGGAGGTTCAGCGCCGCAATCCACACGACCTTATCGAGGACGAGTTCGAGTAGGAGGACGAGGATGAGATGATCAACGCACCGGGCTAACTGATCTCAGGCACCACGAAGGGCTCGCGGTATTTGTCTTTGAGAAGGACGTTGGCGGCGTCGTTGTCGAGGAAGCGCTCGGTCTTGGGGTCCATCTTCAATACAGGGCCGAGGGTGAGCTTGGTTTTGAGGAGATCGACTTCGTTCTTGGTGAGGTGCTCTTGCATGCGGGCAAAGGTCTCGGCGGCGAAGGTGTCGCCTTTGATCTTCTCGAGGATGGCGTCGGGGCTGTCCTGCTTGCCGAGGAAGTGGGAGATGTTGCCGGTGTGGCAAAGGGCGCTGGAGAGATGCCCCTCGAGGATGTCGGCGTGGAGGTCGTCCACGCGGCGGCTGCGGCAGGCGTCGGTGAAGTTTTTGAAGTGGTCTTCGGTGCCTTCGAACTTCTGGATCTCCTTGCCGGATTTGTCATAGGCGATGGCGCCGTTGTAGTTGGGCACGACGACGTAGCCGCCCTCGCACTCGACGATGACGCCGACGCCGGCACCTTTGTACTTGTCCATGTCCTTGGCATCCTTGGCTTGTGTCAAGCCGCGCACTTCAAAGATCAGCGGGGCCTTCTCGTAGCCGTGGTAAATGATCTGGGTGTTGGCGGTTTCGCCATCGTCTTCATAACCGAGGCGGCCACCGACGCTCCACACGCTGGGGGACAAAGCGTTCTCGCCGAGGAACCAGCGGGCGATGTCCATCTGGTGGATGCCTTGGTTGCCGAGGTCGCCGTTGCCATAGGCGTAAGTCCAGTGCCAGTCGTAGTGCAGCTTCTTGCGTGTGAGCGGCTTTTTGGGGCCGGGACCGCACCAGAGGTCGAATTCCACCGTGTCTGGCACCGGCTGCTCGCCTTCTGACTTGCCGATGCTGCCGCGGCGTTTGTAGCAGAGGCCACGGGAGAGCAGTGTCTTGCCAAGATTGCCGTCCTGCACCCATTTCACAGCCGCGGCGATGCCTTTGCGGCTGGAGCGTGACTGCGTGCCGGTCTGCACGATCTTGCCGTATTTGCGCGCAGCATTGACCATCTGACGGCCTTCCCAGACGCAGTGGGAGACGGGTTTTTCAACGTACACGTCCTTACCAGCCTGCACGGCCCAGATGGTGGCCAGCGCGTGCCAATGGTTCGGCGTGGCGATGCTGACGGCGTCGATGTCTTTATTCTCCAGCAGCTTCCGCAGGTCGGTGTAGCCGGTGACCTTCTGCTTATCCTTTTCATAGGCATCCACGCCTTTGGCCAGCACCTTGCTGTCCACATCACACAGCGCCGCGACGCGGATGCCGTCATTTTTGAGCTTGTTGTAGCCGCTGATGTGGGAGCCACCACGACCACCGAAGCCGATGACGGCCACGTTCATGGTATCGCTCGGGCTCTTCTGTGCCCAAGAGGTTTTGGCGATGTAGAAAACGCCTGTGGAGGCGGCGACGGATGAGGTGAGGAAGCTGCGGCGTGTTGTCATGGTGTGATCAATACGCTGCCGGACGAGATTCTTTCCAGCGCGCTTAATGGTTGGCAGGTGCGAAGGATGCAGCCGCAGATTGATCTTCTGCCTGATCGGTTGTTATAATTGGCCATGAAATTTTCCACTCAGGAAGAGCAACTGATGTTCGTCGCCCTCTGCATCGTCACGGGACTATTCTCCATCGCCTTCGTGCGCATCTTCGTGATGCGTCGGCGTGAGAGGAAGCAACTGGAGCAGATCGACACCCTGGAGGCCGAGATCCGTGACCAGCAGCAGCAAATGATGGCCATCCGGCAAGAGAGCAACACTTGGCGCACGGAGATGCAGCGGCAGTTTGATGCCTTCCGCTCCGACGCCACCCGCCGCTACGGTGAGGCCGAGCTGCGCTCCATGGACATTCAAAAGCGCTTCGACGCGGCCACCGAGCAGCATGAGCGCCGCACCTTTGAACTCCAGGCTTCACTCGATGCCTCACGCAGCATGTGCAGCGAGTTGCCGCAGGCGAAGGCGCGCATCATCGAGCTGGAAAAGATGCTCACGCCTGACCACAGCTCACTCGTGTCCAGCAACGGCAGCATCAATGACCGCGAGATGAAATCCCTCGCCGCCGCCGCCAAGGCCGTCTCCAACCTGCCCGTGCTGCCCTCCATGGAGGCCCTGCAGTCGCAGCCAACTGACTCATCACTCCCCGGTGAGTTGGCTGAGATTCAGCAGCGCAATGCCGAGCTCCAGCGCGCCTTATTATTGGCCCGCCGTCGCAAGCCGCAGCTCAGAAAGCCGCGCACACGTCAGGGTTGAGCGCGTTGAAGTTGGACGGGGGGGAGACAGCCTGCCTGACAGTGTGAAGTGCTCAGTGCTCAGTGCGGAGTGCTCAGTTGAAGCTATGACTGAGAACGGAGAACTGAGAACGGAGAACTGAGAACGGAGAACTGAGAACTGAGAACTGAGCACTGAGCACTGAGCACTGAGAGGTCGGAAGTGCT
>JANOBP010000673.1:0-7867 GCA_031411715.1 Verrucomicrobiaceae bacterium | reverse complement strand
GCTACGCACACCCCGCCACTGGCTGCCATCCGCGCTGAGACCACCACCGCTGACGATGCAGTGCAGGTGGTGATGATCGATCAATGTCTGGCCCCAGGTGTGCAGCACCGCCGTCACCCCCAGCCGCGTCTTGAACTTGTTCTGCCCGAACTCCAGCAGCGTCGCGCTCGCACACTCAAAGAGCAGCGTGTGCAAAGCGCGGCGGTTCTGCGCGATGAGCGCATTGAGGCTGTGCGGCAGCGTAAACACCACATGGAAGTAAGTCACCGGCAGCAGGCACTGCATCTGCCGCTCCAGCCAGTCACGCGACAGCGCCGCCTGACAGCTCGGACAGTGTCGGTTCCGGCACGAGTGCGGCACCAGATGATCCTTCCCACAGTCCGCGCAGTGGTAGCGATGCGCCCCCAGCAGCGGCGTGCGGCAGGCCAGCAGCGCGTTGAGCACCTTCCAGGCATGAGCGCAGAGCGCAGGCTTCGGGAACAGCCGCAACGCCGCCGCGATCACCCGCGCCACCGTCAGGCGCGGCACGTTCGCAGCAGGCGCAGAGCAACCCGCATCCCCAGCCCGCACACCAGCCCCCTCATTCATCGAGAGCGTAGGCATGACGAGTGTGCGGCAGGCTCAGCGTGGATTGGAAAAAGGATCAGCCACCGCAGGCTGCTGCGGCGCCATCACATCGAGTGGCGAGCGCACCCGCACCGCATGCTCCGCGCACACATGCAGATAGCCCGCCGTCGTCGCAAAGTTCGCATGACCCAGCAGCTTCTTGATCGTCAGCACATCCACACCGTCCTCCAGCAGATGCGTCGCGAACGAATGGCGCAGGCAGTGAATGCCACCCCGGTTCGGCAGGCCCGCACGCTTCAGCGCCCGGCAAAAAATCATCTGCGCCGAGCCATCCACCATCGGCTTGTTTTGCAAACGCGGAGCCGGGAACAGCCACGGCCCCTGCGGACGGAACTCGCGCCAATAATCCCGCAGCACATCGACCAACCAAGGCGAGAGCACCGTATAGCGATCCTTATTCCCCTTACCCTGCGCCACTCGCAGCATCGAGCGCGAACTCTCCACATCCTCCACCTGCAAATGACACGCCTCACTCAGGCGCAAGCCCGCCCCATAAACCGTCATCAAAAACGCCCGATCGCGCAACGAGCGGCAGCCCGTCACAAACAGCACACGCAACTCCTCCCGGCTATACACCCGCGCCCTGCGCGTCACCTTACGCGGACGCGGCAGACACTCCTCAATGCGTGCCACCGGACGCTTGAGCATCACGCCGTAAAACACCCGCAGCGCACTGATCGCCACATTGATCGTGCTACGGCTCAGCCCGCGCTGATGCAGCCCGAGGAGGTAATCGCGGATCTGCCCATCATTGAGCCTATCGGGCGAGCACCCGTAATGGCGGCCCAAAGCCGCCACCGCATTGACATAAGACTCTTGAGTTCGCTGCGTGTAACCCCGAAGGGTCAGCAGCCCGATGTATTGGGCACGTAGAGGTGACATAGACCCCCAGCGTAATCCCCACCCCAAAGCCCCTCACGCCCCTCCGCGCAGCGGCTCAGTTCAACGTTGTTTAGCCACAATAAATTGTGGGCGAATCAGATTCGTCCACATTTAACTGTGGATTAACGGGGTTGAGCTGGGGAAAGCGATAGCTGTTCACGAAAAGAAGGACTTGGATTGGAATGAGCCGATTGAAACGACAAAGGCACTGATGGTCAAGATATGGGTGTGGCGGGTCCGAGCGGGATCTGGGGCAGGGTGATGATGAACTCGGCGCCCTGGGTGGCTTCGCTGATGACGGCGACGGTGCCTTGGTGGGCTTCGACGATGGCTTTGACGAGACTGAGGCCGAGGCCGAGGCCGCGCTGGGTGCGGCTTTTGTCGCCACGGTAGAGGCGCTCCCAGATGCGCGGCTGCTCGGCGGCGGGAATGCCCATGCCGGTGTCGCGCATGCGCACGGTGAGGGTGTTGGCGCTGGCGGTGCAGGACACCTGCACGCGGCCGCCGCTGGGTGTGTATTTGAGGGCGTTGTCGAGGAGGTTGGCAAAGGCCTGGCGCAGGCGCGTGGGGTCCACAGAGGCCTGGCAGTCTTTGGCGAAGTCGGTGGTGATGGTGATGTGCTTTTCTTCGCTGATGAGCTCGTAAAGCTCGACGACCTCCCCGAGCAGGGCGGGGATGGAAGTGAGCTCGCGGTGGAGCTTCATCATGCCGGATTCGGCCTCGCTGATGTCCATGAGAGCCTTGAGCATGGTGAGGACGCGGTCGGATTCTTCGACGCAATCGGCGAGTGCTTCGCGCGCGATGGGATCCGGGGTTGTTTGCACGGCGGCCTCGGCGGTGCCGCGCAGCCGGGTGAGCGGTGTGCGCAGGTCGTGCGCGACGTTGTCGAGTGCGTCGCGCATGCCTTGAATGAGCGACTGGTTTTTGTCGAGCACGCGGTTGAACTCGGTCGCCAGCTCCTCCAACTCGGCCTGACCGGCGTGGGCGATGACGCGGGCGGAGAAATTGCCCGTGTCCGAGATGGTGCGGGCTGTGGCGACGACTTCGCGCACAGGCTGCGTGGCGCGATGGGCGAAGTAAGCGCCGCCGAGCACGGCGAGCAGCAGCGTGGGAGTCATGACCAGCAGGAAGTTGCGACGGAAGGGTTGCAGCACGGTCTCGCGGCTGTTGGTGCTGCGGCCTACTTGGAGGATCGAGCCGTCGGTCAGGCGTGCGCTGGCGACGGTGAGATCGCGCTCTTCATCCTTCGGGATGCAGAGCCAGTCGGGCTGTGAGGTGTCGCTTTGCGGATGCGTGAGTGCCGCATCCACCTGCACCCATTCGTTGGGTACGTTGACGAAGAGCACGCTGCCCAGATTGCCGGTGACACGGACGAAAAAGGACTTCGACTTGTCGGTGTCGGTGCTGTTGCGCTCCACCAGGCTGCTCAACGCGGACAGGCCACCATTGGCATAGACGGCGGCGCATTCCTTCAGGCGTGCTTCGATGACCTCACGGTCCTTGCGCTCCAGCGCGGAGGCGAGCAGCACGTAGAGCAGGCCGAAGAGCACGACGGCACTCAGCGTGAAGATCGTGGCGTAGCCGAGCGTGAGCTTCAGGGCGAAGCTGCGACTCCAGGTCTTAAACAGGTTTGAGGACATAGCCGACGCCGCGGATGGTGTGGATGAGTTTCACGTCGAAGTCTTTGTCCACCTTGGCCCGCAGGCGGTGCACGAGAACGTCCACGACATTGGTCTGGGGATCGAAGCTGTAGTCCCAGACGTGCTCCAAAATCATCGTCTTGGTGACGACGCGGCCAGGATGACGCATGAGCAGCTCCAGCAGGGCAAACTCACGTGTTTGCAGCTCGATCCTGCGGCCCTCACGTGTCACTTCACGAGTTAAGAGATCGAGGATGATGCCTGTGGCGCTGAGCGTGGTGGGCTCGACCACATGGGTGGCGCGGCGGATGAGTGCCTGCACGCGGGCGAGCAGCTCGGAGAAGGCGAAAGGCTTGGTGAGGTAATCGTCGCCACCGGCTTGCAGGCCCTTCACGCGGTCTTCCACCGTGGCCTTGGCGCTAAGGATGAGCACGGGCGTGTGGATCTTCTCACGGCGCAACTGGCGCAGTAGTGAGAGGCCATCGAGCTTTGGCAGCATAAGGTCGAGCACGATACAATCGTAGGTCACGGTGCAGGCCAGATCGAGTCCCTGCTCGCCATCCGTGGCGGGGTCCACGCCGAAGCCATTCTGCTTGAGCCCGTTCACGATGAACGAGGCGATCTTGCTGTCATCTTCGATCACTAGAATGCGCATGGCGGGCGGAGGGGTGCATGAGTAGCTGCGCTGCGTTCCCTGGTCCAACGCAAAGGCCCGCCCTGACGTTTTGACAACGACAGGGCGGGTGAATGAGCCGGAGGGATCAGCCCGCCTTGCTTTCATCGACCACGACATAGCGGCTGCCGCCGTGGCTCCAGGTTTTCACCAGCGAGACCTTGGTTGCGGGCTTTTCACACGCAGCGGTGGCCTGCTCGGCGTTCTTGATGGCTTGACGGTTGATCTCGGTGATCACGTCTCCCTGGCGGAGGCCAGCCTCATAGGCGACGGAGCTTTCATCCACGTCGGTGACGACGGCACCCTGGACTTCCGAGGGCACCTTGAGCTGGTTGCGGGTGGCCTGATCCAAATCGGCCACGCCGACACCGTGCAGGGCGTCGCCAGCTTTGTTTGCCTCAGAAGAAGCCTCGGCGAGTTTGTCACCGGGCAGTTCCTTGACGGTCACGCTGAGCGTGGTGCTTTTGCCATCGCGCAGCACGGTCATCGGCACGGCAGCGCCGGGCACGGTGGATCCGACTTGCAGCTTCAGATGACGGCTGTCGGTGACGGGCTTGCCATTGAAGGCGGTGATGACGTCGCCGCTCTTCACTCCAGCGGTTTCAGCAGGGCTGTCAGGTGCGACACCGGCCACGAGGGCACCAGCGGCCTGGTCGATCTTGAACTGCTTCGCCAGTTGCGGCGTGAGGTCCTGGATGTTCACACCGAGGAATCCACGCTCCACATGGCCGTGGGTTACGAGGCTCTCCATGACCCAGCGGGCGAGATTGGTCGGCACTGCAAAGCCGATGCCTTGATTGCCGCCGCTGTGGCTGAGGATGGCCGTGTTCATGCCGACCAGACGACCGTCCACGTCCACGAGCGCACCGCCCGAGTTGCCGGGATTGATCGCAGCATCCGTCTGAATGAAGTCTTCGTAGTCGAGGCCCATCGTGGCGCGGCCTTTCGCGCTGACGATGCCGGTCGTCACGCTCTGGCCGATGCCAAAGGGATGACCCACGGCCAGCACCATGTCGCCGACTTCGATCTTGTCGCTGTCAGCAAAGGTGACGGCGGGCAGGTCCTGCGCATCCACCTTGATCACGGCCACGTCGGTTTTCGGATCACGGCCGATGACTTTGCCTTCGAACTCACGTCCGTCGGTCATGCTGACTTTGATCGTGCTGGCGTCGTCCACCACGTGGTTGTTAGTCAGGATGTAGCCGTCCTTTGTCACGATGACGCCGGAGCCAACGCCTTGCTCTTTGGGCATGCGGCGCTGCTGCTGCTGCAATTCCTCGGGCAATTGGGCACCAGGGCCAAAGAAGCGCCGCAGATCCATGCCGCCGGGCATTTCCATGCGTCTGGCCTTCGGCTGACTCGAGACGGAGACTTTCACGACGCTGGGTGCGACCGTTTTGATGATGGGGGCAAAGCTGGGGAAGCCCCGGCCTGCGGTGGAGATCGGCGCATCGCTGACTTGCAGGTGCAGCGGATCGGCCTTGGTGGGAGAGTCCTTGCCGGGCGTGAAGGCCACGAGCGAGGCGGTCATGAGGCACACACCGCCGAGAAGGGCCGTGCGCTGCCAGAACGGATGGAGAGAGGATTGAGTTTTCATGGTGGGCTTTATTGGGTTCATCGATCTGTGTTTGAGTTTGGTTGGAATGCTTTCCACGGAACAATGACCGCCGGACCATGGCCGCAGCCTTGCTGGAGTATTACAAGCCTGTAAGGTTACTCCGCTGTTTGAATGCCACCGAAGACACGCAGGAGCGCCCCACTTGGATCCATGTCCGCAGTCGCTTTGAGCTGAATGCGGAGAGGTTTGGCGTTAAAACAGACGCCTGGCTCAATGTCGGCATCAGGGAGCCTAATTGGTTTTAATTCACCGCACCGGTGTCCAGCGCAGGCGGTAGAAGAGGTGGTCGGTGGATGGCGATGTCTGCCAGGTGTGCTGAAATGTCGGCGTGACGTCTGCGGTGCGGAAGGTGTGCTCTGAAGTCCACGGTGCGAGCAGTGTGGGCGAGCTCTCGATGGTGTAGGTGACCATGGGATCAAGCTCGGAGGCGTTGAGTGTGATCAGGCCCAGTGCATCGCGCGTGGCGGTGAGTTGCGGGCCTGCGCCGAGCTGCGCATCCCATGCGAGTGCGTAGGAGATGTTGTTGGCTGTCGAGGAGACTTCCAGCAGGTATTGGCCAGCGGGCAGGTGGTAGTGAAACAGGTGCTCCACATTGTCCACGATGCTGTTGGAGGTGCTGATGAGCGTGCCTGCGGTGAGGCCGCTGGCGGCGTAGAGTTTGAGATTGAGATTGGGCAGTGAAAAAAGTCCCATGACGATGCGATGCCAGGTGAGCGCGACCGAGAAGGTGCTGGCAACTTGACCCGCCGGGATGGTGAAGAAGTAGCGGCGTCCACCAGAAGCATTGGTGCTGACCGCAAAATCCCAGCCGCGTGAGGGAACCTCGGCGCTAGTGCTGAAGGCGTGCTCACCGGCATGCTGGATGTGCCAGGCGTTGTAGAGACTGAGTTCGCCAGCACCAAAGACGTCGTCGTAGGGCTCGGCGGTGGTGTCCCGCTGCCACTGCGGGAAAGGTTTCTTCGAAGCTGCGGCGAGGAGGATCGCTTTGATCGTCTGCGGCTTCTGCGCATTGGTGTTGCCTGAGGCGATGGCTTCTTGCAGCAGCAGCGCCGCGCTTCCGGCAACAGCGGGTGAGGCAAAGCTGGTTAGATCAACGTTGACGACGAGATCCGGCTTCATGCGACCACTTCCGTCGGTGTTGGTGCCGCCCAGGCTGTGATTGCCGGAGCGCAAGCCTGCGGTGATGGCGTGGTAGTTGTTGCCGAGCAGGCCCTGCATGGCAGCACCATTGAACAAGGGCACGGCGACGATGCTTCCATCACGATGGATCATGAGGTCCATGTTGCGCAGCGCATCTTGATCCGCAGCGCTGCTGCCGTAAGAGCCCGCCCAACTGTGATTCTGCACGCGTCCCGGCAGCACCTCTGGCGCACTGCCGGCGGTGAGTCTGCTAAGGAAATCGGTGGCGGTGTACAGATGGATCTGCGTGGCTCCGCGTGCCACGCCGCTGTAGCTGATGTAATAGAAGGATGAAACGGACTGCGTATGGCCAAACTCGGTGCCCGCACCGGATTCGGCAAAGAAGGTTTTGTCTGCATAGATGCCGGTGCCCGCAAAAGAGCCCGGTCCGCCAGCCTGCGGCAGGTAATTCGGCGGAGAGGCGATGTCATTGGCCTCGGACTGAATCAGCGTGATGCCAGCACCTGTCGGCATGGCGGCCCCTAGCTCTGCTGCGAGCTTGTTGTAACCAATGTCGTCCAGCCAGTCTGCACGTAGGCCGCTGAGACAGCCCGCGAGGAGTAGAATGGTAAATGTGAGACGAAGCGACATGAAGAAGTACTACTCAGACCGCGCGGCGGTCATAATGCTGAATCCAGGCCAATTGTGTGGCATCCGCAACTTGATGCTGGGAATGATTGAGGTTAACGGAACGCCATGAAATTTGCTCTGGGAGTCTTTTTAGCAGCCATCGCCGTCTTTGCATGGGAGGCGGTGTCTTGGACCATGCTGGGTTGGCATGAGAGTGGATACCGGCAGTTCCGTGATGAGAGCCACATGGCGGAAATATTGGGTCCATCATTATCCAATAGCAAAACTCAGGTCAGCAGCGGTGCCGGCATCTATGTGATGCCCGCAAAGCCAAAAGAATCCAAAGTCTTCCAGCCTCGCCCTGGCGCTGCCAATGAGTACGAGGCACAAAATGAGAAGGCTTCGATCAAAAAAGCGCTGGAGGAGTATGAGAAGGCGCGCAACGACGGCCCCACCGTTTATGCCATCATTCGACCTGGGAAGCGTGAGATCAGCATGGCGAACAACCTGATCCTTTCCTTCCTACGCAGTCTGATCTGCGCTGCGCTCATCGCAGGCATGCTGTCACAGACGATGCTGCATTACCCGGCACGCATCGCCTTTGTGGCTGCAGCAGGTCTCTTTGCGGGTCTGGCCTGTGACATGCCGATGTGGGTGTGGTTTGAGAATCCTGGTGGC
>JANOBP010000672.1:0-4080 GCA_031411715.1 Verrucomicrobiaceae bacterium | reverse complement strand
ACCGGCGGCATCGTCTTCATTCCTCCGGGGGACTATGAGCTCAAGCAGCCTTTGAAAGTAAAAACGGCTGAGACACGGATCGAGGGCAGCGGCGCTTCGACTCACCTCATCAACAAAAACGAGGAAGGCAACCCGGCCATCTGGATACGTCCATCCACTCTCGACACCGACAAGAAGGCATCCTTATGGCGCATCCAGATCGGCAACCTGCGCATCAGTGGCAACCCCAAAAGTGGCGATGGCATCCGCGCGGAGAAGATTCAGGAAATCTTCCTTCAAGGCCTGTCCATCGATCACAACGGCGGCAACGGCATCCATTTGGACAATTGCTATGAAGACCCGCGCGTGAATGACTCCATCCTCACCTACAACGCCCTGGCCGGACTCCAGATCACCGCCTGCCATGACATCGTGGTCAACGGCAACCATTTCGAGGAGAATCAGGACGCCCTGCGCTGCATCGACAGCTTCAACCTCTGCTGCAACGGCAACAACATCGATGACCACCTGCGCCATGGAATCGTGATCGAGAACACCTACGGCTCCGTGTGCAGCGGCAACATGATCGAGGAATGCAACGGCACCGCCATCATCCTCGACCGAGACACCTATGGCGTCACCCTCAGCGCGAACGTCATCGCCCATCACGTCGGTGGCGGCATTGACCTGAAGGATGCCAACGGCTGCGCAGTCAGCGCCAACACCTTTGTCCTCTGCCATGGCTTCAGCGTGCGCCTGAGCAGCGAGAGTGGCCGCAACAGCATCAGCGCGAACGCCTTCACCAATACCTACATTGGCAAAGGACTGCTCAAGCGCACCATTCGTGAGCACAAAGACCCCATGCAGATCGATACCGGTGCCGGCATCCTCATCGAAGGCGCTGGCGACCTCGCGATCCATGGCAATACGTTCACGGGACTCGACACCGAAGCCGTGAAGGTCAGCGGCGGCAGCAAGAAACTGCTCATCACCAACAACCTCCTCACGGACTGCGCGCGCCGACTGGCGGCAGGCACCAAGTGGATTGATTTGGGTGACGCAACGGACTCGCTGGTGAAGGATAATCTAGGTGCGCAGTAGGGCCTTGAGGCCTCTCCTTTGGCAGATGCGGTTGATGGTCCTTGGCCCCTTCCGTAAAGCCAGCGCACTTTCATCTCGCCAACTGGCTTATCTCGTTTTAACGAAATGGAATGCCCGACTCCCTCCCCTTCATCCCGCTCAGCGCGCCACATCTCAGTGGCAACGAATGGACCTACATCAAAGAATGCCTCGATACGGGCTGGGTTTCATCCGTGGGCTCGTTTGTCACGCGGTTTGAGGGAGATCTAGCACGCGCCGCATCCCTGCCGCATGGCGTGGCGACGACGTGCGGCACCGCAGCACTGCACGTGGCCTTTCTCATCGCCGGAGTGAAGCCGGGGGATGAGGTGCTGGTATCGTCGATGACCTTCATCGCGCCGGTGAATGCCATCCGCTATGCCAATGCCGTGCCGGTGCTGGTGGATGCCGAGTCGCGCTATTGGCAGATGGATGTGAATCAGGTGCGTGAGTTTTTAACCAACGGCTGCGAGCGCCGCCGTGATGGTGATGTGTACAACAAGACCAGCGGACGCCGCGTGTCCGCCATCGTGCCGGTTCACATCCTCGGCCATCCGGTGGATATGAAGGCGCTGATGCCGCTGGCGGAGCAGTTTGGCCTGACGGTGATCGAGGACGCCACGGAGGCACTCGGTAGCACCTATTTCGGCCAGCCAGTCGGCGGCATAGGCCACATGGGTTGCTACAGCTTCAATGGGAACAAAATCATCACCACTGGCGGCGGCGGCATGCTGGTGACGGCCAATGAGGCGTGGGCCAAGAAAGCACGCTACCTCACCACACAGGCCAAGGATGATCCTCAGGAGTACATTCATCACGAAATCGGTTACAACTACCGCCTGACCAACATCCAGGCCGCATTCGGCTGCGCGCAGATGGAAGTGCTGCCGCGCTATGTGGAGCGACGCAGGGCCATCAATGCGCTCTACCGCGCCCAACTGGCCGCAGTGCCCGGATTGACGCTCCAGGGCGAGGCGGAAGGTGTGCGCAGCAATTTCTGGCTCACGACGGCTTACATTGATGCTGCCAAGTTTGGCATGACCGCCCGTGAGTTGCGCCAGAAGTTCAAGGATGCCAAAATCGAGGCACGGCCACTCTGGCAGCCCGCGCATCTCTCTCCAGCACATGCGGATGCCTTCAAGCTCCCCTGCCCCGTCTCTGAAGACCTCTTCGCCAACTGCCTCTCGTTGCCTTCGTGCTCGTCATCGACGGATGCGGACATCGAGCGCGTCATTTCCGTGATCCTGCATGCTGCTGCGCATTAAAAAACTAGGGGGGCGCTACCGCAGCTTCCGGCAGACCGTGCAGCAGCGCATCCTGCCCAAGTTATCCTGCACGCATGATCCGCTGGCGCTGCGCGTGACCGACTTCAAAAAGAGCGACACGCTCTATGTCCTGGCCACTGGCAGCTCGATCAATGATTTGCCACCGCAGGCATGGGACGACATCCGCCGCTGTGACAGCCTGGGCATCAACTTCTGGCTCTACCATGAGCATGTACCGACGTGGTTCAGTTGTGAGGTCTCCCGCACCCCTGCGGACGCTGCGGCCATGATGAAACTGCTGGCACAGCGGATGCCGGACTATCAAAACACCGCCTTCCTGCTCAAAGACATCCACCGGCTGGATGAGCGCTATCCGCAATGGAGCAGCGAGTTCCCCCTCAGTGCCATCCAGCATCTCTACACCCTGCACACCCTCAGCGTGAAAGGCCGCGACACCGCCTCCCTCAGGCGCAGCCTGCGCTGGTATCGCCGCTTGGGCTATTTCAATCCAAATGAAACGCTCTGGGGCATCCCCATGAAGCGGGCCACGATTTTTCTCGCCTTGAGCTTCGCCGTCATGGCCGGCTACAAGCGCATCGTTCTCTGCGGCGTCGATCTCAACAACACCGCCTATTTCTACGACCACCCGCGCTATGCCGCCGCGCGCCCACCGCAACTCCCCACCACCAGCGACGACCTGGCCCAGCGCTACGCCAGCGAAGGCGTGAAGATGCTGCAGCAGCCGGATCCCACCATTCACAACACCATCGACCCCGCGCTCAATCCGCTGCCGATGGATGAAATCATTCACGCCCTCCATGAGGAAGTGCTGCGCCCACTGGGCATCGAGCTTTTCGTGGCGCTACCGAGTTCACGCCTGCATCCGCGCATTCCAGCACTGTTCGGAGTCCCGCCTTGAGGTGGCGAAACCTCACCCAAGCCTTGCCCCACGGTTCTCAGGCACCGACTCCTGGCCCTTTCTTAACATTCTGGGCTGCATGCACCAGTTTGCTACGCTGCAATCCCCCGGATGAAGGTCGCCACGTAGTCCACCACGCGATCAAAGACCCGCTTCTTGGATGGGCCGCGCTCCATGACCTTCATAGGCTTGAGGATGATGTCGGCAATGTCGGGGTCTGGTAAAGGTTCCTGGCCGGTATAGACGTAGCGGTCGATCACCTTCTTGAGCTTGTCGGCGTCGAGCTGTTCATCTGCCACCAGCTTATCAAACGCTGACACGCGCTCCTTCTCCCAGAAGGCCTCGAAGCTGTCGGGGATCTCCGCTGCACTTTCCACGTTGGGCAGATTGTCCTCGATGAACTTCTCGATGAGTTCCTTCTTGCTGCGCAGCTCGATGTCACCGGCCACGGAGTCGAGGATGAGCTTCCGCAGTTGCGGGGCTTCCGCCTCATCCGCGCCGTAGAGCTTGGCCAGCAGCGTGAGAATATACTGCACGTTGATCACGTCGCGGTGGATCAGTTCCAGCTCGAAGTCCACATCGTTGAGGATGCTGGCCTTCTCCTTGAGGTTGTCCGTTTTGACCTTGTCGTAGAGATCGAGATAGGCGCTGCGGTAATCGGCGAAGCGCTGCGCGGGGAGGGACAAATCCTCGTCACTGAACTCCGAGAACGATTCCAGGATGTTCCGCAGGCGCATCAGCTCGCGGAAGATCTTCACGAACTGCATTTCTGCTTCCTCATCTTTGAGGTCGCGCACG
>JANOBP010000671.1:0-8998 GCA_031411715.1 Verrucomicrobiaceae bacterium | reverse complement strand
CTCGTCGCCCAAGCCAAGTAGCCCAGTTGCTGTGCAACTGGAGTCCACCACCAGTTGCGGCGCAACCGGGCAACTTGATCGTCGCAGAAAGGAGCGCGAGTATGGCGAAGCCTACTCGCCTGTTCGAATTCCTACCGCTCCCGCCTGCAAGATGAAATGGCGAGTGGTCTGCGACACACACGCGCTCCGTTTCCGCCGCCGTTATGGAGTGGCGACGACTCGTCGCCCAAGCCAAGTAGCCCAGTTGCTGTGCAACTGGAGTCCACCACCGGCTGCGGCGCAACCGGACAACTTGACGGCCCCATCGCCGCGATCCGCTCAAGGCGACCTCGGGTGCGACTTTCGAGACTTTCGAGGACGAGCAGGAGAACGAGCACGAGAACGATTCGGAATCATCGACTTTCCTCGCAGGTCAGGATGTCAGCTCAAGGATGAAGGCGGTCCATGCCTGCTGCCGTCTCAGTCCTCACGGCCCCGAGTCATGGCCCTGCAGTCCCCAACGCCGGAGCCGCCGCAGGAGCTGGGGCTCACGCTTCCGGGTCAGCTCATGCTCCCACAGCCGCAGCACCCGCCAGCCCGCCTTTTTCAGCTCCCGTGTCACCACGCAGTCACGCTCTTGGTTCACCGCCATCCTGGAGATCATTGCTAACTCTCTGTTCGAGGAGGTGGGAATTTGGTGGGCGGTATTTTCCCAAGAATCGGGGTGCTCGGAAACTGAACGCCCGGCGCAATCTTCTGAGCAAGATTTAACGTCTCAGCATAACTGCGGCGATCAGCGATGTGCTCGAGCAAGCCGTCGGTCCCGACCCCATACAGTGCGAAGTGTGGAGGGCCAAAGTTTTCATCGAGGGGATCATCGTCCAAAGTGTAAGCCTCGCAGAAATGGTCTTCAGCGAGTTCACGCACCGTTTGAATCCGAAAGGCAGGGAAAGGCGAGTTGTGGATAGGATTGGCTGCCGTCAAGTCGATCGGAATGCAAAGACCGTCGCTGAGCCTGACGGGAAGTCTCAAGTTCATCGCAACCCGAAGGCAATCACTGCCGTCAAAGTTATCGAGATTCTCTGCGCCCATTGCACTGACACAAGACTCTCCGAATTTGTCTTCCAGCAAGTAAGGCCAAACGTCGTTCAATTCATTGAACTCAATATGCTCGCACGCCCACTTTTCGAATAACTCGCCGATACGCATCACCTCACGCATCAATTGATCTGCTCCGTTGTAGGCCTCACTGAGGTTGAGTTTAATTTCTTGCGCCGCTTCGCGCTGGCAGGCCTCCCACAGAGAATGCGCGCAGGCAAACACGGCGGCGGGGTCGGTGACTTCAATATTTTTACTCATGAGTTCCGCACAACGGCCAACTGGTTTAGTTTCCTGGCATGGCCACGCAGAAAAATGGACTCGTGACGAGTTGCCGTGAAGAGGTATATGGGGCAACTGTGGTCACGAATGCAGGAAGATTGGTCACGTGAAGAAGTAGAAGCCGCAGTCGCGGACTACTTCGACATGCTCGCAAAAGAACTGCGAGGCGAACCCTTCAATAAAGCTGACCACAACCGTCAGCTTCAACGGCTTCTCTCTAACCGTCCGAGAGGCTCGATCGAACGAAAGCACATGAATATCAGTGCTGTCCTGATCGATTTGGGGTTTCCGTACATCAACGGCTACAAGCCGTATCGCAATTATCAGCAACTCCTTCGGAAGGTAATTGAAGACCGTCTGTGTGCCGACGAATCATTGAATCAAACGGTTGCCGGTTCTGTTGAAGGCGAACTGGGTGCCATTCCATCCATCCCCGACATCCTTTCGATTCAAGTAGATCCACCCTCCCTCGATCAGACCGAAACTAAGGTCCGCGAACGGTCTGACAACCACCGAACGCCATCTCTTCGCAACTATCTCGAAATCGAAGCGAGAAATCGATCACTGGGACTCGCTGGAGAAGAGATGGTTATAAGATTTGAACACGAACGCCTCTGGCGGGCTGGTCAACGAACATTGGCAGACCGCATTGAGCATGTATCTCGAACGAAAGGAGATCATCTCGGCTACGACATCCACTCGTTTGAGAATGACGGGCGAGATCGATTAATCGAAGTCAAAACAACTCGCTTCGGAGCGATGACCCCATTCTTCATTTCTCGCAATGAACTGGCTGTTTCAATCGACCTTCAAAATGAGTATCAGCTATATCGGCTCTACCGCGTTTTCGAACATCCAAAACTATTTGTCCTCGGAGGATCACTTGGGTCCACATGCGAGCTGGAACCTGTGAATTTCTCCGCACTTCCGAAATAGCGGCTCTGGTCGATTTAGGTTACGCACGCCTCGCTCGATTCCGCTAATATAGGTGGAGTCGAGGTCTGCCTTTTCGGCGAGGGCTTCTTGGGAAAGCCCTTTATCAGTGCGGTGTTTGCGTACGTTCTTCCCAAAGTGGTCTAGGGCGCGGTGGCGTTGGCTCATGCCAACAGCATGGACGATGAGTCTAGGGACGATGAGTCAAGTCGCCGCCTGTGTCACCGAAGCAAGATGATGCAGCTTTCCCTGATCCCGCCTTCATGGCTGAGCATCGGGCGAAGGTTTCAGCCGGTGGTGAGCGGGATGGGCTGCCTAAGGCTGAAGGCATTCCACCACTGGGAGACCTTGAGACGCGGAGACTATGAGACTGTGAGCGGGGTTGCAGAGAGGGGGCAGGAGGCGCATGTTTTGGCGAACCGAAACCCCGACGCGTATGAAAGTGCTCACGGAACCGCTCAACGACCAGCAGAAACAGGTCATGCAACTGCGAGAGCAGGGGCTGACGCATGCGCAGATCGGGCGCGCGATGGGGTTTTCGGGAACGCGGGCCAAGGAGATGGTGATCGAGGCGCAGCGGCGGATGCAGGACATTGCCAAGAACGGGCAGGACGCGCTGTGCCTGCTGCCGGCGCTTGCGCGCCAATTTCTCGAAGCCCATGGCCTGACTTCCCGCGCGGAGGTCCGTGCGGCCATGGATGCCGGGAAGCTGTTTTGGAGCGAGCAGTGGGGACGCCCTTCGTACGGTAAACTCATTTACCGCAGCTATGGCTGGGGCACCTGGCAGGTGCTGTGCGAGTGGGCGGGGCTGCCGCGCCCGGTGTCCACCAAGCACCGCTGTGTGACCTGCCCGCACTGCGGCGGGAAGGTGCCGCTTTGAGAGCGGGTGTGACGCCGGATTGTGGTAGCGAGGTTGATGCCGCCGTACGTTGTGCACGCTTGAGCGTGTCTCTTTGAATCCCAATTCAGTCAAGAATCGCTTCCCCATACCTTGCTGGTAATGGCCATCTATTGAGCGGAGCGAGCGTGCCATCAATTTTATCAATTGGTGTCGCATCCCGATCCAGCGATTTTGCTCAGCGAATCGACTCACAACCCACATCAGAACAATTGTCATGCACCACCAAACGTCTGCCATGAAAACGACCCACCAAAAGCTACTCCTTTTCAGCCCGGCCATGCTCTTGGTAGCGACCCTTCATTCTGGCTTTGGCCAGGATTTGCAGAGGGTCTATGGTCAGCCTCCGCCGCAGGTTCTTCAAGAGAGCATCCGTGCCACGTCAGAACTCCCTGGTGGTATGGGCGGTTGGGCTAGCATGATCATGATTTTGATTCTGGCGCTTTTCCTGGGGCTGCTGGCGGTGCAGGCCTGCGTTTTCATTCGATGTAGGGGTGTGTTGAGGATGGTTGCCCTTCTCCCATTGTTGGCGTTGGCCTTTGTTCTTGTCCGCATTCTGGTTGACACCCAGGCCGATCCCACCTCGCACAACCTGTGGCCATTTGAGGTCGGCATGTGGAGTTTTCTGTCGCTTGTGTTCCTCAGTGTTCTATTCGGCGTGCGAGCGATCATCCGACTCACTCGACGCCCCAGGAGTGTGTTGCCCAATTGATGTCGCGAGGTTGGGCCAACCGTACGTTGTTCATTCACGCTTTTCTTGGTTCCTGCCAGTTGTCGGATTCCGCCGTCATGGCGGAGCATCGGGCGAACGTTTTCAGCCGGTCATGAGCGGGATGGGCTGCCTGAGGCTGAAGGCATTCCACCAGTTGGACACTATGAGACTTTGAGACAGGGGGACTTTGAGACAGGGGGACTTTGAGACAATAAGCCGAGCACGATGGCTAAGTGCAAGACAGACTGAGCGAAGCGAAGCCCGAAGGGCGACATGAGCGTGGGGCGCGAAGGAGTCAGACTTGCAGCCGCGGAGGCTGGAGCGCTCAATCTGAGCCGTAGGGTTTTCCTTCGAGAAGAACGGGGGCGTGATGGAGGATGAAGTCCACCTGCTTTTGAACACGGGGAACGGCGTCACGCCGGGCATGGGCCTTCAAGACGCGGCCAAGGGTGCGGCGGTCCGGCGGGGAGAGGAGGCGGATGCCGTAGTCCTCCTCATCTGGATCACCCAGAGGAAGGATGAGGGCGCGCAAGGCGTCGAGGGCCAGGTGGCTGAGGGGGCGGCCCTGCTGCAGCCAGCGGAGGGCGCGGTCCCAACTGAAGCCGCAGACGGCGGCGACCCCGCCCCAGTCGGGATAGGTGCCGGAGGGGAGGTGCGTCTCGATCCAGTCAAGGGCGCGCGGATCACGAAGGGCGGTGAAGTAGCCCATGTAACCATGTCTGGTGGCCTGGGTGAGGGCATGCTGCCATGCCTCCTCCTGCGGGAGACAGCGAGCGGATGCCGAGGGGAGGAGGTCGGTCCACGGGAACCGTGGGGCACCCAAAGGTCCTTTGTCGTCGTCGCCATCATCGTCCTCGTCATCTGCTTCAAAAACAGCCGGATCGGGCAGGTACTTCTCCATGAGGCGCACCAAGTGCAGTGACTCCTCATCGCGGAAGCTGGCTGCGTCTTTCCAAGCGCGGCGGATGAGCGCGGCACCGGCCTTGCCGAGGCAGTGGCGGCAGATGCTGAGGATGTGATGCCGGGCGTGGTCATCCTGGCGGATGTCCCAAGCCTTTGCCAGAAAGTTGGCGGCGGCTTTCTTGGGATGGCGGCGCCATGCGGCGAGGAACTTGGGCCCAAGGGAGCGCCGGGTGAGGGTGTGAACCCACAGGAGGTCGAGGTCATGGGCGACATCCTGGAGCACGGGGGCGGGGAGAAGGTGCGGCTCCTCCTCCAGTTCATCGTCCGACATGAGCGCGATGCCGCCAGGACTGTAAAACTGCTCATCAAGGCCGTTGTGGTGCGGGCCGTGCCGCTTGGCGAGGTTGTACCACTCCAGAGGGCGGAGGGAGAGCCGGTCCACGCGGTCCGCGCAGGGGCGGCATATCCGGAAGGATCGGTGAAGGCGGCTGCCGGAACCCGCTGGCAGGGCGCGGCGGGATTCACAGGCTTCGCAAACGACGGAGGATGAACGCTTGGTTTTCATCGTGTGATTCCATGCATCATACCGAAAGCCGCAGGGCATGTCACGATGAAAAAAGAGGCGAGTCGAAGAGCGATGTGAGCGTGAGGCGCGAAGGAGTCAGACTGGGAGACGTGGAGACGTTGAGACGGGGAGTGGATGGCGGATGAGGGCATCCGCACTCCGTTCATGTGGCGGCGGTGGTCGTGGTGCTCGAGGCTGCAGCTGCGGCGGCTGCATCCGCTGCTGCTGTGGCCAGGAGATGGGCGCTGGAGCTGCCATGGACGGAGACGAGGCTGGTGACGCCGGTGCCCAAGCCTTTCATCTCGTTCATCCAGAGCTGAGCGCCGGTGAAGGGATCGAGCGCGTACATGTAGCCGTCCACGCTGACGATGAGGCGGTCGCCGTCGAGCAGGAGGCTGACGTAGCTCATGCCGAAGGGCGCCTTCCACTGCCAGAGGATTTCGCCCGTATCCCGGTGGAGGGCGGCGACGCGTTTGTTGAAGCCGGTGAAGAGGATGTCGGAGAGGTGCATGGGGTGGGGGCTTGGAGACTTTGAGAGGAGGAGAATGGGAGACTGGGCTTGGAGTGTTTAGAGGCGCTGCTCGTAGTCCGAGTGCCTGCCGATGAAGAACCACAAGATGGTGCCGTTTTTTTCGATCCCGAGAGCGCGGTAGTTGTCATCAACACGCACGGACCAGAAGGGGCCTACACGCTTAAAATGGAGGGAGGGGTGCCAGTGATTTTCCAGCCAGAGTTGGAACTGCTTCCGGGCGCGTGCCTGAACGGCAGGAGGCAGGAGGTTGTAGAGCTCCCAGAAATCAGGCGCGACTAAGGAGTGCATCAAGTTGGGTGGTGCGACCTGCCTCCATGTCTTTGAGGGCTCGGGCGGCCAAGGCGTCGAAGTGGCCAGCGAGAATGGCTTTTTCAAAGGAGGCATCCACCCGCTGCGCTCGGGCATCATCAAACCACTTGGCGAAGGTCTGGAAGTCGTCCTCTGGCAGATGGTCAACAGCCTGTTCAATTTCAAACACGGTGCTCATTCCGCCGAAGCTAATTCTTGGATGGGGAAACCGCAAGTCTGTCATGAGATGCGGAGAGGCCGCAGATTCAATCAGCGTCTCCGGCTGCTATCTCATTTTCCAGCCGCAACGGCTTTGCCGGTGATGACTAGGCTGCGGCGGGGGATGGTGTCGATGAAGGCGACGACGGACGAGGCGGTTAGGCCTTGGGTTGGACTTTCTCCCAGACGGCTTTTTGAAACCACAACGGCATGGGGTCGCACTTCAGTTCCAGGTCCTGTCCATCTGTGATCTCAGCGACCCATAGCCTTTCCCCGCCGTGGCGTGAGTTGTCGAAGAGGTAGGCGCGGTTCGTGTGCTTCACGGCTGGCATGAGTAGATCCAAGGACCGCGCATAGCGGCTTACGATCTTGTCTTCTGGTACATCATGCCCACCCAGATTGACCCGAGCTTTGACACGAGCCACGTTGATGGTCGGGTCGTCTGTAGCGATGTAGTAGAGGTAGGTGCGGTATCCAAGCTGCTGAGCTTTCTCCAGCAAAGCCACCTTGTCGGGCGAGGACATCACCGTCTCAAAAGAAAAAGACACGCGCTGCTGGAGTAACTTCTGCCGCAGAAAATCCGCTGCCACCGAGGCAAAGTAGGCGTTTACGATGACCTCATGAAAGCTCAACTTGCCATCATGGAATCGCAGGTAGCCAGCTTCCTCGTCCATCGCTACTTTTTGGAGCAGCGTGGAATTCACAAAGAACGGCAGAATCTCCTCCTGCGTGGTTTCCACGCCATAGTCGCGGACGTTTAGAAATCCGCGCTCAGCGATGTCTTTCTCGATTTCATCTGGGTTCAGATACACGCCCAGCAGCTTCGATGGGACCATGCCCTTGATGGTGCTCTTGCCAGAGCCATTTGGCCCAGCAAACATGCGCAGCCTTGGTGCGCCTGAGTTCATGGAAGGCGCACCCGTGTTCCCACTGGCACGCTCAATTGCTTTTCGGTAGTTTTGATGAGCGTCTTGGTGCCATCCGGAAAGGCTTGGTAGATGCCCCCGTCTCCACTTACCAGCACTGCCTGCCCGGATGCCAGCGCCTGCCAGTAGGCCACATCCACCGCAGCGGCGGAGAGGCTGGGAATCTGCTGCTCTAGATAATCGAGGGCTTGTTCAGGATCGGCCATAAATGCTGTCGTAATGAATAGCCTCTCATTTGCCCGCCGCAACGGCTTTGCCGGTGATGACGAGGCTGCGACGGGGGATGGTGTAGATGAAGGCGACGACGGAGGAGGCGCTCATGCGGGCGTCGGGGCCATAGCCGGCGTTGTCGCGGTTGGGCTGGTAGTAGAAGGTGCCGTCGGCGCATTGGGCCATGGTGAACCACCAGCGGTTGGCGTCCAGGAGCAGGCGGAAGTTGGCGGGCTCGATGTGGGCGGCGAGCGCAGCGTAGGCCATGCCCATGACGGGGGAGCCGTGGGTGTCCGGGAAGCTCTGGGGATGCTGGCCGATGACTTTGGAGTGAAGGTGCGCCTGCCTGCGATGGCCGCCTTTGGGGTAGGGGCAGAGGAAGTTGGCGATGCCAGTGGCACCGGTGCGGCCCATGTCGGCCCAGTCGTCGGGACCACCGCCGAGGGCGTCACTGTACCAGACGTAGCCGTTGGGGCCGGTGGCTTTTTTGAGGAAGGCGTAGGCGGCGTCGAGGCGGTCGCGCTGGATCTGAATGCCGCAGCGCTGCATGAGGGAGTAGGAGAGTGCACCCTGAGCGGTGAGCATGGCGATGGGGCCGTAGCCTTCGAAGCCGGGATTATGCCCCCAGCCGCCGTGGGCTTTCTCGGGACCGGTGGGATAGTCGTCGGGGTGTGACTGCTTCGACTTCGGATCGATCTGTGACATGTCGAGGTATTGGCCGGCCTCGAGCAGGGCTTTAATTTTCCGCAACTCGGGCAGCACCCAAGGCTTCTTGGTGGCGAGGTAATACTCGCTGAGCACGATGGCGGAGCCCATGTAGGTCCAGTTCATCAAACCGTACTTCCGGTCCTCGTCGGAGACCTGGATGGCCTGACTGAGATGAAGCGCGCAGCGCTCAACGGCGGGCAGGTAGCGTGGGTCGCCGCTGGCGAGCAGGGCCAGGGGCGCAAAGGTGTTGTGCACGGGATCGCCAAAGGAACCTTCGGCGGATTGTTGCTTGGCGATGTAGTCGAGCAGCTCGGCGAGGATTAGCTCCGATTTGGGGCAATCAGCCGGGAAGGTGGGGGCGTAGCTGCCGTATTTCATGCCGATATTGAGATCCACCTGCTGCACTTTTTTGCCGCGTCGCAGGGAGAGTGTGAGCCGCCCGGTGCCGGACTCGCTCTGGCAGGCCTCCAAGGCCGCCGCCAACTCCGCGATGGGGCCGTCGGCACCAAAGACCTCCATGCCATAGCCGTTGCGGTGTGGATTTTGGAACAACTGGCCACCGGCGCCAATGATCCGGTCATTGACCTGGACGAGGCCGCTGGAAGGTGTGCCAGGGAAGACGTGCCGCACGAGCAGCGCCTTTGGCGCAGCGGCCACCAGCTCGGCGCGCAAGCCGGTGATGCCCAGATTGTAATACCAGCCGGGCACTTCCGCATCGGGGCCTGACTCAGCGCGCTGCTTCCAT
>JANOBP010000670.1:0-1299 GCA_031411715.1 Verrucomicrobiaceae bacterium | reverse complement strand
CTGATCCTTGCGAGAAGGGTGGTGAGTCGTGCGCTGCAAAAATCATTTTCAACCATGGTCCAGGGTGCCATTTTCGGAGTGTTTCGTTTCATTTTTCTGACACGCACCTTTGATTATACTTTCAATTTCTAGATTGAGTCTATCCACCAGTAGGACTTACTCTTTCCACCTCGCGTCAACAGTGAGAACGTCCTCAAGTCACAGAGTTAAAACTGGAACATTATGAAAAAGCTACTCCTAGCCCTTACCGCAGCAGCCTCTCTCTCTGGGGCTGCCTTTTCTCAATCCAATGCCGATCCTTATGCCAATGTGTTGGCGATCTATAATTTCGACAATCTGTCGAACTTCCTCGATCCCAATAAGGTGGCCTATTGCGCACCATGCGTTTCAGTGTCCGATCTGAAACTCAGTGGCTTATCCCAAAGTCTTCATTTTTCTGGTGGACCAGATGGATCGCAGTTTCGCTGTTTTGCAGGATGGGACACTGCCTATGATTTTGGTTGTGACCGCACCGATCTGTCCCCGGCAAGCAATACGCTGTCGTTTGAAATGCTCGTCAATCCAACGGACGCAGTCTCAATCAGCGGATTGAGTCTCGATTGGAAGCGCCCGACTTCGGCCTCTGTGGATTCCATTCAGGCTGCGATCTTCTGGGAGGACAACAGTGGCACCATTCAGCATCGGATGTCGGATCAAATTTCATTGAGCGGCACCGGCGAGTGGAATTCTCTCAGCCTTGCCTTCACCAATGGTTCAACCCTCCTACCAACTGGTGCTGACAGTGCGAATGAGTTGTTTCACATCGAACTCTACGCCTCGGGAGGGCAGGGGAGCACCTTGTTCTTGGATAATATTTCGTTGCAGGGACAATGCGCACCCATTCCTGAACCTGCTGGGGCATTGCTGCTTGGTATAGCTGGATTTACGCTCTTGATCCGCCGCCGCACTCGTCGCTAAACTAGAGCCTGATATATTCCATATTGCTTCAGTAAAAAGCCGCAGACGACATCTGCGGCTTTTTCATGTTCCAGTTCGACAGGACCCAGTTTTGATCTGCGGGAACCATATCAAGGTTCATCTTGGAACAGGGGGATCGTTGAAGGAGATGAGGTTGAAAGCCTCAAGGATTCCAGCCGAGGGTTGCAGCGGCGAAGCCGCGCAAACCCTGAGTATTCGATAGGCCAAGCCGTGCGCTCTGAAAGAGTGCTGGCAAGGCTAAGGCGACTCTCCCGTGCCCCCGGCATGCGCCACACGAACCCAGGCTCTACAAGCCTTGGCTAGACTCAAAGAGGGGTTGAG
>JANOBP010000669.1:0-2286 GCA_031411715.1 Verrucomicrobiaceae bacterium | reverse complement strand
CTCCTGCGCGATGGTTTTGCCATCAAAGCTCCAGATGTAGCGGTTCATGTCGCCGGTGAGGTGCATGGTGATCTTCCTGCGCGGCAGCTTGGAGGGCAAAGTGGTGTCCTTCACTGACTTCAACACGCGGTAGGGCGATCCCGGTCGTGGCAGCTTCAATGAGGCACGCACGTCGTCTTCCTGCTCCTCCAGCGCGAGCGTGAGCATGTCGTCCATCTGATAGAGATTCGGCTTCGGCGGGTCTGTGGCCGGTTTAAGGCTTCCAGAGCCGAAAAAGGCCGAAACATGCCCGCTGCCGTCCTGCGCCGTGGCTCGGAACTCATACTGACCGTTGGTCGGAATCGTGATGATTACGTCATAGGTCTCCGCGATCGCCATCAGAAAGCGATCCACCTTCACTGGCTGCACCGCAGGCCCATCGGCGGCCACGATGGTCATCGGCCCGGCCGAGGAGTTTAGATAAAAATACGAGGCCGCCGAGGCATTCACGATACGCAGCCGCACACGCTCTCCTGGCTTGCCCTCAATGCGTGACTGGCGCTGTCCATTGACAAGAAAGGCGTGATAGCCCACGTCGGAGATGTCCATCGGCATCATGCGATCCCATTCACGCGCAAAGTAATCCTTCAAGTTACCGCGTTGCCAGGCACCGAGGATGGACTGTGAGTTCCGCCGCATCAGCCCGAAGTAATCGCTGCCACGCATCAGCATGCGCATGACCTCCATGGGGTCCGTGTTGGTCCAATCGGAAAGCACCAGCACTTGCTCGCGATCCGCCTGCACCGGTTCACCGCCACGCGGCAGCACCACGATGCTGCCAAACACACCGTTCTGCTCCTGCAAGTGCGTGTGCGAGTGATACCAGTAAGTGCCGCTGTGCCGCAGATCGAAGCCAAACGTGTGCGTCGTTCCCGGCTGAATAGGCGGCGTGGTCACATGCGGCACGCCATCCTGCTCATTCGGCAGCAGCAGACCGTGCCAGTGCGTCGAGGTCGTCTCGCGCTTGAGCTGGTTGTGAACGCGGATGCGTGCGAAGTCGCCTTCGCGGAAACGCAGCGTCGGGCCTGGAATGCCACCATTGATGGTGAAACCACGCACCGCTTTGCCCGCCGGGCTCACAGTTTGCTCAGCAATGGTGAGATCATACTCCACCACACGCTGACCGGCAGCGGGCTTGGGAATTTTGCAGTTGTCACAGGCCAATGCGGCCAAGGATGGCCCAAGGAGGGCAAGAAGAATGTGTTTCATAAAAATCGAGTCGTTGAAGGTTTGAGGAACCACGCCCGTGCATGCTCATGGAGTTGCGTGGGCACAATGCGTCCGTCAGAGAAGCCGACTCAATTCAGAAACGAGCAGAACAGCACTGCCAACCGGACCTGCGGCTGCTTTGACGCGCTGCGCTCCTCGGATGACGATTTTACATCGCCTAAGCTCTTCGGTGGCCGCGTTGCGGGTGTGGCAAAATCAGCTTCAGTCCAAACAACCTGCGGCACCCACTCACGACCATTCGCTGGCGGTGCTTTGGCGGGTGAAACAGGCTCGGAAGTCTTCTCGCATCCGCATTCACTCAGTCCCGCTTCCGCCAGCCAAGCGCAGCAACCCATGGCGCAGGACTCAGGCGCATCCACACGCATCATCGCCTGCACAGGCAAAGCCTGCGCGATCAGCGCGATGAATAGAATGATGGTGCGGAGTCGATTCATGGGTTCGTCGATGCAGATGCATCGTGTGCAGGGGTTATACGCTACAAAATGCTCAAGCCCTCTCACTTTTTGCTCTCTTCAGACTTCTGGTGGCACCCAAAGAAACAAAAGGCCGTCATGAGTAAGCTGCCAATGCCTTCGTCAGAAGCCGGACTGTCAGCCACCAACGTGGCAGACACGCATTCACCAACACCAACAGCACACCACATGAAATCATTCGACCAGCTCAATCGTCCCACGAAATGGGCGGGTGCGGCACTCGCACTCGTCGCCACAATGGCTCTCATTATGCCGACTCAAGCCGCCACGTTATTCGAACAGGTCACCACTCTTCACGAGCACCTCTGCACGCGTTTCTGCGGCCATCACTGCCACCATCACGGACATGAATGGTGCGGAGGCTACGAGCACTTCTGGTGCCCAGGGCATCATTAGGGCTTTAGTTGATGGTCCTGCTCAGTGTGCTGTCCGGCAGACATGCCGGACAGCGTTAACCGAACCATTTTACTTGGCCATTTTGCGGCACTCTTCAGCGCACTTTTTGCAGGCTTCCGCACATGCCTGGCAATGCGCCATTTTGTGC
>JANOBP010000668.1:0-9878 GCA_031411715.1 Verrucomicrobiaceae bacterium | reverse complement strand
GCAGCGCAGCCTGCATGCGCTGCTGTCGGACAACTTGCTGCCAGATGCGGCGGCATGTGGGAGGCTGCGCTCGCATGCGGTGAGCATCGGGCGCTCGGTGTTTCATCCGCTGGAGATGCCGCAGCGCATCGAGGAGCATTTTGACCTGATTTTGGCCAAGGCGTCACAAATCGAGGATGCCTTTGAGCAGGCGTTCTTTGTCATGGTGCATCTGCCGTATCTGCAACCGTTCGAGGACGTGAACAAACGTGTCTCACGACTCGCGACGAACATCCCGCTGGTGCAGCGTAACCTTAGCCCACTGTCCTTCATCGACGTGCCGCAGGGCGACTATGTGAATGCCATCCTCGGCGTTTATGAGCTGAATCGTGTCGATTACTTGCGTGATGTCTTCGCGTGGGCGTATGAGCGCTCCTGCGCGCGTTATGCCGCCGTTCGGCAGTCGTTGGGTGAGCCTGATCCATTCCGCCTGCGTCATCGTGAGGCGCTCATTGAAGTCATCGGCGACGTGGTGCGTGGCAAGATGGACAAAAAGGCAGCGGGAGCCTTCATCGCTAGCCATACGGGCAAAAGGATGCCAGCAACGGAGCGTGCGTCATTCATCAACATGGTGGAAACTGAGCTATCCAGTCTGCATGACGCGAACTTCGCCCGCTTCCGGCTTCGTCCATCGGAGTTCGCCGCGTGGCGAGCCAATTGGCACTAGCGCCTTGTTTTGACATCAATGATGGCACGTAGCCTATCGCCTTCGGGCATGGGGTTGCGGGACGCGGATTCAAGCTACAGACCTCCCGTTGGCTTGGCTGCGATGATTTTACGATAATCATCTGAAGCAGGGATGGAGTCGCGGGCGGCTTTGGCCATTTTGGCGAGGCTAATGCCGCCGAAGTGCGTGGCTGCTTGTGCTGCGGCTGCGTCTTGCGTGGCTTCATCGGCGTTCATGGTGTTGATCATGTGGTCCCAGTTGATCAACGTGCGCCATTTGTGGAAGGAGATGAGGTTTTTGATGCTGTCGTCGGAGCTGGGGCCGCTTTGAGTCTGCGCTTCGTCAAGCTTGCGCAAGACGACTGGGTAGTCCTTGGCCGCTTTTTGTTCGTACTGGTCTGGAGTGAAAGTTCCGCCTGCTTTTCTCCACGCATCGAGAATTTGGGAGTCGCTGGCGAGTGCGGGCACGATGAGGAGCAGCAGGTGATCTCGTGAATGCAGCACTGGGTTGGCGCGGATGCCATTGTTGGCACTGTCTTGGGCTTGCAGGTATTTTCCGGTACGCCATTCGGCCATGGAGCGCATCATCCAGGCATTGGATTGCAGTTTGGCATCAAGCTTGGCAATGCGGGCTTCCGTGAGCTTGCTGGCGATGTCTGCATAGCCAGATGGGACTGTGATTTGGTGGTTGGCACCGAGATTGTCTGCTTTGGATGCGGCATCGAACTGGTCCTGCACCGCACGGAAGTCGAAGGTGTCTTGAACTTGGGCGCAACTGCTCAAAAGCAGCAGTAGGTAGGCTAAAAACAGGGTGTGGGCGTGTTTCATGCGTTGTGTTGGAGAATGAGTTTAGCGGTGTTGATGACGGAAGCGGTCTCGCTGAGCGTGAGTTGGTCTTGCAGCACCTGAATGAGCAGTTCTTCACTGAGAATGGGCAAGTTGGAGCCATTGACGCGGTTTTGCAGCTTGTCGGAAGCCAAGTCGAGTGCGGCGCTGACGGTGGCTTTGACGGGCTGTTTCGTGCTGTTGCCGAGCAAGTCGTCCAAATTGGCCGAAACCACCGGAAGGATGCGTGTGACGATGGCTACAAAGACATCACGGCTGACGAGGCGGCGCTTATCGGGATGCTCCAGCACGGCATCGGCTGCCTGCTTGGTGATTTGGAACAGAATGTTCGTGCTGACCTTGCTGGTGTCGAGATCGAGCAGTTTGTCCGCATTGAGCACGCCTGTTTGAATCATGGATTGAACCAAGGTGAGGAAGCCTTCGCCAGTGACGAGCTTTTTGGGATCCTCGCCGAGCGCTTTGGCCGTGGAGCCAATGATCTGCGCCAGCACGATTTTGGACTCGTCTTTTTTGTCGGAGCTAAAAAGCAGTTGTTCAGGATGCTTGGCCACTTCGTTGAAGGTGATCTTGGTTAGCTCAACCAATTGCCGTCTGGAGAGCAGATCCCGAGCAGTGGCAGCGCCAGCAAGCTTATTACCAAGGCCATTCGTGATCGCGGTGATGGTGGTGGCCAGCAATGGCTGCTTGGGATCGACAAGCGTTTCGACGTTCTCGGTGACGACGACTAGCGCACCATGCACGATGGCTGACACGGTCTCAGGACCGAAGACTTTTTGTGCGGAAGTGGTGTTCAGAGCCGTGACGGTGCTGCGAATCAATTCCGTGAGGATTTTCTGATCACTGAATACGCCGCTGTTCTCCGCGACGGCACCGAGTGCGCTTTTGTAGATGAGTTCGAGCGACTCATTGGTGAAGAGATCCTCGTGGTCAGCAATTCCGGCCACGACGCTGGAAAGCGTGGTCTTCACCAAAGCCTTGGTCGTCGTGTTGTTGGGCATGAAGCAGCCCATGTTCTCCGCGAAAGCGGATGCGCCACCACGCACGACACTGGAGGAGATGCGCTTGATCAGATCACTGCGGTCGGAGCGTGCAGCGACGCTTTCGAGCTTCTCGTAGTCATCCAGTAAGGACTGCGAGACGCCACCGACGAGAGCCTGAAGCCGACGGTCATCATCCAGCAGCGTGACGTTGTCATGCAGCGTGCGCAAAGAGGCGTGCATGAGATGGTAAACGAGATCCTTTGGCGTCGTCTCAGAGAAGTTCACCTCTTGCAGATTGCCAAGGAACGACTCCAGCACCTTGCGTGTGCCGTTGTTTTTGCCCAGCTTGTCTGGATTGAGCGCAAAGTACTCAATACCGATCTCCGCTACGAGGCCGACCATGCGCTGCAAGGCTGGACGTGCGCCGAATCCATCTTTGACCTGCTCCAGGGGGCTGAGTTGCTGGATAAGGCTCAGCACATCCTGCGGATTGCCTGCTTCGATCTTCATCAGTGTGCGGTAGGCACGCAGCTTATCCGCATTCGTCTTCACCCAGGCAAACGGCGCACCAGGAGCACGCAGCTCTGGATGATCACGGAAGTAATCGACCGCATCCGACATGTCTTCATCTCCCGCGATCTCGCCAATAGGAATCACGGCCGCATGCTCGTGAGTACTGTCGATCAGGATCTGCCCGGCCTTGTTGGCGATTTTGATGCCCGCCTGAATGGCAAAGATGATGGTGCCTGGATCAATCATAATGGGACAGTTGGAGTGAATGAATCGCCGCCAGTAGAGAGGCGTGTCAATCCGTGCACAAGCTGAAAGGGGGTGCGCAGGATGTTGACGCTGTCTCTGAGCCGTCCATCCTGCCAGCATGAGCCAATCCAAAGCCCCTCTTGTGGGCATTATCATGGGTTCCAGCAGTGACTGGCCCACCATGCAAAACGCCGCGCAAGTGCTGGAGGACTTCGGCGTGCCGTTTGAGAAAAAAGTCGTCAGCGCACACCGCACACCGCAGTTGCTCTATGATTATGCCACCACGGCCACATCACGCGGCCTGAAATGCATCATCGCCGGTGCGGGTGGTGCCGCGCACCTGCCCGGCATGACCGCCAGCATGACCACGCTGCCGGTGCTCGGCGTGCCGGTGCAAAGTCGTGCTCTTAACGGCATGGACAGCCTTTATTCCATCGTGCAGATGCCCGGCGGCGTCCCGGTGGCCACTTTTGCCATTGGCAATGCTGGCGCACTCAATGCCGGACTGTTTGCCGTATCCATGCTGGCGAATGAAAACCCGGCGCTGGCTGAAAAACTCGCCGCTTTCCGCAAACGGCAGACACAAAAGGTCTTGGAGAGTCAGACGGAACTCGATAGCCCACCCAAGCCGTGAGCGAGAGCATCCAACATCCGCGCGGCATCTACACACTCTTCTTCACCGAGATGTGGGAGCGCATGAGCTACTATGGTATGCGGGCGCTGCTCACGCTGTTCATGGTGGATCAGGTGCAGGGCATGAAGCTGACCGATGCTCAGGCTACGGCCATCTATGGGCTCTACACCGCTCTGGTCTATGTGATGGCATTGCCAGGAGGATGGCTTGGAGATCGTCTGCTGGGAATGAAGCGCGCGGTGTGGTGGGGCGGTGTCGTGATCGCACTAGGGCACATCACGCTGGGAATTGAACGTGTGGAGGCTTTTTATCTCGGGTTGGTCATTGTCGCCATTGGCTCGGGACTGCTGAAGTCGAACATGAGCAGCATGGTGGGCCAACTTTACCCGGAAGGCGGCGTGCGGCGCGATGCAGGCTACACGCTCTTCTACATGGGCATCAATGTGGGCGCTTTTATCGGCATGATTATTTGCCCGTGGCTCGCACACAAGTATGGCTGGCGCTGGGGTTTCTCCGCTGCGGCTGTCGGCATGGTGCTAGGTTTGGTGCAGTTTCACTTCACCAAGCATCACATCGCGCACATCGGCGAATGCCCAGCGCATCCATCCACCAGCAAGCGGCGTGATCGGCTCGTCTTGATCATTGGCATCGCTCTCATCAGTGTGCTGATGGCTCTCTGTTTATCGGGCGTCATCGTTATTGATCCTCTGTCTTTGGCGAAAAAGACCGCCACCATCATCACTTGCATCGCCACGCTATTCTTTGCGTGGGCATTCTTCTTGGCAGGACTGACGCTGGAGGAGAAGAAGCGCATGGCGCTGATTCTCGTGCTCTTTGGTGCTTCCGCGCTGTTCTTTGCGGGCTTTGAGCAGGCCGGATCGTCCTTCAGCTTGTTTGCAGAGCGGCACACCATTCGCACCGCTGGCTCGCTGGGTGAAATCCCTGCTGGCCAATTTCAGTCGCTGAACTCGCTGATGGTCATCGGCCTCGCGCCACTCGTGGCGATGCTGTGGGGCTGGCTGGCACGGCGAAATGCTGAGCCGCGCATGATCACCAAATTTGCATGGGGATTGCTGGCACTAGCACTTGGTTTCATTGTCGCTGCTTATGCCGCGCAGCGTGCGCTGGCTAGTGGGCCGGTGCTTCCCACATGGCTGATCTCCATTTATCTGCTGCATACTTTGGGTGAGCTGTTTCTCAGCCCCATTGGACTCAGTGCTGTGTCCAAACTTGCTCCCCAGCGACTTTCAGGAATGATGATGGGCATCTGGTTCCTCGGTAGTGCCTTGGGCAACATCCTCGCGGGCCTGTTGGCGGGAGAAGTCACGGGCGAAGCCTCTGCACAGATGCCTCATGTCTTCATGCAAGTTGTCTATCTCGCTGGAGCCAGTGGCATCGTGCTCCTCATCCTCTCCAAACCCCTCAGCAAGCTTATGAAAGGCGTCCACCTTCTCCCATTCCTCTTTTTCCTTTCGTTTCTTCCATCTTCCGCCTCATCCGCGGAAAAGCCCAACATCATCTTCATCCTCAGTGATGACCTCGCTCAGGGAGATGTCGGCTCTTATGGTCAAAAACTCATCCAGACGCCAAATCTCGACCGCATGGCCGCAGAGGGCACGCGCTACCTGCAAGGCTACTGTGGCACGGCGGTGTGCGCGCCATCACGCTCCACACTGATGACCGGTTTGCACACGGGGCACTGCCCCATTCGCACGAACCGTGAAATCAAGCCGGAGGGTCAAAAGCCCTTGCCTGCAGGCACCGTCACCGTTGCGCAGATCCTGCATGATGCTGGCTACGCCACCGCCTGCTGCGGCAAATGGGGCATGGGCATGTTTGATACGACAGGAAGCCCTCTGAAGCTCGGATTTGACCATTTCTTCGGCTACAACTGCCAGCGTCACGCGCACAGTTACTTTCCGACCTATCTCTACAATGACGACAAGCGCTTCGATCTGCCTGGAAACACCGGCAAGGGCATCGGCAAGACCTACGCGCAGAATTTAATCGCCGATGAGACGCTGAAATTCGTGCGCGAGCATCAAGGCGGTCCTTTTTTCCTCTACTACTCCATCACACTTCCTCACGGCAACCATGAGATCGACAATCTCGGCATCTATGCCGACAAAAACTGGACGCCGACTCAAAAAGCCTACGCTGCGCAAGTTACACGACTCGATAGCGATGTCGGTCGTCTGCTGGATCTGCTCAAGGAACTCAAGATCGACGAAAAAACACTCGTCATGCTCGCAGGCGACAATGGCTCTTCATTCGATCCCAAATCAGAAGTGGGCAGCCTCTTCAATCAAGCGAGCAACGGCCTTCGCGGCTTCAAGCGCGGCTTGTATGAAGGCGCGCTTCGCCAGGCAGCCCTCGCGCGCTGGCCTGGCACCGTGCCGGCTGGTCGCGTGAGTGATGAGCCTTGGGCCTTTTGGGATTTCCTTCCGACAGCGGCCGAAATCGCAGGCGTGGCACTCCAAACCAAAACGGATGGTCTTTCGCTGCTCTCCTTCCTCAAAGGAGGGCCTGCACCCAAGCGCGATCATTTCTACTGGGAACTGCATGAAGGTACATCACTGCAAGCCTTGCGCTTTGGCGACTGGAAGGCCGTGCGCAATGGCCCTGAGACGCCTATCGAGCTTTACGATCTCAAAACCGACCCTGGTGAAAAAAACAACCTTGCCTCCACCAAGCCTGATCTCATTGCTCAAGCCGAGGCACTGATGAAATCATCACGCACCGAAGATCCAGACTGGCCGCTGGTGCAGAAGAAGCCGGGCAAAGGAAAGAAGAAGTGATCGTCACTCTGCCGGAATCACGACTTCCACTTCAAGGCCATGTGGCTCACGCAACCGAGCGGTTACGGTTCCTTTGCAGGCCTCGACGCAGCGCTTAACGATGGCAAGGCCGAGGCCGCTGCCGCCCGTGTGTCGCGCGCGGGCGACTTCAGGACGGTAAAAGGGCTCAAACAAGCGTGGTAGAGTGTCTGCCGGCACGCCGGGACCTTGATCTGCGATGACGATGGTCGTTTTGCCATTCTGTTGAGAGGCGCGGATTTGAATCTGGCCAGCGTGAGCGGCGTATCGAACGGCATTGCGTAAAACATTGCCGAGTGCGCGGTCGAGTGCTTCGTGCAGTGTTTGGAGAGTCAGATCACTGGGGACATCGACCAGGGCATCAATGCCAGCGGCTTCACGTGCGATGATTTGATCGATGAGTTCTCGCAGAGCAATGTCCGTGGGTGTTTCACGTTCTGGCAGGGTTTCCGCTTTGGAAAAAGTGAGTACTTCGCCCACGAGCTTGGCCATGTGCTGAAGTTCATGGTCGAGTTTCTTCAGGTAGTTCACCTGATCAGGCGTGCCGCGTTGCTCGACGACTCCGAGTGCCATCTGCATGCGTGCAATGGGCGAGCAGAGTTCATGCGCGACATCGGCGGTGATGCGGCGCTGCTGCATCACGTAGTCGCCGAGTTGACCAGCCATCGCGTTGACCGAGGTGGCGAGTTCTCCGAGTTCATCACTTCGATTCTCGGATACGCGTTCTTCAAAGCGGCCGTGAGCGATGGTGTGTGCAGCGCTGTTGAGCTGGCTGATGGATCGTGTGAGCCCACGAACAAACGGCAGCCATAGAAAAGCAGAGATGAGCAAGCACGCGCTGCCGAGTCCTATCCATGGCCAAAGGTCGATGAATAAGCCGCCACCGGTGATCGAGTCTGACACCATCAGCAGTGTGAGTGGTTGTGAATCGGGGCCGTAAGCGAGATCTAGATGGATGCCTGCCCAGTAGCGCGCGGGAGTTCCTGCTCGCTGCATGAAGCGAGGCTTGGGCGGTGCATCTGCCGGTCGGCTTTGTGCATCATCTCTTGCCAGTTGAGGCGGCGGGCGGCGCGGTGGTGGACGTTCGCCTGCGGGCCGCCTGTCGGTGAGCTTGGGCATCAATTCTTGTGGCACCTTGAGAGGCGCGCCCATGACCTGAGATCCGCTGCGGCTAAATAAGGCAAAGCTGACGCCATATTTGGCCTCATAAATTTTCAGAGCATCCTGCCACTTATTTTCGGGCATGTGTGACAGTTCGCCCGTCACTTGGTCGCCAATCAATGAGATGCGACCTCCCGCTGGTCCAAGGAGCATCCAGTCGAGGCTCATGTGGAACTGCATGCGCAAAAAAACCAACACGATCAATGCGAGCAGGAGCACGTTTACCCCCAGCCAAGCCAATACTTTAACATAGATGGGGATGCCGCGAGTCATGTCATCGATTCGGAGTGACGAGTTGATAGCCATACCCGCGTACAGTCTTGATGAAGTGTGGGTTCTTTGGGTCATCGCCCAGCTTCTTGCGCAAGGTGGAAATGTGCATGTCGATAGCCCTGTCGAAGACATCCCATTCGCGATCTGCCACTTCCTCAATGAGCTGCTCGCGCGTCTTCACCCGGCCATGCGCTCTGGCTAATGATAGCAGCAAGCCAAACTCGGCTGGAGTGAGTTGAAGAGCTTCGGAGTCTAGAATGACTGCGTGTGACTCGGGGTTGATGCGCAGCGGGCCAACAATGATTTCCTGCATCGGCGCTGGAGGGGCAGTTTCAGCCAGCCAACCTGTGCGTCGTAGCAATGCGCGTAACCTCGCGAGAAGCTCGCGTGAGGAAAAGGTCTTTGGCAAATAGTCATCAGCCCCGAGTTCAAGGCCAACGACTCGGTCCACCTCATCTCCGCGTCCAGTGAGCATCATCACAGGCACTTTCGACTTGGCTCGGATGCGGCGCAGGACTTCAAAACCATCGCAGCCAGGCATCATGACATCGAGAATAATCGCATGCCATTTCTCCGCCAGTGCACGCTCTGCTCCAGCGACTCCCTCATGCTCTGATTCGACCTGAAAACCCATCGGACCAAGGTAGTCCGCCACGAGCTGGCAAAGCTCGGCGTCGTCATCAATGATCAGAATGCGCATGGCTGAAGTCACAGCGCAAGTATCAGCAACCCGCGAACTTTGCGCGAGTTTCTTTACGCTATGCTGACAAATCTCCTCTCTTTCCTTGATGATTGTCTGACACGAGATCGCCAGAATCGAAAAGTAGAAGACTCTTATGAAACACAACACACTCGTTTTACTATCGCTGGCAGTGATGACAGGTGCCGCTTCGGCCCATACTTGGAAGACTGGTGAAAAGCCTGTCTTTGATGAAGCGATGAGAGAGCATATCCTGCAGGAGTGGAAGCGTGACCATGTGGAGGTCGCCTCGACAGCGTCCACGCTTCAAATCGCGGCAGCGGCTGTTGCCAATGCGGCGGATGCGCCAGCAACGGCGAAGGCCTTTCTCCCATTCAACAAGCTCGATCTCCGCGCTGATGGTGAGTTTCTTTATGTCGGCTCCAATGGCATGCCGGATCACAACATGATGGTGGGAATCACCAACTGGCAGCAGCAAGTGCCGACTCCACATGATTACTTTGGCGACAATGCTTGGCGCATTCCATTGCACCCTGTCGTGGCGAAGGAGCCAGCCTCCATCAAGGATCGTTTCCTCCGCGGTGCCATCGCTCTCGCGGTGAATGGCATTCCCATTTTCAATCCGCAGAACAATCGTGGCGAAGTAGCGCAAGAGATCGGTGAGCTTGACCAGTGGGGCGGTCACTGTGGTCGTGGAGATGACTACCACTACCACTCAGCACCGCTGCATTTGCAGACACAGGCTGGAAAGGGCATGCCAATCGCCTATGCCCTGGATGGCTATCCAATCCTTGGTTTGACGGAGCCGGATGGATCTCCCGTGGGCAAGCTCGACGAGTTCAATGGCCATGAAGTGTCTGGTGGCGGCTATCACTATCATGCCTCCAACAAGTATCCGTATGTGAATGGAGGCTTTCATGGCGAAGTCGTCGAAGTAGGTGGCCAGGTCGATCCACAGCCCAGAGCAGGCGGCTTCCGTGGAGCTGGCACACCCCTGCGTGGGG
>JANOBP010000667.1:0-9623 GCA_031411715.1 Verrucomicrobiaceae bacterium | reverse complement strand
GCTGACGGCTGGAAGCCGTCACTCCTTGGGGCGCGCGCGCTCCCGTCGAGGTGCATCTGCACCACGCGGCGGGCAAAGGTCTGTCGCAGGCTGTTGGTGGTGATGAGTCCGAAGCGCTGCGCCTGACCACCGCGCACGAGTTGTGCGGCCTTGTGCCACCAGTAGAGCACGAGATCAGCAGAATCGGGAACATCGGGATAAGTCTCCCGCAGAGTTTCGGCGTAACCATCGCCCAGGTCTTCACGCAGCTTCACTTTGCCAATGAACGGCGGATTCCCGACGATGAAATCGGCCGCAGGCCACTCCGCAGGCCGCGGATTCACATACGTCAGCAGCGGGACGCGTTTGGTTTCATCCGGCACGTCGCGATTCGTCACGGGGTCGGTCTTGGTGCTGTGGCGGTCCCAGACGGTCTTGATGTCGCCAGCTTCATCTCGCGCAGGCTGCGGCTCGCCGTCGTAGGCCAGCACGGCATCCCGGCATTCGATGTTCTTGAAGGCACGCAGGATCGGCTCCGGCGGGGTGCGCTGGCCGTGGATTTTGAAGTGCCACTGCAAGTAGCCGATCCACAGCACGAGTTCGGCGATGGAGGCGGCGCGAGGGTTGAGCTCGATGCCGAGGAACTGATGGGGATCGATGGTGTGGGTCTCCAGCTCCAGCTTCATGTCCTCGCCAAACTGCGCGGCGCGCTCCAGCAGCTCGCCTTCGAGGATTTTGAGATGCTGAAGGGCGACGTAGAGGAAATTGCCGCTGCCGCAGGCGGGGTCGAGCACGCGGACGTGGCAGAGCTTGTCATGGAAGGCATTCATCTCCTGCCGTGCCTTTTTGAGGTCGCCTTTGTTGGCGAGGGTGACGGCGGCGGCATAGACGTTTTCAAATTCCTCCCGCAGCGGCTCGATGACGGTGGGCAGCACGAGGCGCTCGACATACGCACGCGGGGTGAAGTGCGCGCCGAGGGCGTGGCGCTCGGAAGGGACGAGCGCACGCTCCAGCAAGGTGCCGAAGATGGCAGGCTCGACATTGCGCCAGTTCATCTTGGCCGCCTGCTTGAGCAGGCCGAGCTGGAGGCCGTTCACGGGCAGCACGGTGTCATCGGCAAACAGGCCACCATTGAACTTGAGCAATTTTTTGCGCAGGACCACGGAGATGCTCTTGCCGGTGCCAGTGTTCATCTCGCGGAAGAGTGTGCTGAGCAGCTCCGGGAAGCCGGTGCCGTCCGCCGGCACGGAATTCAACAGCTCGGTGAAGGCGTGGTCGGGAATGAGGCCCACATCCTCGGCAAACATGCAGAACAGGCAGCGGGTGAGGAACTGCGCGACGACTTCGGGGTCGTGCTTCTCCTGCTCCAACGATTTCGCCAACTCGGCAAGGTAAGCGGCGATCTCGCGGGTGACCTCGGCGCTGACCTTCGCGGGATCAAGCGCGGTGGGATTCGTCCAGATCAGGCGCAGGCGCTCGCGGATGTCCTCGCGCTCCAGGTCCGCCAGCTTGATGCGGAAGGTGCGCGGATCGGGAAATGGCAGGTAGGCTTTGCCCGCCTGGGTGAAGTCGGCATAGACCTCAATGCTGTGGCCGACATCGCAGACGAGGATGAACGGCGGATTCGGCTCCTCGGCAGGCAGGGAGCGCACGTAGCGCTCCGCCTGGCCCTTGGCGCGGATCATGGCGTCATCCCAGGAGCCGGTGCCGCGCACGGGACCGGATTTCTTTTGAGCCGCAAGTGCTCCGGCCTCAATGGCGGCGACTTCGAGTGCGGACTGCTCCAGCTTCTGCGCGGTGTACTGCTTCGACTCCAGCACGAAGTGCGCGCGGCGGTAGAGGTCGAGGAAATTCGTGCTTTGGCCATCGGGAACCTTCACGGGATACTCAAAGCAGTAGCCGTCCGCGTGGGTGTTCGACGGCAGCGGCACACCGAGGATGTGAGCGAGGCCGATGAGAAAGCTCTGCGAGTTCGTCCGCTCATTGGCCTCCGCTTTGGACCAGTGGTCGATGAAGGCGGTGGGGGTGAGGGTGGAGGCGGACATGCGTGGCGGATGAAAGCGGTGCTGACGAGAACTGGCAAGTTGATGTCTGCTTGATGATGGATAACCTTGATGCCATCCGCTGCTTCCGTCGTTCGTGGCGGGTCGGATAAGCCGTGAGTGTTCGAGAGGACGAGGGGTTTGTTGCATTACCCCTCCTTTCACACTGCGCCCGCCAGTGTTGTCCAACCACGGCGCGGGCAAGAGTCCTCAAGCCTCGAAGCCAAAACTACCCATGGAGGAAAAGGACGGCGGTTATGGCCGAGATCCGCGCTGAAACATTGGGAGGCAAAAGTCACGCAGGCCAGCCCGTATGATCTACCTTCCATGAAGGTTCTCTACTCAGCTCTGTTCCTGCTCCCCGCTCTCGCCGCGGGTGCTGACATGACGCCGGATCAGCGGGCCTTTTTCGAATCAAGGATCCGTCCGGTGCTGGTGAAGCAGTGTTACGAATGCCACTCACAGGGCGCGAAGAAGCTCGGCGGCAAGTTGCTGCTGGATGCGCCATCGGAAATGATCTCAGGGGGCGAGTCGGGTCCGGCTTTGATCGCCGGAAAGCCCGACGAAAGCCTGATCGTGCAGGCCGTGCGCTATGATGGTCTCGAAATGCCGCCGAAGAAGCGTCTGCCGGATCAGGTCGTCAATGATTTCGTCGAGTGGGTCAAAATGGGAGCCCCTGATCCACGCACCGAGCCGCAGAAGATCGCGAAAAAAGCCCTGCAGGAGCCGCTGTGGTCTTTGAAGCCGATTTCGGATCCCAAGCCGCCCAAAGTGCAACACACCGCCTGGCCCCACCAAAGCCTCGACACTTTCATTTTGGGCAAGATCGAGCAAAACGGCCTCACTCCGGCACCTGATGCTGAGAAGGCTGTTTTGCGCCGCCGCCTCTCCTTCGACCTCGTTGGTTTACCACCGTCCGAATCGGCTAACATGTCAGATACTTCCGAATACGTCGATGCGCTGCTTAATAGCCCTCACTTTGGCGAAAAATGGGGCCGCCATTGGCTGGATGTGGCCCGCTACTCCGAATCGAACGGCAACGACGGCCTCAGCCGCAACCCAAGCTTCCCGCATGCATGGCGTTACCGCGACTACGTCATCCGCGCCTTCAACGAAGACCTGCCCTACGACCGCTTTATCATTGAGCAAATCGCCGGCGATCTGCTTCCTTACGATTCGCCCGCTCAGCGTGATCGCCAGCTCATCGCCACCGGCTTGCTCGCCCTGGGAGCGAAGCCTGCGAAGGCCATGAATGAGAACTTCGAGATGGATGTCGTGGCGGATCAAATCAACGTCATCGGCAGCGGCATCCTTGGACTCAGTGTCGGCTGTGCTCGCTGTCATGATCACAAAACGGACCCCATTCCGACTCGTGATTACTACGCGCTCGCCGGCATCTTCCGCAGCACCGAGACGATGTGGGGTGCGGCTGCGCATCAAGGCCTCACCGCGCCGCAGACTCCGCTGCACGAACTGTTAGCTGCCGACAAATTCGTCGCACGTGCCGAGTTGGAACCCATCATCAAGGCCAATCCGCCGCATCGACCACCTGCAAAGCCTTCATTCAAATACGAGGCCAATGCCTCACTCGCCATGGGGGTGCGTGACGCCAAAAAGATCGAGGACTGCAAGCTCAACATCGACGGCGAGTCCAAAAAACTTGGCGCGGCCATCCCTCGCGGCTTCCTGAGCGCCTGCGGTGGCGGTGCATTGAGCGATGTGAAGCAAAGCGGCCGTCTGGAGCTGGCGAAATGGCTGGCCAGCACGCAAAACCCGCTCACCGCCCGTGTGATGGTGAACCGCGTGTGGCTGAAACTCTTCGGCGAAGGCCTCGTGCCCACGCCAGATGACTTTGGCCTCTCCGGCGAGCGCCCATCACATCCCGAGCTGCTCGACCACCTCGCCACGCGCTTCATGCGTGAAGGTTGGTCGATCAAGAAACTCATCCGCAGCATCGTCTTATCGAGGACTTATCAGCTCTCGACTCAAAGCGGTGATGCGCCGTTGTTCTCGCATCATCTGCGCCGCCGTCTCGATGCCGAGACGATCCGTGATGCCATGCTTCACGCCACTGGCAGCCTCAATCCGCAGCCCTCCAGTGGATCGCTCCTTCAGCATCGTGACGTGCTCATCAATGAACTGCCGCCACTGCATCAGCCGAGCACGCACCGCAGCATCTACCTGCTCATGCTGCGCAATTCGATGCCGCCGGAGCTCACGCCCTTCAATCTGCCCGATGCCACCACCATCACCGGCAAGCGCGACAGCAGCACGCTCGCCACGCAGTCGTTATACTTGCTGAACAACACGTTCATCGTTGATCAGGCTCGGCGCTTTGCCTCGCAGCTGCAAAAAGCGGACACAGATGAATCTCGACGCGTCCAAATCGCTTATCGACGCACTTTGGGTCGCGCAGTCACTGACACCGAGCTGCAACGCGCGCGCGATTTTCTGCGAGAGGCCGACTCCATGCTCGTCTCCGCACAAAACGACGAAAACATACGCCTCAGCGATGCCTGGGCCGCCTTTTGCCAAGCGCTGCTGGCCAGCAACGAGCTGCGATATGTGGACTGAAGCGACCGTATGACTGCGCCGATGAAATCTTTCTCACGCCGCCAGATGCTCCACTCCGCCTCGTGCGGCTTTGGCTATCTCGCGATGTCCGGCATCGCAGGAGCCACTTTGGACGCTAGGCCGCCTCGGGTGCGTGCGCGGGCACAACGCGTGATCTTTTTGAACATGGCGGGTGGCCCGGCACAGATGGACACATTCGATTTCAAGCCGCAGGTAGGCCAGAAACCACACGCGGGCTCCATCGCTGAGTTTAAGCGGCGTGGAGAAAGCGGCCTGTGGGTGAGCGATCTGCTGCCCAACATCGCACGTCATGCGGACAAGCTTTGCGTGCTCAACGGCATGACTGCTGATACAAGCATCCACGCACAGTCGATGCTGCAATTGCACACTGGCGACCGTTTGAGGCCTTGCCCGAGCATGGGGGCTTGGGTGGCGTATGGTCTTGGCACAGAAAACATGAACCTGCCGGGGTTCATCAGCTTCAACACGGCAAAGCCAGCCGAATATGCCGCTGCACAGCTCCCCTCCGTCTTTGGCGGCACACCCATCGGCGTGAATGGCGAGGACATGAGCCAGGCCACGATCAGCAACATCCGCGGTGATCATCTGCCGCTCAATGTGAAGCGTCGGCAGCTCGACCTCATCCAGGCGATGAATCGTGAGCATCTCGGGCAACGAGGTGCCGATGCGCAGCTTGAAGGCGTGATTCAGACGATGGAGCTCGGCTTCCGCATGCAGGCGGCGGCTCCCGAGTTGCTCGATCTGAGCAAGGAATCAAAAGCCACACTCGAGCGCTATCGAGTGGGTAAAAACTTCTCCGCTGGCACCTGCAAAGGTAGCGACTTTGGCCGCCAGTGCCTGCTGGCGCGGCGCTTCTGCGAGGCTGGCGTGCGCTTCATCGAGATCACGCATGGAAGCTGGGATCAACACACCGATCATCGTCGTGATCTCACGGCCAACTGCGCCACCACCGATGCGCCCATCGCCGCGCTACTCGAAGATTTGGATGAGCGCGGCCTGCTGGAGGACACGCTCGTCGTCTGGGGTGGTGAGTTTGGTCGTCCAGGCCTCACACCGGGCCAGGACAAGGATCAAACCGGGCATCAGCACCGCGCCTTCACCTTCTGGATGGCCGGTGGCGGCGTGAAGCCCGGCCATGTGCATGGCAGCACGAATGAAAACGGTAGTGAGGTGGTCGATGGAAAAGTGCACTTCCGTGATCTGCACGCCACGATCCTGCATCTGCTCGGTCTCGATCATGAGAACCTTGCCGTCGTCAGCGGTGGACGCCGCATCCGCCTCACCGGCCTGTTAGGCGGTAAAGTGGTTCAAAACATCCTCGCCTAAGCCGCTGCAAATGTGCGGGGCTGAGCGGCGTTTGCCTCTCACCATGCACCGCCTCCTCGCCCTCCTTCTGCTCGTCACTCCTGCTTTGGCCCAGACCAAGCTCCAAAAAGCTGACGTCACGCTCGCACCGCCAAAGAACCTCAAAACGAAGCTCGCTCCAGGTTACACCATTCCCATCGTGGACATCAGCGGTGACACGCAGCGCCAAGTGATCGTGGATCGAGAGAAAGGCCAGTATCTTGGCCATCCCACGACTGTGTTGCTCGAGGACAACAAGACGATGCTCACGGTCTATCCAAAGGGCCATGGACGCGGAGCCATCGTTTATAAGCGCAGCAACGACGCGGGCCTTACTTGGAGTGATCGTTTGCCCACGCCGAAGAACTGGGAGACTTCGCTGGAGGTGCCCACGCTACACCGAGTGGTCGATGCGGCCGGAAAGAAGCGCATCATTATGTTCAGCGGTCTCTATCCCATCCGCATGGCCGCCACCGAAGATGATGGCGCGAACTGGAGCGAGCTGAAATCCATCGGCGTTTTTGGCGGCGTCGTGACAATGGCCACGGTGATTGATTTGAAGACGCCCGGGCACTACATGGCCTTCTTCCATGACGATGGTCGATTCATTCGCGGCGGTGATGTGGAGAAGTACCGCATCAAAAGCCCGCACTCATCCGACTATAGCTCCTCGACGGCCAAACCTTGGCGCTTCTGGGTTTACACCACGCTTTCTAAAGACGGCGGCCTCACCTGGAGTGTGCCCGCGCCCATCGCGATGTTGCCTGATGCGAATCTCTGCGAACCCGGCGCCTTGCGCTCGCCCGATGGCAAACAGATCGCTGTACTGTTGCGTGAGAATAGCCGGAAGTACAATTCCTTCGTCATCTTCTCCAACGACGAAGGCCTGAGCTGGAGCGAGCCGAAAGAACTGCCCGCTGCGCTCACCGGCGACCGCCACGTCGCGAAATACGCACCCGATGGTCGTCTCTTCATCAGCTTCCGCGATACCACACACGTTAGTGCCACCAAAGGCGACTGGGTGGGCTGGGTCGGCAAATACGACGACATCGTCAACGGCACCGAAGGCCAGTATCGTGTCCGCATCATGGACAACACCAAAGGCCAGGACACGACCTATCCCGGCGTCGAACTCCTGCCCGATGGCACCTTCGTTACCACCACCTACGGGCATTGGACGGCGGGAGAAGAGGCTTATGTCGTCAGCGTTCGATTCAAACTGGAGGAGTTGGACAACCATCCTACGTTGAAATCTTCGCGCTGATCATGTCCCACCTTTTGTCACGCCTTGAAAAATCTGCGTGATTTGCAACCATCGCACTCTTGCCAAATGATACGGCATCCGCTTCACTCCGCGCCGTGGAAGCTACCAGCACGCAGCACGACAGCCGACGTTACGATTGCCCGCAATGCGGCGCACCTGTGCCGTTTCGGTCCTCCATCGCTATTTTTGCCGTTTGTGAGCACTGCCGCTCCTCCATTGTCAGGCGTGACTTCAATCTGGAAACCTTTGGCCAGATGGCGGAGTTGCCGCAGGATTTGTCACCCCTGCAAATCGGCACGAAGGGCTACTTTGATGGCCGTGCCTTCACTTTGATCGGCCGTTTGAGACTGCATTGGCAGGATGGCAGTTGGAGCGAGTGGTGCGCGGATTTCGGTCAGGGCAAAATCGGTTGGGTGGCCGAGGCGATGGGCTTTTACATGGTCAGCTTTGAGCAAAAGGCTGCGGAACTGGATGGCATGCACGATGCACCGGCTGCGGGCGCTCGTTTAAAGATCGCCTATGATTCATGGCTCGTGAATGATGTGAAGCGCGCGAAGTGCATCGCCGCGGAAGGTGAGTTGCCTTTCGCTGTTCAGGCGGGTGCCGAGCGTTTCGGGGTTGATCTCACTGGCCCGCAGGGAAATTTTGGCAGCATTGAGATCACTGCTGCGGGTAACACCTTCTTCAAAGGCCACTACGCGCAGTTTGAAGAGTTGAACTTCACCGAGTTGCGCAAAGTCCCCGGTTGGGAGGAGCACGCAGCCATCACCAGAAATCAAAGCACCGCTACCAACTGCCCTAACTGCGCCGCGCCCGTTAATATTCGCGCGGAAGGCCTCTCGATGTCTGCTGTCTGCGGCTCCTGCGGCACCATTCTTGATAGCTCTCAGCCCACGCTCGCCGCCATTGGCAAGGTGGTGCAAACCACGCTCCGACTTCGACCGATCATCCCCATTGGCACGCGTGGCCTGTTCCTTGGCGATATTTGGGAGGTCATCGGATTCATGCGGCGGAAGGACAGATGGGTCTTTTGGGAGGAGTTTCTGCTCTTCAATCCATGGCTCGGATTCCGTTTCCTGGTCACCTTCCGTGGCCATTGGTCCTTTGTTCGCATCCTGCCAGGCCACCACACGAACGAGCAGTGGGATGGTGAGCGCTTTGCCATGTTTGCGCGTGAAGAAGTCACCACCACGGATGTGCTGGGGGAATTTTATTGGCGTGTCAAAGTCGGAGAGCGCGTGCAGCTTACCGACTACATCTCCCCGCCGCGCGTGCTCTCCAGCGAGTTCAGCAAGCAGCTCAATGAGGTCGCGTGGTCCGGCGGCGAGTATGTGGATTACCTCGAAGTCCAACGCGCTTTCTTCCGCGATGGTAGCAAGCTCCCATCTCCAACTGGAAGCTATCTCAATGCTCCAAATCCCCACATGCAACGCTGGCGGGAGGCGCGCCTGCCATTTTTCTTCCTGCTTGCTGCATATATCTTGATCCAGATCTGCTGTCTTGGTCTCGCCAATCAAAAGAAAGTGCTCGAAGCAGGTCTCTCGTATCAAAAAGACGCCAGCGCGCTCGATAAAACCCTCGTCACTCAGCCCTTCACACTCGATGGCGGCTACGCGCCGCTGAAAGTCAGTTCACAAGCCAACGGCGTGCCCACAGGCGGCTACCTCGCCCTCAAAGGCTCACTCGTGAATGCCGAAACGCAGAGCAGCATCCCACTGATGTTGCCCATGACCAACTACAACAACAGCTCTAGTGAGCAGCGCCATGACATCACCCTACCCGCCGTGCCAGCTGGTAAGTATTACTTCCGCTTTGAGCCTGATGCATCGCCCCTTGTGACGCAGGCTCCGATCCAGCTCTCGGCGACGCGTGGCGGTCTTTTCTGGTCGAATTTCTGGCTCGGTCTCATCCCCATCGCTCTCTGGCCCCTGTGGCTTCTCATCCGCTCCTCTAGCTTTGAAAAGCAGCGCTGGATGGAGAGTGATTTTAGCTCTTACACCTCATCCGACAGCGATGACGGTGCCGACACTGACAGCGACGATTAAACCCAACTCAACACTCAGATGAAACATCCCATCTACACCGCACTTGCTCTCCTTTCATGCAGCTATCTGACGCTGGCCAATACCCGTGGATGGAACTATTTCACCTCCACGGCCAACCGCAGCAGCTACTCCAATACCAGTTACCGCTACCGTCCCGCCATCAATACCTCCAGCAGCGGTGGTGGCTGGTTCTCGGGCGGCGGCTTCCATAAGTGATTCCCAACACTCAATTCATCCAACATCAAACCCTATGGACACCCACATCCTCATCAGTTCACTCATCTACGCCCTGCTCGGCGTCGTCGTCTTCATCGTCAGCTTCATCATCGTGGACAAACTCACGCCCTATGATCT
>JANOBP010000666.1:0-8222 GCA_031411715.1 Verrucomicrobiaceae bacterium | reverse complement strand
GCTCACCGAAGCACCGAAGCACAAGATGGAGAAACCCACCGGTTCGACCTAATCGTCGTAGCCTAGGCTTTATAGCCTGGGCTCATGCTGCCCGATGATGCGCCGATGAAAACCAACCAAGTCATTCACGGCGACGCCCTCCAGGAACTCCAAAAACTCCCCGACTCCGTCGCTCAAGCCATCATCGCCGATCCGCCTTACTTTAATGTTCTCGAAAATGAAGCCTGGGACACGCAATGGAAAACAGCCACCGACTACCTCACCTGGTGTGATGGGTGGGTTGCGCAATCCATGCGCGTCCTGCGCAATGACGGCCTCGCCTTCATCTTTGGCCAATTAGGCAAACGCGAGCACACCTTCCTCCACCTCATGTCACGCCTCACCCAGCAGCACCAGTTTCACGACCTCATCATCTGGGATCGTGCGGTGGGCTATGACGAGAGGCGGGACAGCTTCACCCCGCAGTACGAGATGGTGCTCGTGCTGCGAAAAGGCGAAAGCGTGAAGTTCAACAAAGACGCCGTGCGTATTCCCTACGATGCCAAGACCATTGAGGTCTATCTCAAAGACAAGCGCTACAAGGACATGGATGCACGTCGTGCCCATCTCGAAGCCGGCAAGTTCGCCACCAACATTCTCCGCGTGCCCAGTTTGAAAGGCATCTCTAAGGAAAAATGCGGCCACCCATCGCAGAAGCCCCTCAACCTCATCGAAAAGCTCATCGCCTGCTCCACCGACTCCGGCGACCTCGTCATCGACCCCTTCCTCGGCTCCGGCACCACCGCCGCCGCTGCCAAACGCATCGGAAGAAAGTGGATCGGCATCGAAAAGGACTCCAACTACATCCAGATCGCCACCGAACGACTCAAGGCGGTTGGAAGCGGTTCAGCCAGCTCGAAATCAAGCGCTCAGTGCTCAGTGCCGAGTGCTAAGTCTTCGCATTCGCTGCCTGACCTCTTTGATCTGAGCACTGAGCACTGAGCACTGAGCACTGAGCACTTCCCATCGCCACACCCACGATCCTCTTTTCAACAAACCTCCACGTCACACGCCATGTCCGACCGCATCCCCGCCACCACCGACAAAAAGCCTGCCCCACTGGCTGACATCATCAACATCCACACGCTCAGCGTCATGGTGAACAACCAGCCAGGCGTCCTCGGCCGCATCTGCGCCGTTTTCAGCCGTCGTGGCTTCAACATCGAGTCTCTCGTCGTTTCCCAGACCCGCGATCCGCGCTTCAGCCGAATGACCATCGGCATCAGCGGCCATCCCGAAGGCCTGCATCAGATCATCATGCAGGTGAACAAACTCATCGACGTCATCCACTGCATCGAGCACACCGACCGCGACGCCGTCTCCAAAGAACTCGTCCTCATCAAAGTCGCCGCCAGCGCGTCCGAGCGCACCGAGATCCTTCAAGTCATCGAGCACTACAACGGCAAGACCGTCGATCTCCAAGACGACAGCCTAATCGCCCTCATCGCCGGCAACACCGACAAACTCGATGCCGCCATGCGCCTGCTGAGCAAATTCGACATCGTCGAAACCGTTCGCACCGGCAAGGTCGTGATGGCACGTGGGCTGGCGGAGACTTGATCCTTCCCCCCGTTCATAGGTCCTATGTGACTCATGGGGCACATGAGTCCTATTCGAACTTCGTATGCGCATCCTTCACCTCACTCCTGGCACCGGCAGCTTCCACTGTGGCTCCTGCCTGCGTGACCATGCCCTCATCAAGGCCCTCCGCGTGCGCGGCCATGATGCCATGATGGTGCCGCTCTATCTTCCGCTCGTTACGGATCGTGAATTCGGCACGCAAGAAGAGGCGGTGCAGATCGGCGGCATCTCGCTCTTTTTGCAGCAGAAGTTCACGTGGTTCCACCACATGCCGCGCTTCATTCACAACTGGCTGAACCGCCCCGACTTCTTGCGCAAAGCCTCACGACGCATGGGCATGACCAGCGCCAAAGCTCTCGGCGAAATGGCCCTCGGGAGCCTCCTCGGCACGGAGGGTCGCCAGTGGGGCGAATGGAAAAAACTCATCGCCTGGATTCGCAGTGAAGGAAAAATCGACGTCATCTCCTTCTCCAACAGCCTGCTTTCCGGCCTCGCTCCCACCATTGAAAAAGAGCTCGGTATTCCCGTTGTTTGCTCGCTTCAAGGTGAAGACAGCTTCCTCGACACTCTGCCAGATCCTTACCGCGAGCAATGCTGGGACGCCATGCGGCGAAATGCCCGCAGCATCCGCCGCTTCGTCGCGCCGAGCCAGTTTTACGCCGATCTCATGCGCCAGCGCCTCGACGCCACGGCCGACCAAATCCAAGTCGTGCACAACGGCATCGACGCCACCAGCTTCACCACTGCCGCGCCCGATCCTAACTGGCCCACCATCGGCTACTTCGCCCGCATGATCCACGGCAAGGGCCTGACCACCCTCGTGGATGCCTACATCGCCCTCGTGAAGCGCGGCAGCATCCCGCGCCTCAAATTGCTCATCGGCGGAGCCAAGACTGCCGCCGACGAAAAATACGTCGCAGGCCTTCAGGCCAAGCTCAAAGCCGCTGGATGTGATGGCCGCGTCGAATGGCGACCCAACCTCGACTTCAAAGAAAAAGTCCACTTCTTCCGCGATCTCACCGTCTTCAGTGTCCCTGCAACCTACGGCGAAGCCTTCGGCCTCTACGTCATCGAATCCATCGCCAGCGGCGTGCCAGTCGTGCAGCCAAAACACGGTGCCTTCCCGGAACTCATCGAAAAAACCGGCGGCGGCATCCTTTGCGAGCCCGATAACGTCGAATCACTTGCCACCGCCCTCGAAAGCCTCCTCCTCGACAGTGACCGCTGCGATCAACTCGCCAAAACCGGCATGACCAACATCCGCGCTCACTTTACCGCCACGCAGATGGCTGAGACTTTCGAGTCCGTGCTCGTAGCGGCTTTGAAGTAACCTCACTCCACGTCACCAAAGCCTGACGACACCAGTTCCTCGAGATCCGCCATCGCGGCTTCGGCATCCACACCTTCGGTGATGATTTTAACAACCTCACCACGTCCTGCCGCCAGCATCATCAGTCCCATGATGCTCTTGCCGTTGACCGGTTCTTCATCTTTCTCCACCCAGATGTCGCACTGATACTTGCTGGCACGCTTCACGAATTGCGCGGCTGGGCGTGCATGCATACCCATCTTGTTGCGGATCGTGAATTCTTTCTGGATGCTCATATGTAGTGGCTGGCAGGAGGCGAGTTAACCTAATTGTTCATCCGTCATCTTTTTCAACAACCTTTGATCAAACTCTACGGCACTATTGTAGCCAAAGGCACGCAGTTTGTGGTTCATCGCTGCCAATTCGATCAATCCGGCCACATCTCGACCTGGCTCAACGGGCAAGCTGACCGTGGCAATCGACTGGCCCATGACCTCACGCATCTCTGTAGTTGTGCCGACACGCTCCAAGTCCTCAGTCTTCTGGCCATGCACCAGATTGACGATGAGATCGAGTCTTTTGGTCAAGCGCACCGCACCGACGCCAAAAAGCGCAGCGACATTCAAGATGCCTAGACCGCGAATCTCGATCATCCCGCGAGTCATTTCTGGCGAAGAGGCAGTGACCTCACGGTCCTCGATAAGCCTCAACCGCACCGCATCATCCGCCACCAGACTGGCCCCACGCTGAAGCAGACCGATGACACTCTCACTCTTACCACTACCGCTTTCACCCTGAATGAGCACCCCGATGCCCTGCACATCGACCATGCAGCCGTGGACGAGTTGGGAAGGCGAAAAAGCCCAGTCCAGCTTGATCGTGGCAGCGTTGAGAAACTTCATCGTCACCATGCTGGTCTGGAAGACCGAGATGCCCGCGGCATTGGCTATATCTACGAGTTCATCCTCAATGCGATGACCGCGTGCGACGACGATGCAGGGGATCTCCCATGAGCATAGCTGGCTAAAGCGTGCCGCGCGCAGCTTAGGCTCCAAGCCTTCCAAAAACGAGTGTTCTGAGTTACCGATGACCTGCACACGCTTGTAGGCAAAGTAAGTGAAGAAGCCGGAAAGTGCCAAGCCCGGACGATTGACGGAGGGCTCGCTGATTTTGCGCACGAAGCCAGCTTCACTCCCCACGAGTTTGAGCTTGAGCACCTTTTCGTTGGCTTGAAAAAACTCACCCACCGTGACGGAAGATGGGCGCTTGATTCGCTGAGTCGGATTCATGCGTTGCTAGACTAACAGGTGCAAGGCGCAGACGGAAATGAAAATGTGCAGCAGAAAAAAACTATCCCGTGACCATCCGCAGCCAGTCTTGGAGGTTATAGTAGTTGGTCACACGCTGCACCTGACCTCCTGAGAGATCAAAAAAGGCTCCGACTCGCAGCCTGTAACGTTGCCCCGTGGCTGGCGGTAATCCTTCGTCTGTCGTCACATAACTGCCCTCAATAAAAAATTCTGCCGCACCCCGCGCGCCGGTTTCATCCGCAAAAACAACGAGCTCGACCACCTGCTCACGATAGCAACGATCCATCCGCTCCAAAAACGCCCGAAACCTCCCCTTCCCCACTTCACAGCCACCTTGATTGATCTCATGCGCCACTTCTTCAGCAAGGAGCGCCAGCATGGCCTCACGGTCACCACCGTTGAAGGTCTCATAGTAAGTGCGGATCAATTTTTCGGCGGTGATTTGTGCAGACGTCATCGCGATGAGGATGCTGCGCACACTTGACCCGTCAATCACAACCAAAGAGCCCACGGGCAAAAAGCCTCGCTCACTGACGCTGTGGCCAATGCCTTGCCGTTCTCACCGCCCAACTTCATTCATGAGCTAAAATCCAAGCATTGTGCGCATTTGGCTTTTGGAGATCACACCGGTCTCACGTGCCACGGCACGGCCGCCCTTGAAGACGATGAACGAGGGAATGCTGCGCACACTGTATTCTTGAGCGAGTGCCTGATTGTCATCCACATTCACGCGGAGCACTTCCGCTTTGCCGCGCATATCGTTGGCAAATTCTTCCACCAGCGGGCCCACGATGCGGCAAGGGCCACACCAGTCGGCGTAAAATTCGACCATTACCGGACGCGCATTGGTGGAACGGCGGATCGCTGCCGCTACGTCTCCACTGCTGCCACTGCTGGGAGATGGCACCGCGCGTGAGGTATCAAACAAGATCCACACCATGCCGATGATGAGTGTGGCTGCGACAAGAAGAGGTAACTGGGTCCATTTCACTTGGTACGGTCCCCTACCACGCTCATTCGACAACTGATTTGAAGGCGGTTTTGGCGGAAACACGCTGGTTGCTTTGAAAATGCCATCTCCGTGATCATCAGGCGTCAGTTCCGCTCTTCTGCCGCGTAGTAAATCATCATGCACACCACCAGCCGCCGCACCTTTGTATCCACGACACTCGCAGCCGCTTGCTCGCGCCTTTGCGCACAAGAATCCGCCGCAGAGCCCGTGATCGACATCCACCAGCACATGAATTACCACCTGCGCACAGATGAGCATCTTTTGCTGCACCAAAAGGCCATGGGCGTCACCACCACGATGATTCTACCTGCTGGCACTTATATGGAGAGGCCTTCCACGCACCAAGGCAAGTCGAATGGCCTAGCCGCCAAATGCGCCACCACCGAAGCCGCGCGTGATTTTGCCAAGGCACACGCCGATGGCTACCTTTGGGCCGCCAATGAAGTCACCGACCTCGCCACGGCACCCGCTGAGATCGAGAAGTGGCTCAAGCAAGGGGCCTGCATGATCGGTGAACAGAAATTCATGGTCGAATGCGACTCTGCTGAGAGCCAAAAGCTCTATGAACTGGCCGCAGCCTACAAGGTGCCCATTTTGCTGCATTTTCAGCACCTGACCTACAACCTCGGCTACGACCGTTTTCACACCATGCTGGCCAAATTTCCCAATACCAACTTCATCGGCCATGCGCAGGCTTTTTGGGGCAATATCGACAAAAATCACGACCCGAAAGTCAATTACCCCAAAGGCAAGATCACGCCCGGAGGCCTGACGGATCGTTACCTGTCCGATTACCCGAATATGTTCGCCGACATGTCCGCTGGCAGCGGCCTGCTGGCCCTGACGCGTGATGAGGAGCACACGCGCGGCTTCTTTGACCGCCATCAAGACAAGATCCTCTATGGCAGCGACTGTGCGGATCACTTGGGTCGTGGTCCCGGCTGCCAAGGTGCCGCTACGATCGCTGCCATTCGTAAACTGGCTTCCAGCAAAGCCATCGAAAGAAAAATCCTCTTCGAAAACTCCAGGAAGCTCTTTCGTCTTGCTGCTTAACGGATCTCACGCTTATCACCACGCTCTATGAACAAACCTTGGCGCATCGCTGGCATCAACTTCGATCACTTCCACATGGGTGATCTACTCCGGCAGACCTTTGAGCACCCCAATGCTGAAATCGTTGGCATTTGTGATGAGCAACCCGCACGCATGGCTGACGCGGCGCGGAATTTCGGCCTCAGTGAGCAGCAGGTTTTCACCGATCCGCGTGAGTGCATGGAGAAGACCAAACCAGACATCGTCATCCTCTGCCCTGCTGCATCCAAGCATGGCGAGTGGGTGGCCAAGATCGCTGCATTTGGAACGCACATCATCATGGAGAAACCTTTCGCGGGCTCTCTGCTAGAAGCAGACGGCATGATCGAAGCGATGAAGCCCCATGGCAAGTTACTCACCGTCAACTGGCCACTCGTGTGGGACGCCGGGCAGCAAACCGCTCATCGATTGATTCAAGAAGGCCTCATCGGTGAGGTGCGTGAGTTTCATCATCACGGTGGCAACCGCGGCCCGCTCTATCACGGTGCTGACAAGATCGACAAGGAGCCAAGTGCGGCGGAGAAAGCCGCCAGTTGGTTCTATAGCGCAGCCCAAGGCGGCGGCTCGCTGCTCGACTACATGGGCTATGGCACCACCCTCGGCACCTGGCATCTCGGAGGCAAAGCCCCTCTCGAAGTCAGTTGCATCTGGGATGAACCCAAGGGGCTGGAAGTCGATGAACACGCCATCGCCATCATTCGCTATAGCTTTGGGCTTAGCAAATCTGAGACCCGCTGGGGCACCTTCACGGACCCATGGACACACCAGCCGCAACCCAAGTGCGGCTTCGTCCTGAAAGGCACGGAGGGAACCATTTCCTGCTACGACTACGAGTCCCCCATCCGCGTGCAAACCCGCAGCCGTCCTGAAGGCTACGACATACCAGTCGATCCAGTGACCGCTCCGAATCGCAACCCCATCGAGCACGTCATCCACCACCTAGAAACTGGAGCACCACTGATCGGCCCACTGCGCATTGACATCTCGCGCATCGGTCAACAAATCGTAGATACAGCCTTCCAAAGCGCGACGCAAAAGCGTCCGCTGCCTCTGGTGTCCTGACTTTCGGGCTTGCTTGAGTGCGACAGCCCTTCGTTTGACCATTTTGAACTCAAGGGACCTCAGCCCGCACTCGATAGAATCCTTTGTCGGCAGGTGGATTGGGATCTGTAATAGACAATACCACGTCGCTGGCCATGATCGCGCTAGTGAAGATGGCAGTCCAAGTGCCACCAGTGAGCAGGCTGCTGCGCTCCAAAATGTATCGGCGCCCGGCTTTTCCAAGAATGGTCAGAGAGAAGTTGGTGCCAAGAGCAGCGTTGGTGACTTTGAAGAAATCCGACTGGCTGTTGGGATCCGTTCCTGTGATGTATTCGTCCAGATTAATGCTACCATCGCCATCCGCGTCGTCCGTGGAACGGGCGGCACTGTCGGTGCCGAAGTGGGCGATCTCCCAGGCGTTGGGCAGTTTGTCTGCATCGACGTCGAGCGGTTTACCGGGATAGCCAATCCGTCGGTTGGAGACGATGAACTCATCAAAGGTTGCGTGCTCGTTTTTCGCTGCGTTCCAGGCATCGCTGCTGCTGCCACCGAAGAAGGTGCTGAAAAAGACCCACGCGATCTTCATCGAAGCCGTGGGCGCATCGCGGAAGTAGAAGGCGGGATAGTGTGCGGCCTTCACACCGTCGAACCAACCTTCCATGAGCCCATCAAACTGTCCCGGCGTGTTCAGGCGATAGTGCATCTCGATGTGATGCCAACGCCCTGGCACGAACTGCGCTTGATAGCCCTCGGTGTTCCACCAAAAGCGGTCGCCAGGATCATATTGATTGGCCGCTGGCACGTGAGTGTAGAACTCTGCCTTGCCATTCTCACGCCA
>JANOBP010000665.1:0-10256 GCA_031411715.1 Verrucomicrobiaceae bacterium | reverse complement strand
ACTGAGTATCAGCGTCGGGAGAAATAGTGTCAACGCTGGGCATACTGATTCACAATTCAGGTGCAACCAGTGGTGCGGTGGCTTTTTCAAACAGAGTCTCCAACGCAGCCAGATTAACGCGTGCGCGGATTTCTTTATCGGCACGGGCCAGCTCGATGAGTATGCGCAGATAGGCCTTTTCCGAGCTGTGATAGCCGTCGCTGTAGCACACTTCGATGTCGTCGAGGCCCAGGGAGTGAATATCGCTGGCGTCAAGGAGGGTGAAACCGTGCTGGCGGAAGATCGGCTGCAGGGTGTCATTGAGCTTGAAGAAGTAGGCGTAATCAGCGCCCTTCGTTCGCATAACTTCGATAAGTTTATGGGCGAAAGGTGGCATGAACGCGGCCACGTGAATGTCGCGATCTTTGCAGAATGCCAATAAGCTGCGCAACGTTGCCAAGCGTTCCGCGCTGACCTCGCGACCGTGCTCGTAACGGCTCGTGCCAGGCGTGGATCCCTTTTCGATCCGGTTCATAGCATCTTTATACTCAGGGTCATGAACTCCAGGGGCAGGATGGGCTGTGTCAAACATCGCAGGGTCCACTCGGCTGCCGTCATTGCGGAAACCAGCGCGTTGTGTGAGCGCGGTCAGGCCAATGAAACGGCGGTCAAATAAGTTGGAAACAATGTCCGAAAGGGTGAAACGTCCCTCGTTATACATGCGGTAGATTTCCTTCCAACGTTCCTGAATGAGTCGCAACGGCTCCTGAGCAGTATGTTGAAATGGATCTACGCGCTCCTTGGAATCCACGGTGCTGGAGTTCTCGTTTAGATCCCACTGGTCAAGATCGAGGATGAGAAGTTTTGGTAGCGCATCTTGTGGCAGGCGGCGAAGGAATTCCTCATGATGCCAGAGAACGGAGACACCCATGCAGGCATTGTAGAACTGTGTTGGTTGCTCAAACCAAATAGAACGCAGTGGCATCGCGCGGGAGCTGCCTAAAACAAGGATCTCCGCCCGACGGTGACGCGCGGCATCAAGTTTGAAGGTCCGCCAGGGATTGCTGAAAGCTAAACCAGTGATCACATCCGTGCTTTCCTCGCTTTGACGGCGCAACACTTCCTCCTGAGAGACAAACTCGCCCGCCCCCCATAGCGCCAGTGCGGGAAAGGCCAGCGGTATGGCGAATGGCAGCAGTAGCGCCGCGCATTTGAGTAGGAACTTGCCGGAAGGAGACATTAGAACTGGAAATAAATGAACTGCTGCTGCCCAAAAACACCGTAGCGAACTACTGTGAAGACCAAAATGTAGTAAACTGGCCAGCGTATCCACCAAGGGCGCTCCGAGAGCCAGCGCATTTCCGGCCATCTACAATGCAGTGCGTCTCCAAGTAGCATGAGTATAATGGCGATGATAGAAGTGTGGAGATATTTACCTCCAGGGGCACCCGTAAAGACAGGTGAGGCAAAAAATTCCTTCCATGAGCTGCCAAGGCTCCAGTTTTGCCCCATGCCACTCAAAATTGCCCAAGCTTGCTCGAAATTCTCCGCGCGGAAAAACACCCACGCGACAGTCACGAAGGCAAACACGGCCAGTGTGCGCCAAAATGCGCCAAATCGCGATTTCGGCGCATTGCCGGGTTTGGAGAGCAACAGCTCAAAAATGACCGCAAGGCCGTGCAGCACGCCCCAGATGACAAAAGTCCAACTGGCACCGTGCCAGAGGCCGCTGAGGGCGAAAACGGCCATCAGATTGAGACAACGCCGTGCCAGCGACACGCGGCTGCCGCCGAGCGGCACGAACACATAGTCGCGAAACCACGTCGAGAGGCTGATGTGCCAGCGCCGCCAGAACATGCCGATGCCGGACGAAAAATACGGCGCGTCAAAGTTCTGCATGAGCCGGAAACCCATCACGCGGGCGGAGCCGATGGCGATGAGCGAGTAACCGGCAAAGTCACCGTAGATTTGGAAGGAAAAGAAGACGGACGAGAGGATCAAAAGGCCTGCGTGTGTCTCCGCAGGCTGGGCGAATGCCTGATTGACGAGAATGGCCAGCCGGTCGGCCACGAAGCACTTCATGAAGAAGCCCCAGGCCATCAGGCGCAGACCGGTCGTGGCGTCCTCGTAGCTGAAAGTCTTCGGCTCGTGAAACTGGTGCAGCAGGTTTTGCGGCCGCTCGATGGGGCCCGCGACGAGTTGCGGGTAGAACATCACATAGAGCGCATAGACGCCGAAATCGCGCTCCGCCTTCTGGTGACCGCGGCAGACCTCGATGGTGTAGCTCATGGCCTGAAAGGTGTGGAAGGACAAGCCGATGGGGAGCAGGATTTCGAGATTGGCGATGCCGTAGTTCCAGTCCAGCGCCTGCGCGAGGGCAGCGAGGTTGCCATTGATGAAGTTGAAGTACTTGAAGACCGCCAGTACGCCGACGTTGGCGATGATGCTGAGGGCGAGCAGGAGTCGCTTGCGATGCGCGGGCGCGTTTTCGATCCAGATCCCGGCAAAATAATCGACCACGATGGTGAAGCCGAGAATCAGAATGTAGTGCGGGACGAACCACATGTAGAACAGGCAGCTCGCGACGAGCAGCAGCCACACGCGCGCACGATGAGGCAGCAGGAAATACAGCGCCGTGACCAGCGGGAAAAAAATCAGGAAGGCCAGCGAGTTGAAGAGCATGCCGCAAGATCAGGTGGCCAGCGCACGCAGATGGATGCGCGGGGATGAGGCTGGTGGGCGGCCAAAGATGCGCGCCATCATGTCTGACATGGCGGTGATCTCGGCATCTGAGGTGGGAACCTCCGGCGGGGCCACTTCAAGGTCACCACCAGCGGTGACCGCGGAGAACTCCAGTTCCTGGATGTAGTCATGCACTAAATCAGGGTCGGAGGTGAAGCCTTTTGCGATAACTTTGAGCGCGTTACGGCAGTCTTCATAACTTCGCACTCGGAACACACCGGGGCAGCGGTCATACCAGATGTCGCCAAAAATGAGTGCAGGCTTGCCACGTGCTATTCCTTCCCAACCGGTGGTGCCTACCAGACACGCAACGGCGCGGCAGTTATCCATAAGAAGGAACGGATCGGCAGTCAGTGGAGCCAGATGAACGCGCGGCATTTGTGCGAGTAGTCGGTAAAATTCCTGATTGCGGCAGACGTAGCCGACAAAGTCCCAGTTAAACTGAGCTGGGTGTTCGCGCACAACGAGTTGCCAGCCTTCGGGCAGCGCGTTGGCCAGCGAGTTCACCATGAGCAACTGCTGTGCAAAAATACCGCCATGGGGGTTCGTTGTGGCTTCTGGCTGGAAGCCTAGGGCAGCATAAACATAAGGGCCTTCGACGATCGGGCTGCTCTGTGAGCTCAGGGACTGGTAGCAAGCGCGCAGCCTGAGGACTAAAGAACGCTCACGCATACGAGATAGATGGCTGCGGAAATTGGCAAACGGATCGAAAAATGAGTCGCGTAGAGTACGGCCACGTTCTTTGGCCATGGAGCCAGTGTTCACCGGACTGCGGGTTTTATCCGTGCGACGGCGCAGCCAGTTTTTTAGATCGCGCCGAAATGCTCGCCACAAACTTTTGGCAGTCTCCCTTACCCGTTGTCTTGTCCAACCCATATGGATGCTGGCGATGGACGAGCGCTGATACCAAGGCACGGCATCGGTGTATGAGAGGCGCATTTTATCAACCTGCGGCTGCACGGTTGGCTTCAGGCGTTCAGTGGCCGCCTTGCGACCAGCCTCCCGCTCCCAGCGTGCCATGCGCAGGCCCTCATGCAGGGGATTGCATCCGCGGTCCAGATCGCTGGTGATGATGGTGTAGGGGATAATGCTGGTGTGGTGAAACATCAGCGTGGTGATCCCGCGACTGCGTGCGAGGCCGAGCAGAATCAAGTCGTAGATAGCATGGGGTGCATTTCGAAAAATGATCGCGTCCGGCTTCAAATGCTCAAGCAGACCGTTCCAGAAGACCAAGGATTCGTAGAAGTGTTCAGTGCGTTCAAGTGTTGAAAAATCACCCGAGCGGTCCCATCGATGAAATTGATCATACATCAACTGTGCCATATCCTGCCAAACACTGCGGCAGTGCGCGTCCAGCGGTGCATGCTGGCAATGAGCGAGGTTGGCGGGAAAGACATTTCGTTTCACATCTGCCAGATCGAGAAAATGCGCGTCAGGAAATCGGCGTGTGAATTCCTCATGCATACGGTCAACGGCCGTCCACGCTACCGGTTCGATACCGTAGCGAGTGCGAAGGTCCTCCGCTACGCGGAACCAAAACGGCACGGCAAATTCTGCGAAGAAGACCTTCATCGTGGAGAGGATGGTATGCAGATCAGGCCGGGCACCAAGCGATGAGGCTGCTGGGGTTGAAGGCAGAAATACCAAAGCAGCGCTTACGTTGAGAGACCACCTTGATTTTGCCTGCCGCCTCCTGTGAGGTAAGCAGGTCACCGAGGTCTTGGTTGTAGCAGTTGAGGGTGGCGTATTTCTCGCACATGAGGCTGGAGAAACTGCCATCATGCCACTGCACCGGTTCGATGTGAATCACGAGCTTCGGTTTATGTGGCAGAGCCAGAATACTGTCGATAAAGCCTGCCTCACGCACTTGGATTTGCTCTATGCTGTGACAAGTGAGTAGTGCGTAGTCATCCCTGACATCACTAACGAGTGTGTGCAGGCTGGCGGGGTCTTGGTAATCGTAGATAGCGAAGTTGCCAGGTAGCGCGAGGTCTTTGCAGATACGATTTCCGAGAGCGACTGCGTTGGAGCATATTTCACCACCGACGAAACGGGAGAGGCCGGCAAGGGCATGGATGAAAAATAAGTTGATGCCAGTCCCGCAACCAGTCTCAACTAGGGTGCGTATGCCGTATGTCTGCGTGAGATCTTCGACAAAGCGCACCACCATCAGGCGATACATCTCAGAAAGCAGGACGAGGTCCCCAATTGCGAAGTCATCGCCTATGGAGATGAGTGCCTCATCCTGCCGTGTGCGATAGACGGCGTAATTTTTCTCGGTCTCTGCCGAGACGTCTTTAATCATTTGATGAAAAAAAGCGAGTGGGGAGGATGGCTTAGTGTTCGTATGTTTTTCCCAAGCGGTAAGGAGGGACGCATACCAGCCGTCGTTGTACTCACGCAGAATGTCCTCAGTCTTGCGCTGCGGCTTCGTCCAAGGGATGATACCCATGAGTCGCTCGGGCCAGGGGCTGTATTTCGACGCCTCAGTGAACGAAATGGGGCGAAACAGGGGCTTAGGTTCCAAAGGAATGCTCATGGTGGGAGAATTAGGCTTTGCGGAAAACGGCTTGGACAGGAGGGCCTTCGAGGCGGGCGGCTGCATCGCCGACGCGGATGGCATCAGCGAGGATTTGCATCGCGGTACGATAGACGCGCAGCGTGTGGCTAACGTCGGCGGCTGTGTGGCTGAAGGAGAGGTTGTGGCCACCGGTGAAGAGAATGCCGCGCTTGAGACACTCCTGCTGGAAGAGGCTTTTGTTCACCAATGATTCAGCGCCGTTCTCGTCACGGAAGACGGAGACACTGCGCGGAGCGTAGCCGAGGCATTCGGTGAATTTTTCGATGCCATAAGTCTGCGCCAGCACGTTGTAACCGTCCTGGATTCGCTTGCCTTGATTCCAGATGTGCTCAATGACGGGTTGTTGCTTAAATTTGGTTAGCACGGCTTTCGCGGCGGCCAAAGCACAGGTTTCCCCACCAAAAGTGAAGGAAAAGAAGATTTCATCCATCAACTCCATGATATCACGACGGCCAACGACGGCGGCGATGGGGAAGCCGTTGCCCATGGCCTTGCCAAAGCAACCAAGATCCGGTGTGACTCCGAAAAACTGCTGTGCGCCGCCATTGCTCCAGCGGAAGCCAGTGACAATTTCATCAAAGATGAGTACCGCGCCGTGTTGGTGCGTGAGTTCTTTCACGGCTTCGAGGAAGCCTGGCTTCGGCGCTACGATACCGGTGGGCTCAAGGATCACAGCAGCAACCTGACCTGGGTTTTCAGTGAAGATTTTCTCCAAACTCGCGATGTCGTTGTAAGCAAAGGTCTTGGTGAGATCACAGACGGCTTTGGGGATGCCTTGGTTGCGTGTGGTGGTGCCAATGCACCAGTCCTGCCAGCCATGGTAGCCACACATGGCTACGACATCACGCTTGGTGAAGGCGCGTGCGACACGCACAGCTCCGGCAGTGGCATCTGAGCCGTTTTTGCCAAAGCGCACCATCTCTGCGCATGGTATCATCTCGACGAGCATCTCGGCGACCTCGACTTCGAGTGCATGCGGTAGTGAGAATGCGGTGCCCCGGCGGATTTCAGTAGCGACGGCGTCGCAGACATCGGCATCGCCATGACCAAGCACCACGGGAGCCAGAGCCATGGCATAGTCAATGTATTCATTGCCGTCCACATCCCAGACATGGCAACCTTCACCACGGGCGATAAAATTGGGGGCTACGCCTTGCACAAACTGCGTGGGGGCTTTGCTGAAGGTCTGGCTGCGCGTTGGGATGAGCCGTGTGGCACGCTCCAGAAGCGCGTGGGAAGCATCGAGCCGGCGCTCCAGCACGGGCACGGGCGGGTCCTTGGCGAGGTCGCGGTAGAGACCTGAATTGATGACGGTTTCTTGGTTCATTTTCAGCAGTTCGGGCTTTTCTTCGAGCAGGCGCAGGATGTCGTCTAGTCGAAAGTCACGGCCATCAAGAGCCTCGAATATGGCTTTGGCAAATATCAACCCGACTTCAGTGTCCACGGACCAGACGAACTCGCGGCCAGAGAGGTCGGGAACATGCTCCACATTCGGCGCGGTGCGGAATAGGCCGGAATGATGCATATATAGCGTTACATGCTCACGATCTGCAGGTTTGGTGACCTCGCGCCAGGAGCGCTCCAGCGCTGCGAAGCTGCAAACCTCAACATCGAGACCTTCGGGGAAGGTGTAGCGCAACACATTGGTAGCGTAGTCACAATCTGGGTAGTTCTGGAAAGCCTCAATGGTTTGATCGATGACGTCCGGGTCAGTGAATGGGCAATCTGCTGTGAGCCGAACGATCACGCTAGCTTGTCGACTCAGTGCCGCATGGTAAAAACGATCCAGTACATCTTCCTCACTGCCGCGAAACACGGCGATACCCTCGCTCTCACAGAATTTAGCCACGACATCATCATCCGGACTGGTCGTGGTGGCGACGAGGACCTCATCGAGATGCTGAGCCTGTCGAGCACGATTGACCACCTGCCATAGCATCGGGTGCCCGGCGATGTCAGCGAATATCTTACGCGGTAACCGGGTGGAATTGATGCGCGCTTGGATGATGGCAATCGTTTTGGATGGAGCGGGCATGGCCAGGGAGTGAGATCAGATAGTTTCGGCAGCATTGTGTCGCGCAAGCAGGATGCAATCCACATAACGATCATGTTGCCAGTAGTGGCTGACACGGCATCCTTCAATGTGAAAACCAGCCTTCTCAAAGGCACGTGCGGATCCCATGTTGGTGCTGTAGCAGCCTGCGGTGAGTTTATGCAGCTTGAGCTGACCAAAGGCATGGTCCGAGATCATGGATATGGCCTCTGTGGCGTAACCGCGCCCCCAGCAGTCCTTCTCGCCAATGATGAGGCCGATGTCGCCGTAACGGTGTGGGTGAGTAATTGGTCCAAGTTTGATGTTCCCAATGTGGCGGCCATCGGACTTCTGGCAGATGGCTAGGAAGATATGGAGTGGATCACTCACAGTAGTCTCAATATAGTTGCGGATTTCCTCCACGCTGTGTGCAGCGAACCTTGATTCCAGGTGCATCGTGATTTCACTGTCATTCATCCAGCGGTGATACGGTCCTTCAGCGTCAGCGGGCCGCAGCGTGCGTAGCAGGAGATTGGTGCCTTCGAGGCGTAGCTCAGGAATCATACTCATGTGTGAAGTCGGATGGGGATGCCGGCGTTGCGGATGTGCGCACGGGTCTGCATTGGGTTCTGGTCTTTGAAGCAGAAAAATGTGCCAGCTGAGACGGCATCCGCACCACCATCAAGGAAACCGGAGGAGAAATGGCTGGCGAGACCACAGCCGCCTGCTGCGATGACAGGAATATTCACAGCTGAGGTGACTTGGCGCGTCGTTTCGATGTCGAGGCCGCTGTGCGTGCCATCGCGGTCGATGGAAGTGAGTAACAGTTCACCTGCGCCGCGTTTTTCGGCCTCAATAGCCCATTCGACCGCGTGCAGACCTGTTTCCTGTTTGCCGCCGTGTGTGAAAACTCGTGGAGTGCCATCGGGCATGAGACGGAAGTCGATGCTAACCACGACGCATTGCGCGCCGTAGATGCGAGCGGCCTCTGCGATCAGTCCTGGTTGTTGGACGGCGGCGGTGTTGATACTGACCTTGTCCGCACCGTTTTGCAGCATGAGACGGAAGTCTTCAACGCTCTGCACCCCTCCACCAACAGTGATGGGCATAAAAATCTGCTCGGCGGCCTTACGCACGATCTCCACCATGGTGCCGCGCTGATGGTTGGTGGCATCAAGATCGACAAAAATGAGTTCATCAGCAGCCTGCGCTTGATAAATCTTGGCTTGAGAGATGGGTTCACCAATCTGGACGACATGGTCGAATTTCACCGTGGTCACCAGCACCATGCGCTCACGCCCGCCGAGTTGGACGGCCTTGAGTTGGAGTTTAGGAATGAGGCGGCGCTTGAGCATGTTTCAGGGACGCCAAAGGAGGAAGTTTTCCAGCAACTTGAGGCCGTGCTCCTGACTTTTTTCAGGATGAAACTGTGTCGCGACAATGTTGTCGCGCGCCAGCATTGCGGTGACAGGCCCTCCATAATCACAGATGCCGAGCACTTGTTCAGGACGCGTGCATTGAGCCCAAAAGGAATGAACAAAGTAAAAATCCGCTCCTTTTGGCACGCCACGGCAGATGGCGTGATCTTGGGTGAAGTCCACGTTGTTCCAGCCGATCTGTGGCACGCGCAGTGCACTGTCTGCAGGCGTGAGACGCACCACATCCGCCTCGAACCAGCCCAGGCCAGCATGCTCACCTCCTTCAAAACTGCGCGCCGCCATGGCCTGCATACCGAGGCAAATGCCGAGGATGGGTCTAGCCTGATGTATCACTTTTTCATGCAGTGACTCGAAAAAGCCACTGGCACGCAGATGCAGCAAGCAGTCGTCAAAGGCACCGACGCCGGGCAGGATCAGATGATCGCATGCATCGAGATCTTCTGGCGTTTTGCAATAGGTGGCATCAAAGCCCACCATCTCGACCGCATGGAAAACGGAAAGGAGATTACCCATGCCGTAGTCGATGATTCCAACCATGATGCAACGTTCGGCGGAATTACGGTGCGACCACCGGCGGTACGGTTTGGCGACTGGCCCAACGCTCCATTTGCTGCAGCGCCTCTTCACGCGGCATGGGGCCGGTGCGACTCCAGGCATCGTAGTCGGCTAACTTTTTGCCGGGTTGAATCTTGGATTCATCATGGTGATGCGGCGAGACGCTGTGGCTGGTGGCGATTTTGAGGAACTCCTCTTCGTTGAGGCCGATGAAGTCGAGAAACAGGTCGAGGCTTGGTGGGCGCTTACCTTCATACTGCTCTATGAGGTCAAGACCTTCATCACGCGCCATGCGGTTGTTGCGGATGTCGATCGACGCAAGATGCGCTGGCCGTGTGTAACCACGTTTGATGTATTTGATGTAGTCCCGCACACCTTGCACATAGCACTCGATCTTCTCGTAGCTGTATTGCGGCGGCACGTTTTCGACTTCATCGCCCTTCCAGCCAAGTTCGCGCTCGATGACCTCTGACTGCATTTTGACGTCCCATGGGATGTAGCTGCCAAGGCAGACGCTACGGTAGCCGATGCGGCGCAGTTCTTTGAGCGGCGGATAGGTGTAGGGTTTGAGGTCGCGCTCATCGACACTGCCACCAAGACGCACAAACATGTCCTCCGCATTGATGCCGAGGTTCACATATCGGTTGAAGCGCTTCTCATCGACCTCCTCCGCCTGATCGTAGCTGTAATAGGCGGTGTATTCCGATGAAGGCTCACCCCAGAAGATGAGAGGCACGTTGTAACGGATCGCGACCCACATGGGATAGCTGAAGATGCCAGTGTGGCAGTGCCAGCAGAAATCGCCCCGGCGCCTGAGCGATTCGAGCATCAGCTCGCGAACCACGTGAAAGCTGGTCGTCATCTCGACCACGTCAACGCCAAGCTGTTTGAACACCTTGGTGTTGTTTTCGTCGACCAGCGGCCGGTA
>JANOBP010000664.1:0-3606 GCA_031411715.1 Verrucomicrobiaceae bacterium | reverse complement strand
GCTCAAAGTCGGCTTTGAAGAGGGCAACAAGAGCGAATACACCAATGTGACGCTCTTTGGTCCTGCGGATTTCGTTTTCCAAGGCACCGTTCAACTCTAAGCTCTCCGCATCCTTTTCTATGTTCGCAGGCACACACACAGCAATCGTTACACCCTTCAAAAACGGCCAAATCGACGAAGCCGCGCTTCAATCCATCATCGACTTCCAGTTCGACAATGGTGTCTCCGGTATTGTCCCTTGTGGCACCACCGGTGAGTCGCCCACGCTCGATCACGATGAGCACACGCGAGTGATCAAATTGAGTGTCGAGTTCGCCAAAGGTCGTGGCGTTGTCATGGCTGGCACTGGCTCAAACTCAACGCGCGAAGCCATTGAACTGACGCAGGAAGCCGAGGCAGCAGGAGCCACGGCAATCCTGCAGGTCGCTCCCTATTACAACAAGCCAACTCCTGAAGGTCTCTATCAGCATTTCAAAGCTGTAGCGGATAACACCAAGCTCCCGCTCATGCTTTATAGCATTCCCGGCCGCTGTGGCATCGAGATCGGTCTCGATGTGCTCGTGAGGCTGGCCGAGTCTTGTCCGAATATTCGCTCCATCAAAGAAGCTGGCGGAAATCCTGAACGAGTCAGTCAGATGAAGCAGATACTTCCTGCGGACTTTGAGATCCTCTCCGGTGATGATGGTCTGACCCTGCCGTTCATGTCGGTGGGGGCTGTTGGAATTGTCAGTGTGGCTGGTAATCTGATCCCAAAACCACTCAGTGAAATGGTGCAACTCGCTCTCAAAGGAGACTACACCAATGCCTTGGCCATCCACACTCGCTACTATCCTCTTTTTGCCGCCTTCCTCAAGCTGGCCACCAACCCCATCCCGATCAAAACAGCCATGGCACTTGCGGGTCATTGCACAGATGAGCTTCGCTTGCCGCTGGTGGGTATGGAGAAGGAGAAAGTATCCGAGTTGGCCGCCACGCTCAAGAAGCTTGGCATTATTGGCTAGTCGCTAGACAGCACTCTCAGCGTGAGCATCATCAGCACATGCACCATTTCCGATTGTTCTGCCTGCTAATGCTTCCCGCGTTGGTTGGCTGCAAATCTGCCAAAAAAGAGCAGCCTGAAAAGCGAACCGGACAGGCGAAGCTCATTGGCGTGATTGAGATGGTCAATCCCGAGCAGCGCTATGTGCTCATCAATTGCGAGCAGCGGGTCAGCCTTGCGGCAGGCACGGAATTGATCGCGATGGACTCCAATAACGTGAAGTCAAAGCTCGTGGTCACTCCAGAGCACAAAGGCAACTACATCACCGCTGACATCAAGGAGGGATCGCCAACTGTTTCCAGCCTTGTGCTACAAAAGATCAAGGAATCAGATGTGCTGCCCGCGCCACCAAACCCAGGTGCGCCCATGCCTATAGCATCGCCCGTCACGCCCATCGAGATGCCTGGAGGCACATTGCCACTGATTCCGCCCATCGAATTCCCAAGTCAACAGCAACAGCAAACACAGCGACCTTCGTCACAACAGGAACCCCTACCATTGCCCACATACGATCTGCCGCCGGATCTCTCCAAGCTGCCTCCGCCCATCCGATGATTTCCGAAAGCGAGGCTCTACAACTGATCCTGGACGCCGTTTCTCCACGATCTCTCGAAACCGTGCCGCTACATGCCGCAGTGGATCGCTTCATCGAACGCGATGTCATCTCCACCGTGCCGATTCCCGCATTCGACCAGTCTGCGATGGATGGTTATGCATTGCACGCGGCGGATTGCCAAAGGCCTCTGCGCCTAAGCGGTGAGCAGCCCGCAGGTCTTGATCTTGGCTTGGAAGTAGAGCCTGGTTGTTGTGTGCGCATCTTCACCGGTGCGCCACTGCCTCTTGGAGCTGATGCAGTTATCATGCAGGAAGATGTACAGCGTGATGGCGACTTGATCACCTGCTCGGAGACAGTTGAACTCGGCGAAAATATCCGCCGCGCAGGCGTGGACCTGTGCGTTGGCCAAATCATGCTTCGCAAGGGCGATCAACTCACGCCCGCACGACTCGCGCTCCTAGCCTCACAAGGTAATGACCGCATCAAAGCAGCTAAAACTCCAAGTGTAGCCATTTTGAGCACAGGAGATGAGTTGGTGGCTCCGGGAGCAGGTCCGCTTGCCGCTGGTCAAATCTTCAACACAAACGCCGTCATGCTTGCTGCCATGCTCAAACGGCTCGGCATCACGCAAATCACCACACAGCATTGCGCGGATGATTTACAGGCCACGACGGCTTGTCTCGCCGGACTCACGGCGGCGCATGATGCAGTCATTCTCAGTGGTGGCGTCTCGGTTGGGGATCACGATCACGTCAAACCCGCACTGCAAAAGCTCGGCATGCAGCCAGCGCTTTGGCGTGTGAAGGTCAAGCCCGGCAAGCCATTCCTCTTTGCCAAAAGCGACCGTTCCTTTGTCTTTGGTCTGCCAGGTAACCCCGTGTCATCATTTGTAACCTTTCTGCTCTTCGTGCGCCCTGCATTGCTGCGCATGATGGGCGCAGCCAATGTCGAGCCAAGGTGGTTGCAAGTGCCGGTGGCTACGGAGTTGCACAATCCGGGTGATCGCCCGCATTATTTGCGAGGTCAGATCAACGGCGGGCACTTTGAGTCCAGTGGCTTGCAGCAGTCACATGCGCTCATGGCACTCGGGCGTGCGACAGCACTCTTGCGCATGGAGCCGGAGCAGCGTTTGCAGCCTGGTGAGATGGCGGATGCGTGGCTGCTGGATTGACTTGTTGCACCCCCATCGTGCCGCGACAAGATGCGTGGCGCATGGAACACGTACTCGTCATTACCCGCCAACTTTTCGATGAACTCGGCAGCTTTCAGGGCTTTCAGCCGGATGTAGATCGTTATTTGCACGCCATGTTGGCTCAAGGTGCCAATTTTTTCATGGAACGGCCCGCTGCTGAGTTAGATCCCACTCACAAGCAGCTGATTCCATACGCTATTTTTCATCACGCAGGTCGCTACATCAGTTACACACGCGGCGGCAGTTCAGGTGAGAAGCGCCTCGTTTCAAAGCGTTCCATCGGCATCGGCGGACACATCAATCCAATCGATGCCAGCCAGGACACACTTGGCGAAACCATGTACTACAACGGTGTTGAGCGTGAAATGGCCGAAGAGCTCGTCATTGGCGGCACGCACACCCAGCGTGTACTTGGTCTCATCAATGATGATGGCACCGAGGTTGGTAGCGTGCATCTCGGCGTCGTGCATCTCTTTGAACTATCATCTGATGATGTTCAATCCAACGAGGATGCCATCCAGGATCTTCGATTTGAAAGCCTCGCTGACCTATACTCTCGCCGAGACCAATTAGAGACTTGGTCCCAGATTTGCGTGGATCATTTGTGGGCGCAGCAACAGTCATGATGACCGTTACGTTGGAAGTAATGCTTGTCGTAATCACCCGAAACTGATTTGGTATCCTAGAATGTCCGACGCAATCCTCACAGCCGACTTAACCGCCGTAGCCGAGACCGCCCCAGCTAATAACGCAGCAGAGGACCGCATCCTCGTCGCTCGTGCTCAGGAGGGTGATACTCGCGCTTTTGATGAGCTCGTG
>JANOBP010000663.1:0-7986 GCA_031411715.1 Verrucomicrobiaceae bacterium | reverse complement strand
ATCACCCTGCGCTTCGACCCACGCATGCTCAGCCGCATCAAGCGTGTCGCTCGCCGCCGCTACCTCAACTACCAAAGCATGATGAAGCAGTGGCTCAGCGAGCGCATGGAGCAGGAAATGAAGGAGTAGCCTCCCCTGCCCTACTGGGTCAATAGTTCAAGTCACCACCTGCAATCGTACTGCCTTCAGTGGCAATGCCACACTGGTCGTCGCTTTATTTCCCAAACAGCTTTTTCAAGTCCTTCACTCCCTCTTTTAAGCCATCGGCATCGATCTTGATGCTGCCACCTTTGAGCATGTCTTTCAAAGCACCCCCTGCCCCGGCTTTAGTTGCCTCTTCGGTGATGATGGTGAGGATTTGAGCCGTTAACTCTGTTGGAGTAATGCCTTCCGGCCCAACGCCTAGTGCGCCGAGTCTAATCTCCGGCAGCGTAACCTTGGTACTCGCTCCTGGCAGCATCCCAATGCTAGCGTTCAGTTTAGCGCTCGAAATAATGAGCTCATCCACCTGCAGTTTTACGGGCTTTCCAACTGATTTGGACTCAGCTCTCGCAGGCGCAGTGGCTTCTCTTGTTGCAGCACTGGATTCAGCCATCTGTGCGTTCGTGGCGATTTGGCTGAGGTTGGTTCCAGTCGCACCTGCTTCCAGATTGATCTCCGGTTCGACAAATTTGATCAATTTAATGACGACTTTGTCACTGCTAACGCTCTCCGTGTTGATAACTAATTCCGCCTCACTGATGCGCACCGCCACAGATGCGCTGAAACCAGCTGGATTGCCGATTTCCAGACCTTGAATGGAGCCACTGCCCGAAAAGGGTGACATCGATACCGACGCCAGCTTCACAGGCACCTTCAGCACCTCGGAGCCGCCTTTCTCCACCGCCATCTTGATGATGTTATCGATCTGCGAATACCCAAACCAAAGCAGACCACCGATAAGCAATACAAGAACAATGAGAATTCGAATGAGCCATTTCATAAGCAGGCATTTTGAAGTTTCGCGTTGTGGCTGTAAAGATTTATGTCCAAGTTCAGCATGCCCGAAGGTGCGTGAGTCTCCCACTATGATTGATGTCCATTGTACTCATTTGCTCGGGCTAGTCGCATCGGTTGATGAAGGTGGGAGATCGGCACGCTTGGTTTGCGGACGGATCGGGTGCCAGGCTTTGAGGTTGTCGCCGCGATAGACGGCAAACTCTCGTTTATCGGACCCAATTGGCACGGAGATGGTGCCAACGCGCTCGACGTGCTGAAAGGCTTCACGAACCTCCGCAGGGAGCAGCATCCCCTGCCCTGGCGTGGGGTCGAGGATGAGGGCATCGTCGCCTAGTCGCTCCTCAGGGCCGGGCCAGATCTCGTATTGAGACTCTGGCATGCCGCTGGCCTCCCAGCGGTAGAGGCGTGGGTGGCTGGGCATGTAAAAGGACATCCATGCGGCATGGTAGCGGTGCCCTAGAGCCAGGACGAAGGTGTGATCCTTGCGCGGGACCTTGGCTAGGAAGGCGTCGGCCTCCACGCCCACCTCACGCCAACCACGTAGACTGGCGACTTTGCCAATGCTCTGCAATCCGGTGCTCAAGGTCACCGTGAGTGCGAGATGGACAACCACGGCAAAAGCCACGGCAACACGCAGCGTCACTCTCCGCCAACCCGCCTGTGTTTGTTCCATGAGCCATGCTGCCGTGAGGATGCAGGCTGGCACGAAGAAAGCCGCGGGCCAGTTGGGATTGATGCGCTGGCGCAATGCCAGAATCGCAAAGCAGGCCAAGGCAGGTGCCGAAAAGACCCACAAATAAAGCTTCTGCCTCGAAAGTGAGCGAAGCCCACACAAATGACGCCAGAGCACCCCAACGAGCGCCACAAACAACACCGGCGTGTAAATCAGTGCCTGCAGGCCCACATTCTCGGCGGTGCGGCCAAACCACTTGCTCCAACTCAGCGTCTGTGTGTCAAAGTGATGCTTGGTGTGCTCTAGCGTGATCCACCCGTGTTCGTGATTCCACTTCAGCACTGGGACCATGAACAGCAACCCCAGCAGCATGGCGATCCAGAATCGTATGTTCTTCAGCAGTGCCCGGTCTGCTTCTGAAACAGCTGCATAAGCCAGCATGATCAGCGGAAACACCAGCATCATCTGCTTGCTTAAACAACCGAAGCCGATCACCAGCCCCAGCACCAGCCAGCGACACCACGACAAGGGACTCTCCGCCGCACGCCAGAAGAACCACAAGCCCAGTGTCCACGCCAGCAACAGCGGCGCATCAATGGTGAGGAGCAGACTCAGTCCAGCATTCCCAGGAGTGAGCAGCAACAGCAGTGCACTCAATGTGGCTACCTGGGCATTAAACAATTGCTGCGCCAACTTCCACACGATCACCAGTATGCCAGTGCCCAGCAGGAGAGCACTCAAGCGGATGCCCCACTCGGCATTTCCTGTGAGCCAGCCGATCAGCCGCATGAGCCACCCGATCATCGGCGGCTTGGAATAATAACCCCAATCAAGTCGACGACCCCAGTCCCAGTAATAGGCCTCATCTCCCGCCAAATCTGCCCCATGGACCACCAGCAACATGACACCCAGTCGCAACGCTACGATCACGGCAAGGCCCTGCCAAAGGCGTTTCACAGGTAGATCAAATAGGGCGTTGGAAGATGACATTCAAGCGATCATAAACAGACTCATCCAACACGAAAGCATTTCATCATGACAAGCATCTCCACAAGCCATCGCATTCACTACGGCGCCTTCGCCAAGGCAGCTTCAATGCGTTGACGCAGGATGCTGGCTTTCTTTGTATCGGTATCATCCACACCGAGAGCCTTTACACGGCCATTCTCAGAGCGCTGGGCCATTTGGAGTGCCTCTGGCAGTTTGTTCAGTTGTTCCAGGCAGATGGCGAGGTTGTAGCAGGACTCAAAAACATGTGGATGCTGTGCACCGAGAGTTTTCTCCCGCAGGGCCAGCACAGCGCGGTGCTCGGGCTCCATCTCGGCCCAGCGTCCCTGCGCCTGAATGGCCTCCGCGAGGTTGTTACGGCAGTTCAACACGTCAATGTGCTCGTCTCCCATCACGCGGACCATGGTGGGAAGCACCTGTCGGTATTCCTCCTCAGCCTCCTGGTGCTTGCCAGCAGCACTTAAGGTGTAGCCGAGGCTTACTTGGCAGTTTAGCACATCTGGATCATCCGCTTGCTTCAAACTCTTGCAAAGAGCCAACAATGCGCGCTGCTCTTTTTCCGCCTCCTCATACCTACCCTGAACGCGAAGGTGGGAGGCCAGCAAGTTGCGCTTTTCTAACATCTTCGGGTCACTCCTGAACTGCACCGTTGCCAGTTGATTGAGTCTTCGCTGTCCGTCTTCATAAAGTGCGCGAGCATGCATGATGACAGGATGGTCTTCCTTACCGGCCTTTTTCCCTGCCTTCCAAAGTTGCTCCATGAGATCGACCTGGTCGCTTTGACGCCTCTGACGATGATAAAGCCATCCGAGGCCAATCTGAATGTATGCCCACTCAAAAAGATCTTGCTCCCGGCTAGTGAGAGAGGCAGCCGCACGGTAATGATCCACGGCACGGGTAAAAAAGATCTGCCCTTCTGCAGACAGAGCTGCGATCTCAAATGCGCGGACCGCATTGGCCGCGGTTTTGCCATCAGAGGCTTTAAGCGCCTCTTCTTTGACCTCAAGCGCAAGAACCTCGGCCTCAGCGAACTTTTGTGTCATCAGCAGAGCGAGCGCGCGATCTAAAGCAGAACAATCGGAGCGCAGAAGCAACTCTCCTGCAAACTGCGGCAAATCTTTTTCCAAACTGCCCGGGGCAAGTTGAAACTGCTCCTCCAAGGCGCTGTAAGCCCGTGCGGAGCGTGCTGCATCGCTTTCAGGCAAGGCAGACTGGGCGCTCATAGCCAGCGCGTGCGGCCACTCGCGCAGGGCGCTGAGATGCTTGTCTGCGAGTGAGACAGTGGATACGGCGGTTTGGACTGGTGGCTTAACGATTTCCAGTGAAGCACTGCTCGCAGGCGCGGATACGGGTTTGATTGGCGCTCCCCAAACAATTCCAACAATGAGAGCTAGCAGCAGAAAGCCAGCGAGCAATGCCTTCACCTTGCCATGGCGGCGCGGAGGCACGATCTCACTGCTCAGCTTCAGAATGATCAGGTCAATATCCGCACGGCGGCTGATCGAATCGCGGATGTGGTCACCCGTGCGAAGGTATTCTCGATAAGTCCTCTGCAGACGCTGAAAATCCTCACTCTCAGGTTCCTCGGCCTCAGTGATGTAGTTATCATTGAGCAGCAAAATCCAGACCGGCTTGCCCTTTTGCTGAGCGTAGAGGATTTCGTATTGAGTGAGACTGATCCTGCCAAAGCTAGCATCGGGGGTTGGAGACTCAGCTCCGTAGCACTGGCCGACGATTTGAATCAGGCCTTGTGAATCGTCGATCTTGCGCCGGAGATTCTCCTTCAGCTCCGCATCCTCGAGCCCAGTGAAATCCTGCCACGTTGGCTTGCAGTCGAGCTTGAGCAGCGACTTGGCAACAGCTTCGCGCACTCGGCGAAGCTCCGTATTGACGGCAGAGATGTAGATGACAGGCCCTTGGCTCATGGGATCACAAGGTTTTCACGACTCCGGCATGTGTGACAAGTAGAAACGTCTCTTTGTGGCACCTCGCATGCCTCCGGAGACCCGAAAATGACTCAATGCGCGCGCTTGCGGCTGAGCATGATCTCGTTGCCCTCGGTGTCCACGCACATCGCTAGATGCGGCGGCTCGCCGTCCTCCGGCTGGGGTTCTCGAGTGAGTTGCCCGCCTGCCGCCACGATTTCCCGTGCCCCCTCGATGACGTCGGGCACTTGGAAGCTCATGCCCGTCCATGTCCGTTTCCCTTCGCCCCCATTGTGGATACCGATGATCCCACCGCAGATGGAAACCTCGCTGATGATCTCATTCTGCTTCAGGATCGTGCCACCGAAAACCTGCGCGTAGAAATGGACCGCACGGTTTATATCGGCGGCCCAGATGATGTATTTGAAACGTTCTACTTTCATACAACACCCTGCTGGCACAGAAACCGCACCTTGGACAGTGAAATGCGCGCGAATCCCTGCCCTGCAAGAACGGCATTAATGCCCGGTTTGTGAAAGTCCGCATACCATCCAGAATTGCCGACTCCTTTCTTGTCAGCGCAACCGCAGAATCGAGGACCAGTCGGATCAAAGCCCACCCCAAGAGAGCCGAAAAACGGGAGCACCCTAAAAGGGGAGCGCCGACGCCTTCGCCCGCTTCCTCTCTCACCCACGGTCAACCTGCGGAACATCGAAAGCCTTTCCCAACGGCTATCAGAGATCGACTCCCGACCCGAATGGCAGGTTTGACTTCGGCCGGTGCACCACCACGGCATCGACGATCTCACGGGTTTGGATGATTAGAGGCAGCAGATCGTCAAAGTCGTACCCGTGGCAGTCACCGTGTAGAAGGTCTTTACGCAAAGAGGGAATCAACACAGCCAGCTTGGCGGCATGGGTTTCAGAGTCCTTGCCGGTAAGTCGTTTAATAAACTCCTCGGGCAACGGCCAAATGCATGCAAAAGCACTGTCCGAGAAACGCCCGTCTGCGATGGCCTCCTTTAGCAACTGCCCCAAGCTTTGCCCCTTGCCAGCCTGATAGTGAATCCGCAGCACTTTCTCCAGGCCGATCACTGTCTGCGCAAACACCCACGGCAGCAGAGTAAGGTCTTCATGTGAAAAACGCAGCAGTTTGGCTGCCGTGCGGAAATACAACACTAGTGGCCACTGGAATCTTGGGTTATCCCGGCTCAGCCATTCGGCCCTCGCCTCCCGTTCATCATCCGACACCCCAAGGAGAAGCCAGGTGCCTGGATTTACGTTAGGCGGAGGTGGAGAAGTCATGCGGAAATCTCCGCACCGCTTCTGCGACTATCACGCAACATTCCTTCCATTGTTTGCGACGCGGATTCCAGAAGCGAAGCACCGATGCACTCAGCCCATTACGAGAAGCCAGCCATCTCACCGTGGAAGGTTTCATGGTCCGCCAGGGGTGCACCATGGCTCACCTGCATGACATCTCTCACGTGGGCTATGCCACGATCTATGACTTCCTGAGCCTGGAGAGCTTTCCGGCCACTCCGGTCCACGTGCGGCTGGTGTTCCCGCTGGGGGGGGTTGACCTGATGGAGTTCCGCTGCCTGTCGTATTTCTGCCTGAAGGAATTGGAGAAGCCCAAAAGCCCAAAATAGCCGCATTGACGTAGGGTGGAAAGATTATCGGTATCATCCCACCGCCCGCCCAATCCCGCCCTATCGGGCTCTGCGCCAAGTCGGAAGCGTCACTGAAGCGTTACATCAACCGTCACATGAGTCACCCCCCCCTCCCCTGCCCTCCCGGCCAGTGTCCACCTCCACGGACCTCAAGGCTGGCTCGGCAGCTCGGAAGGTAGCGGTAGACAAGAGGGAAGTGCGCTCTTCCAGTCGTCCAATGGGCGAATTGCACGATGATGCTTGCAGCGTGTTTAATCACTCGGATTCTTGATTCTAAGAACATCAGATAGTCAAAAAATGTTTTGAATAAACCACGCATTGGATAACGCTAACGTGAACGCTGATGCCGCTTTTCAGCGTTTTACTGATAACTTCTTTATCGTTACAATTTAACGCAACATGACACCGTTAGCCCCTCCCCGAGCAACTACCGAGCCAACAAAAGACCATCGCTAGCCGTGACGATGCCGAGAAGCCATCCCCTTCATTCCTGACGACCGGTCCCGAGTCATTACGCTCTCTTGATAACCTACGGATCGTTACATTCTGCGGAACACTCCACCCTCAGTCTCTGGCCAATTCCCCCGACTGCGCCATAGCCCAATTTGAGCCTTACCCCCAAATATGAAGCGCCGACGAGCCGTCGGCATCACCCAAGGCGACGAATCGTCGCCACTCCATACCCCCCCTTTCATGCACTGGCTTTAGCCAGCCCGAACGACAAACCCTGCCTCCTGAGGTGAAATCCAACATCAATGGAGCGCCCTTTCGAGGACGAGGTAACGTAGCCCGGTTGGTGTCGAACCGGTGGACTCCAGTTGCACAGCAACTGGGAAACTTTGGCCAGCTAAAGAGCCGCCTCATACTCACGCACCAGCGCACCAAAACAAGCAGCCTGACTGAAGCGAATCTCCGCGATCTCTCGGTGATTGGATGCGCGCTTCAACGGGTGATCCAGCGCCCAGTTTCCGATCGCCACGCCAAAGCCTGCCGCGTCTTCTTTGCCTGCTGACCAGCAATGCGAGAGGCCCATGCGCACGAAGTCCAGATTCCCCGGCACCTCGCTCAAAATCACCGGCAAGTCACAAGCCAGCGCCTCCAGCACGGCAAAGGACAGGCCCTCGTAACGCGAGGTGAGGATCATGCCGTCCAGTGCCTGATAAAACGCCAGCGGCTCGCTCAAATAGCGCTGCCGCACGATGCGTGAGCTGATCCCCAGTTCCGTGGCCAGTGCCTCGCACTCCGCCGTCAGCTCTCCATCGCCTAAATGATACAGCCACAACTGCGGACACTTTTTTAAAGCCGCAGCAAAGCCGCGATACAGCGTGATGGGATCCTTTTGAAAGGCCAACCGCCCCACCGAGCCGAGTAGGAGCGCCTCCTCCGGCACGCCGAGTGCCGCACGCAACTCCAGCCGCCGCTGCGTGCTCGCTGGGGTGAAGCGTGCGGTATCCACCGGATTCGCCACCAGCCGCAGTCGGCGCTGCGGCAGCCGCAGCACCTCACACGCAAAGCTCATCTCGCCCTCCGACAGATTGATCGTCGTGCCGATCCGACCCAGCACGGCCTCGATGCTGTTGAAGAGCGCCGACTTCATGCCGCCTTTGCCCGCCAGCCCATAATAGGCGTGTGGTGTGTAAAACAGCGGCTGCCGCACGCCCAGCAGCCGCAGCGCACGCACCAGCGCACCCGCCTTGGAGCTATGCGCA
>JANOBP010000662.1:0-2494 GCA_031411715.1 Verrucomicrobiaceae bacterium | reverse complement strand
TACACACCCGCCGATGGCAGCACACCCGCCGCCATGCTTCATCAACTCGCTCATGCTGGCCTGCGCGATCGCTACGGTGCCAAAGCAAAACAACACGAGCCACAGTTGCGCGAAGAACTCAGCATCATCGCCGAAGTCGGCTACGAGGAGTATTTTCTCACCGTTTGGCACCTGCTGCAGGAATGCGCCGCTCTCAGCATCGGCTGGATCACGCGTGGCAGCGCGGCCGACTCGCTCGTCTGCTACGCCCTCGGCATCAGCAACGTCTGTCCCATTCGTTTTGAGCTGTACTTCAAGCGCTTCCTCAACCGCGACCGCATGGCGCTGCAAAAGCTGCCGGACATTGACATCGACTTCGCGCATGATCGCAAAGACGACGTGGTGCGGCTGCTTTTGGACCGCTACGGCCCCGAGCACGCCGCCATCGTCGGCGGCTTCAATACCTTCCAGGCCCGCTCCGCCTTCGGCGATGTCGCCAAGGTCCTCGGCGTCGCCGAAAACGAGATCCGCCGCCTCACCGAGCACATGCCGTGGACGGATGCCCGCCACGCCGCCGACGCCGTCGCCATGTCACGCGAGTGCGACCACAGCGCCTGGCAGGAGGAGCCACTGCGCACCGCTTTGCTCATGGCTGGCATGCTCGACGACTTCCCGCGCTACGCCAAGATGCACCCCTGCGGCGTCGTGCTCTCCCGCGATCCCATCCGCAGCCTCACGCCCACGTTTGTCAGCGGCAAAGGCTGGCCTACCACGCACTTCGACATGGACGCCGTCGAAGCCGTCGGCCTCATCAAGCTCGATATCCTCGCCCAAGGTGGCCTCGCCGTGCTACGGGACACGCACAGCGTCATTCCCGCCCTGAACTTGCCTTCCCTCGAAATCGGTCTCGCAGGCCAGACCGAAAATCCACCGCGTGAAGGCCAAATCGAGCCGTGGAGTGATCCCGGCGTCTGGAATATGATCGCCACCGGCAATGGACGTGGCGTTCATCACATCGAAAGCCCCGCCATGACCAGCCTCGCCTGCATGGCCGATGTGCGGGACATCGACCGCCTCGTCGCCATCGTCTCCGTCATTCGTCCTGGAGCCGCCAACGGCCTCAAAAAGGCCCAATTCGCCCGCCGAGCTCAAGGGCTCGAAAAGGTCGAGTACACCCACGAAAGCCTCGCAGGTGTGCTACGCAGCACTTTTGGCGTCGTGGCCTATGAAGAGCACATTTTGCAGATTTGTGAGGCTTTCGCCGGATTGGCTCCCGGTCGTGCGGATGTGCTGCGCCGCGCTTTGGTGAAGCAGGACATGAAAAAGATCGCCGAGATTCGCCTCGAGTTCATCGCGGCTGCACGTGGCCGTTTGCATGACGAAGCGACCATCGAAAAAGTATGGAACCTCGTTGCCGGATTTCAGGGATACGCGTTTTGTCGTGCTCATAGCACCGCCTACGCGGTGGAAGCCTATCAGGGAGCTTACGCCAAGCATTACCACCTCGCCGAGTTCATGGCCGCCGTGCTCAGCAACGGCAAAGGCTTCTACTCCGCGCTCGTCTATACGCTGGAGTGTCGCCGCCTCGGCATCGGCTTCCTCTCACCTTGCGTGAATGCCTTTACCGATGCCTTCCGCGTCGAAAACGGCTCCATCCGCGTCCCCCTGCGCTGCATCAAAGACCTCAGCGAAGCCACGCTGAACCGCTGGCGACAAAATCACACGCTCTTCACCAGCATCCGCGACTTCATCACCCGCGTGCGGCCCGAAGCCCACGAAGCGCTCAACCTCATCCGCTGCGGCACCTTTGACCGCCTTGGAGGCAACCGCACCGAGCATTTTTGGCAATGCCTGCACAGTGCCCGCGACGTTGGTCACGGCGACGACTGGCTTTTCCAAGACAGCGACGAAAGAGAACCGCGCGCCACCTTCCGCGAGGAACCCACCGCACTGCAAAAGCTCCAGGATGAAACCGAACTGCTCGGCTACACCGTCAGCGGCCATCCACTGGATCTACATCCGCAGATTGATTGGCGCACCTACTGCCCCATTGCCGATCTGCACCGTTATCCGAACCAAACCGTCACCGTTTGTGGCCTGATCATCGTCAGCCGTCATCACATGCAGCAAAACGGCCAACCGATGAAGTTCATCTCCATCTGCGACTACAGCGGCATCGTCGAATGTGAAATCTTCGCCGCCGCGTATCGCAGCTACGGCCTGAACACCGTGCGCTATCCGGTGGTGCAAGTGACAGCTCAAGTGAAGCCCTTTGACAACTTCCAGGGCTTCACCCTGGAAGTGCGGCGGGTGGTTCAGGCGCGCATCATGGCACCTCTTCTCCAGAGCCCGTGAAGAACCAGCCCTGCACCTGTCCGTTGACGATGAGTGCCTGCGCCTCCGTCGGCTGAGGACCAAAAACGGTTTTGGCTTCGAAACCCACGCGGATGGCCCAGCCGTCTTTCCCCTGCACTTTCGCAGGCTGTGGCTCCCCCATGGAACTGATGTTCTCAGG
>JANOBP010000661.1:0-4468 GCA_031411715.1 Verrucomicrobiaceae bacterium | reverse complement strand
CGTATGCAGACTGCCTCATGCTCACGCGTGGCATTCAGCGCAGCGTGATTCCGGCTTCCACCACGAAAGCCATCGCGCTGCGTGCTTCCGGCGGCACCTCTATGGTCAGCCCGATGGAAGAATGGGAAGGTGAGATCGACGGTAAGAAAGCTAAGTTCAACCGCCCAGGCTTTGAGCCACTTTCCAATGAAAGCACTGCTCTCAACATCGAAGAAGCCATCCGTCTAAATGCCAGCGTTCTTGCCGTGCAGGTCTTCATCGGCAGCGCTTATGAGCGTCAGTCCCTGAAGAATCTCACCGACCTTGTCGATGCCGCTAGCCGTTACGGCATCGCCGTCATGGGTGTGACCGCCGTGGGTCGTGCGATGGCTCGCACACCGCAGTATTTCCGCCTTGCTACCCGCATCATGGCTGAGCTCGGAGCCAATGTCGTGAAGTGCTACTACACCGACACGGAGTTTGATACAGTCACTTCCTGCTGCCCGGTGCCAATCGTCATCGCCGGTGGTAAAAAGCTGCCAGAACTCGAAGCCCTCAGCATGTGCTACAACGCCATCCAGCAAGGTGCCAACGGTGTGGACATGGGTCGTAACATCTTCCAAAGCGACGCGCCGATCAGCATGATGCAAGCGGTGCGCGGCGTGGTGCATGAAGGCCTGACCCCAGAACAGGGTTACGCCATGTACAACGACCTCAAGGCCAAAGGAACCAAGTAATCACTGACAACCATGGAACTTAAACCCAATCAAGTCCGCCTCATGATGATTCAGGTGGCGGACGCCATCATCGCAGCGGAAGCCATGCTTTCCCAAGCCGATCGCGATCTCGGCGATGGCGACCACGGTCTCGGCATGAAACGCGGTATGGAAGCTGTGAAAGTGCAGCTTGAGCCGATGGAAGCTAGCAGTGTCGAACAAGTCTTCGTTGCCACAGGCACCGCTATGATGTCCAGCATGGGTGGTGCCTCAGGCGCGCTCTTTGGCACCGTCTATCGTGCAGGCGGCAAGGCTCTTGCAGGCCGTGATGTCCTCGATTCCGAAGGCCTCGCTCTCTTGCTCGAAGCCGCGCTGGAAGGCGTCATGAAACGTGGTGGTGCCAAACCTGGCGACAAAACCATGATCGACGCCCTCGCTCCAGCAGCCACGAAAGCTCGCGAAGTCATCGCTTTGGATCTGCCCGATGCTTTCAAAGCCGTCGCAGAAGCCGCAGAGTCCGGTAAGGACGCTAGCAAAGCCATGATCGCCCAATTCGGCCGCGCCAAAACCCTCGGAGAAGCCTGCATCGGCTTCCCAGATGCTGGCGCATGCTCTGTGACGATCATGCTCAGTACGATGCGGGATTACGCCACCTCGTAAACTCCCCCATTCCCTCAATCAACGACATGAAACTCTCGGTTGTCATACTCGCCCTGACTTGGCTCTGCTCTTGTCAGGCGCAGGGGCAGACAGCGCCTGTGAGCATTAGCTTCAATTTGCGCACGCCGACGTGGGCGGATGGATTTAATGCGGATGTGGTCATTACCAACAATAGCCCGACGCTGATCACCGGATGGACGGTGGCGTTTGATTTGCCGGTGAGTGGCTTTTCCAATTCATGGAATGCCATCGAAGGAGCCTCCACGGCCACGCGGAAGGTGTTTAGCAACATCACGACAAATGCGAAAATCAATCCGGGCTCGTCGCGTTCGTTTGGCTTCACGGGGATCGGTGCGTTCACGGTAGGGGCGACGAACTTCACGTTTAATGGATTGATCCCGGCGGGTAATATTCCCTCGCTGAGCATCGCGGACACTTCAGCGAATGAAGGCAATGTTACGGCGGATCGAGTGTTCACGGTGACACTCTCCAGCGCGGCGACGGCGGCGGTGACGTTGGATTGGGCCACGGCGGCTGGCACGGCGGTCGCGGGTGAGGATTTCACGGCCAGCGAGGGAACGCTGACATTTGCAGCGGGGGAGCTGACCAAGACGCTAGTCGTGCCGGTGCTCGGTGATGCGATGGAGGAGGCGGATGAGGCTTTCAGTGTGGTTTTGAGCAATGCGAGTGGAGCGCCGATCACGCGAGGCACGGCCACAGCCACGCTGGTGAATGATGATTTCACTCCGGGCTTCACGTTGTCGAATGCGACGGTGTTTGAAGGCAATGTGGGCGACGACCGCAATCTCGTTTTCACCATTACGTTGGCTCCTTCGATCACGACGACGGCGACGGTGGATTATGCAACGACGGGGGGCGCGGCGACGGCGGGGTCGGACTTTATCCACGTGAGTGGAACGCTGAGTTTCACTGCGGGACAGACTACACAGGCGGTGAGCGTCACGGTGCTAGGCGATGTGCTACAGGAGCTGCCAGAGACACTGACGATGACGTTGAGCAATGCCAGCGGGGCCATTTTGCGCACCACGCAGTCGCTCGGCACGATCTATGACAACGATGGTGGCGGTGCGGGTGGCAAGCCGCAAACCAGCGCGTTCAATTATGCGGAAGCGTTGCAGAAGTCGCTCTGGTTTTATGATGCTCAGCGATCAGGTCGCTTGCCAGATGACTTCCGCGTGCGCTGGCGTGGCCACAGCGGACTCGCGGATGGCAATGATGTGGGTCGTGATCTCACGGGCGGCTTTTATGATGCGGGCGATCATGTGAAGTTCGGCCTGCCGATGGCTTTCAGCCTCACCATGCTGGCCTGGGGCGGCGTGGAGTATCAAGCCGAGTATGCGGAGACGCAGCAGCTCGCTCCTTTGCTCGCTGTGCTGAAATGGGGGGCGGATTACCTCATGAAATGCCATGTGCGAAATGCGGACGGCAGCACGGCGGCGTTTTATGGCCAAGTAGGCGATGGCGATGTGGATCATGCCTATTGGGGGCGTGCGGAGTCGATGGTGATGAGCCGCCCCTCCTTCAAGGTGGATGCAGCGAACCCTGGCAGCGATCTGGCGGCGGAGACAGCGGCCACGCTTGCAGCGACGGCGATGTTGTTTCAAAACAGCCAGCCTGCTTATGCCGCGCAGTTGCTGGATCATGCACAAGCGCTCTACACGTTTGCTGACACGCATCGCGGCAAATACAGTGATGTCATCACCGATGCAGCGAACTTCTATCGCTCATGGAGCGGCTATCAGGATGAACTGACCTGGGGTGCGATCTGGCTGTATCGGGCAACGGGCAATGCGGCCTATTTGACCAAGGCTAAGGCCGAATACAACGCGCTCTCCGGCGGCGGTGCGGGCAATCATCCGTATCAGTGGGGGCTGTCGTGGGATGACAAAAGTTTCGGCTGCTACATCCTGCTGGCGGCGCTGGATGGTGGTGCCGCGTATCGTGCCGATGCAGAGCGCTGGCTCGACTATTGGACCATCGGCGTGAATGGCCAAAAGGTGCCAACCACGGCTGGCGGACTGGCTTGGCGGGATCAATGGGGCTCCCTGCGCTATGCGGCGAACACGGCCTTTTGCGCCTTGGTCTATGCGGATCGAGTGCGTGATCCGAGTGCTCGCTACAGCACCTTCGCTCGCACGCAGATCGCCTATGCGCTTGGCGCAAATCCAGCGGGCAGGAGCTACGTTTGTGGCTTCGGCAACAATCCCCCATCGAGTCCGCATCATCGCGGTTCACACTCCTCCACGACGAACGACATCAACACTCCGGTGAGCAATCGGCATGTGCTTTTTGGTGCCTTGGTCGGTGGGCCAAATTTCTCCGACAGCTACACGGATAATCGCAGCGACTATGTGCAAAACGAGGTCGCCATGGATTACAACGCGGGCTTCACCGGAGCACTGGCGCGGCTTTATCGCGACTTCGGCGGCTTCACGCTGAATGAATCGACTGCGCTACCTGCTCCTGTGCCACTGCTGCATGAAACGATGGATGCCTTTGCCACCGGGCCAAAAAATGATACTCAATGGCTCGCGCTCTGGCCCGGCACGAACTGGGCGAATGGCCCCGATGAAGGACGGCTCGCCGTTGATGATCAAGTGGCCTACGCTGGCACGGGCAAAGCCGTGCGCATCCTGTATCCGCAAGGTGGCAAGCAATCCAACGGCAGTGGTGCGCAGTGGTTCATCGACCTGCAAGGTGGGCACGAGGAATTGTATTGCAGCTACTGGGTGCGCTTTGATGAAGGCTTCGATTTCGTGCTTGGGGGCAAGTTGCCGGGGCTTGGTGGCGCGGTGTCGTTTGCCGACCGCACGCATGAATGGTCGGGCCGATTGATGTGGCGTGAAAATGGCAAGGCGGAGTTCTACACTCATGTGCCAGCGGCCAATCAATATGATCCCGGCGACCGCTTCTGGTGGAACACCGAGGGCTATCAAGCGCAGTTCGTGCCGGGGCGCTGGCATCACATCGAGATGCACTATCGCCTGAACACGCCAGGGCAGTTTGATGGCCTGATGGAAGGCTGGTTCGACGGCGTGAAGGCCGCGCATTATCCCGCCTTCTACTTCCGCGATGCGCCCACGGCCTCGATG
>JANOBP010000660.1:0-15448 GCA_031411715.1 Verrucomicrobiaceae bacterium | reverse complement strand
CACCACGCTCCAACCAGCACGTCGTTTCGAGCGCGGTGCGCGTGCGCGAGTGATGTCCACGCTCGATCCCAAGGCCGACGTGTTGGAGCTTCAGGAGATCCTGCATCTGGAGAATCCGCCCATCGTCATGGAGTGCTTCGACATCGCTAACATCGGCACGGCGCATTGCGTGGCCAGCATGGTGCGCTTCAAAGACGGTGTGCCGGACAATGCCAACTACCGCCGCTACCGCATCAAGATCGTCAGTGGCCAAAATGACTTCGCCAGCATGGCCGAGGTCATCCGCAGGCGCTTCTCCCGCATCCTCCTGGAAGCGCGCCAGGCCTCACCCGATGCCGATTTCAGCCAGGAAACTCCGCTGGATGCCCTGCGGCGAACTTCAGCGGAATCGAAATTTGTCACCCTGCCAGACCTCGTCATCGTCGATGGTGGCAAGGGCCAGCTCTCCTCCGCCATGCAGGAGCTACAAAAGCTCGGACTGCATGAGTTGCCGATCATCGGCCTGGCTAAAGAGCACGAAGAAATCTATCGCCCCGGAGAAAGCGTGCCCATCATCATCCCGCATGAGCGTGGGGCGCTAAAGCTACTCCAGCGCATCCGCGATGAAGCCCACCGCTGGGCCAATGGCTACCACCAGCTCCTCCTCAGCCGACGCGTGGCAGAAAGTCTCCTCGACGACTGCCCCGGCGTATCCGCTGCGCGCAAGGCCACGCTGCTGAAGCACTTCGGCTCCGTCTCCCGACTGCGGAAAGCCAGCATCGAGCAAATCGCCGCCATCCCCAGCATCAGCACCGCACTGGCCACGACCGTTCATGATTTCCTGGCCACGCATGGGGAGCCGTGACAGCCCATTGATTGACAATCTCTCCAGCCGCTTTATCGCGAATGATGCGCATCCGCACATTCCAAGGTCTCGTCCCCGCCCCCCAACACGCCGCTGAAGTCGCCGCCGTCCCCTATGACGTGGTGAACCGCGAAGAAGCTGCTGCACTTGCTGACGGTAAGCCCTACAGCCTCCTTCATGTGGACCGTGCAGAGATCGATCTCGATCCCGAAATTGATCCCTATTCAGATCCTGTTTATGCCAAGGCCAAGAGCAACTTCACTCAGATGAAGATCAAGGGCGTCCTGTTACGCGAGGGCAAGCCCTGCATGTATCTTTACCGCCAAACCGCAGGCAACCATTGCCAGACTGGCCTGGTCACCGTCTGCCACACCGAGGATTACGAAAAAGACATCATCAAGAAGCACGAGAAGACGCGACAGGACAAAGAAGATGATCGTACACGCTTGGTGGACACTCTGGACGCCAACACCGGCCCCATCTTCCTCACCTACCGTCAGCGCCCTGCCGTCACCGCTCTCGTTGAAGACGCCATCAACAAAGACAGCCCCATCTACGACATCACCGCTCCCGATGGCGTGCGCCATCAGCTCTGGCGGCTTAGCCTGGGCGCGTGCGTCTCGCTAACCAGTCTTTTTGAAAGTCAGGTCCCATGCGCTTACGTCGCCGACGGCCATCACCGTGCTGCCAGCGCCTTCCGTGTCAGCAAACTGCGTCGTAGTGCCAATCCCAAGCACACTGGCAACGAAAACTACAACTGGTTCCTGTGCGTTCTCTTCCCCGGCAACGAACTCAACATCCTGCCCTACAACCGCGCCGTTCGAGACCTCAACTGCCTCGACCATGAGGAGTTCCTCAAGAAAGTGGGCACCATTTTCACCATCAAGCCCACCACGCTCAAATCACCGACCCAGCCCGGTCAGTGCTGCATGTACATCAAGGATAAGTGGTATCTCCTCGAGTGGGCACCCGCTGCCAATGCCAGCCCCATCGACCAACTCGACGTCAGCATCCTGCAGGACCGTCTGCTCAAGCCCGTCCTCGGCATCGACGATCCGCGCACCAGCAAGCGCATCGACTTCATCGGTGGCATCCGCGGCACCGCCGAGCTGGAAAAACTCGTCAACGCCAAGGAACACGTTGTCGCCTTTTCCATGTTCCCCACCACCGTGGATCAACTGATGGCCATCTCCGACGTGAACTCCATCATGCCGCCCAAGAGCACCTGGTTCGAGCCAAAGCTGCGCTCCGGTTTGTTCATCAACACGCTCGAAGGCTAACGCTGCGATATATCCGAACTCAATCTCTGGGTAACCAAGGATAGGAGCCTTTCGGCCCCACCACAGATGAGGCAACCTGGCTATAACGGCAGCCTCTCATGGCTTACTCACTGAGTCTTGACGCATTGAAGTGGTGGTAACGAAAATGTGTCCATGCAAAGGCCGCCGCTGCCACAAGAGCGGGCGGTCCAGTTAGACATCCTATATTCGCCCAGTTTTCGCGATCGAGTTCAGGTTGAAGGTCTAGTTTGTGGCTCACAAGTGTGAGGATGAATCCTGCACGGGCTGCAATGACCGCAAGCCTTGAGCAGAGGTGTGCTTGAGCGGTGCGGGTTTTGAACCAGCAAAGAGACAACGTTGCCAAGCTGAGGCCAACGGCAGCGATCTCGCATAAGACCGCCAGCAGAAACAAACCGACGACGTAAAGCGGCGGGTAATCGGTGGCGAGGATGATAGGCATGGCGCGATTAGATTTTGATCTCAGGGACTTCCGCTCGACGAAGCAGCATCCATGTCGAGCCATGTCGGCGGAAGGTGTGGCGGACCTGGGTGAGGTTGGGCGACTGGTGGCCGATGAAAAGGACGGTGGTGATCGTTTCGGCGGTTTGGGACTCGATGCCGAGGGTCACGCGGGTGACGAGCGCGTTGTCCGAACGGCGATGGCTCCAGGTGAGCGCGGCCCAGTCCTTCACCGGGGCGATGTAGGTCTCGGATGCATGCCGCAGCGTGAAGCCGGGCAGATCGCGTTGCAGCGCGGCGACCTGTTCGAGGCTCTTGAAGAGGCTCAAAGAGAAGGCGCTTGGTTCGTTCTGTTGGTACTACGTCCATGAATCCTTGTTGCCATTCAGACGGGTCTCCGCTTTGCTCGCCGCGTCGCAGGCCAGTAAAATGCTGATCTGCCTCCAATCACACGACAGCCATGCCACTTTTAGACTTTTGGAAATCACAGCCAACTGAATTTCAAACTCGGACTGTTCAGCAGATCGTGGCCTTTGCCGGTGATGGAAAGTTACGAGACGAAAGCTCGACCTGTGCCGAGTTCCGCGATTTCCTGGACCAGATTGATTCCGACACGCTGATTCACTACGCTGATCAATGCTTGGCGCAGCCCTTTCCGGAGAGTGGTTTCGTGTTGCAAGACATTGTGAACCAGATCGGTAAGCGTTTGGGCTTTGATGTGGAGTTTGGCCGCTATCGAGGTGTTCCTAATCTTATCGGCCATGATGGGCTTTGGACAACCAAGACAGGCATCGCTTTGGTGACCGAGGTGAAGACGACAGATGCATATCAAATCTCGTTGGAGACATCAGTATCGTATCGCCGAAAGCTTATCGAGCAGGGCAAGATTTCGGAAACAAATTCCTCGATCCTTTATGTCGTTGGGCGCTCTGGGACGGATGACTTTGAATCCCAGGTGCGAGGATCAAGGCATGCTTGGGACATACGCCTCATTGGCGTGGATGCCCTGACGCGACTTCTCAAACTTCGTGAGAGCATGGATGATCCAGCGATTCTTGAGCGCGTGCGGAGCATTCTTCAGCCCAATGAATACACTCGCGTGGATGGCATCATCGATCTTGTGTTCACGACTACAAATGAAGCGACCAAGGACGAACAGTTAGAGTCGGAAGCCGCCGAGGAAGAATCTGCTGATGACTCAGCCAAGAAGTTTAGTCCGGTGAATTTTCGTCCCGCTTGTTTTGCAAGGCTAGCGAAGATTCTAAACACACCCTTAATGAAGCGTTCAACGGCAATTCATGCTTCACCGGACGGTAAGCTGGGAGTTTATTGTGGGATGTCCCGTCTCTATCAAAACCCTGGAAACCAGGGCTACTGGTTTGCTTTTCATCCAGGACAACGAGATGCGCTCGCATTGTATGAGAAAGCTTATGTGGCTTTTGCCTGTGGTTCGGAGAAACAGCTCCTTCTGATTCCATTTGCCACATTTGACGCATGGCTGCCGACTTTGAATAAAACTGTAATAGAAGACAGGCACTACTGGCACGTTAAATTTGAAGAGACTAAGGGCTGTTGGATAAATCTAGCCAAAGCAGAATTCCCGCGGCGCAATGTGTCGGAATTTTATGTGGCTGAGTAACGGTGAAGTCTTGTGATCATCAAGAGCGCGGCAGCGTTCTGGAGTGCGCCGGTCCTCCGGCGCTTTCGTGCGTCTCTTGGCCTGCGGAAAGCTCCAGAGAGCTGGAGCACTCCAGGACGCTGGCGCGGATGCGAAGTCTTCTTGGAACTTGAAACCTTAAATTTGAAACGACGCGGCAGGATCGAGGACGAGTTCGAGTAGGAGGACGAGTAGGATTGCCTGCGGCGCCGCTCACCACCCACTCTTCACATTCCACACTTCGACCAAGTCCTTCGGCAGATCGGTGAGGAACCGGCTGGGGCGCATGAGGATGTCGCCGTCGTGGGCGCGGTGGTTGAGGATGGGGTAGGTGAGGTAGAGCTCGTCTTTGGCACGAGTGACGGTGACGTAGAAGAGGCGGCGTTCTTCTTCGAGGGCACTGTCGCCGCCTTCATCGATGGCGCGTTTGTGCGGGAACATGCCGTCGGCGAGCCAGATGGCGAAGACGGTGTGCCATTCGAGGCCTTTGGCTTGATGGCCAGTGGTGAGGGTGACGGCGTCACGGTCTTCTTCCTGCTGGTCGGGTTTGTTGTCGGTATCGACGCCGCTGAGCAGCGATAGCTGGCTGAGGAACTCAAGGGAGTCGGTGAAGCGGTCGCTGAAGTTGCTGAGTTGATCGAGGTCCTGCTGGCGTTGCTCGTAGTTTTTGAATTTGAGCTGCATGTAGTCCTCATAGACGCCTTCGACGATGCTGCGGATCATGAGCGCGGGCGGGACGGGCTTTCCTTCCTGATCCATGAGTTCGTCGAGCACATAGGCGAACTGATCCCAGGTTTCTTTGGCCTTCTTGGGCACTTTGAGTGCGGTGAGGATCTCGGAGAAGCTGGTGGGCATGGTCTCGAACTTGGCGGCGTCGGTTTTGGACCACTCGTGCCAGAGCTTGGTGGCACTGACGTTGCCGATGCCTTCGACGAGACGCACCATGCGCATGAAGCTGACCTCATCCTGGCGGTTGACGGCGAACTTCATGAAGGCGGCGACGTCTTTGATGTGCGCCTGCTCAAAGAAGCGCAGGCCGCTGGTGATCTTGAAGGGGATGCCGCGCTGAGTGAGCTCCATCTGGATTTCCATGCTGTGAAAGTGTGCACGGTAGATGATGGCGATGTCGTTGAGTGCGGTGCCTTTTTCATCCTGCAACTCCTGGATGCGCTGCCCGACGAAGGATGCCTGCGCGGAGGAGGAATCGAGCGCGACGAGGGCGGGCAGCACGCCGCTGGATTCTCGTGCGGGCAGGAGATTCTTCGGGATCTGGCCGCGATTCATGGCGATGGCGGCATTGGCGAGGTGGAGCACCTCCGGGACGCTGCGGTAGTTGACCTCGATCTTGTGCGTGCGTGCGTTGGGCCAGTGATCGGAGAAGTTGAGGATGTTTGACACATCCGCACCGCGCCAGGAGTAGATGGACTGTGCGTCATCGCCCACGACCATGAGATTGCCCTGCGGACCGGTGAGCATCTCGACAAAGCGTGACTGGAGGGCATTCGTGTCCTGATATTCATCGACAAGGATGAACTCGAACTGCTGGCGGTAACGCTGCAGCAGGTCGTCGTTTTCTTCGAGAAGCTGTACGGTGAGGGCGAGCAGATCGTCGAAGTCCATGCAGTTGGTCTCGCGCTTCTTGTCCTGGTAGAGCTTGCGCATCCTGAGGATGTCGTCCTCGTCCACTTCGAGGTAGTGGTAGCGAGTCTCGAGGATTTCCTTGATGTCGCAGAGCGTGTTGTCGGCGAGGGAGAAGATGTCGCCAAGGACTTCGGCTTTGGGGAATTTGTAGTGCTTCGTGTCGATGCCGCTGGCGGTGAGCACGGTCTCCATGAGGTCCTTTTGATCCTCACGGTCCATGATGGAGAAGCCCTTGCGGTAGCCGAGGCGCTCCGAGTTGTAGCGCAGCAAACGATTGCCGATGGAATGGAAGGTGCCGCCCCAGAGGCGTGTGGCGTCCGTGGTGACGAGCATCTGCACGCGCTCCTGCATCTCACGCGCCGCTTTGTTGGTGAAGGTCAGTAGCAGGATGGACTCCGGCTGGATGCCATTGTCGAGCAACCACGCCACGCGGTAGGTCAGTGTGCGCGTCTTGCCACTGCCAGCACCTGCAATGACCAGCGCCTGACCCGGCGGGCTGGTGACAGCGGCATACTGCTGCTCATTGAGCTCCGCCTTGTAATCAATGCGGTGCGTGGGTTCGTGCTTGCTGTGCAGCGTGTAGTTGCGGGCCATCGCTCAAGTAGGATGGGGCAGGGGATTGGGCAAGAATGGAATGACGAATGGGCCTGCTCCGGCACGGATGTAGGTTTACTTGTTTTCGAGCTTGAGAGTGCGGGTGATGGTGTAGGGCAGATCTTGCGTGAAGGTGGCGGGTTCGTTGGGGGCGTTTTCGTCGGCTCGGTAAAGGGCAGGGTAGGTGTTCTTGAAACTGCCGGTGATTTTTGTTTCGACATCGACCATGTCGGAGAGTCGGCGAGTGAGCGCGACTGCAAAAGTGACGTCGATAACGGCATTGAAGGCCATGGGGCGCTGCATGGTGAAGCTGCCGGTGATGAAGAGATGCGCATGCTGGCCGTCAGGGCGGTCTTCGAGACTGCCAAAGGTGGTTTCGAGATCTTTGATGGCCGGGATGCCATAGGCTTTGCCGCGAGGAACTGGGATGGTGGTTTTCCATGTCTCTGTGGGCTTATGCGCCTGTGTGCCGATGGCGGTGGGGATGATCTCCAGCAGTCCAGAGATGAATCCGAGGTCGAGCATGCAATTCAGATCGGCGGGTGTGGGTTTGACATCTTTGAGAGAGTATTCCCAGCCATTGGTGCGCCTGCGTGCACGGAGGGTTTTGCTATTGAGTGGGCCGAAGTCTTCGGCACTAGGCGGTGGAGTAGTGCCGTTGAAGTTGCCGGTCTGGCAGACGTGCTCACGGATGTCGATTTCCTCAGCGCCACCGCCCTGAATGCGGCGCGCGAAGTTGTAGCGGTGGAACCAGCGTGTGGAGAGCTGGCGGTTGCCGGATTTGGCCGTGATCTGAGTGCTGCCACGCACGACACGGATGTCCAGGACCTCACGCAGCACGGTGCCCGAGCGCAGCGGCACGTCGCGGTTAAGGACGATGGGCTTGGCGGGTTGCTGGGCCTGCGCTGCAGTCAGGATGAGGAAAAAGAACAGGCTCTTCATAGTGTCAGCTTCACCACCATAGAGACGTTTTAGGAAATGACTGCCTGACTTTTGAGCTTGGAATTATTGCCAGCGGGCAGGTATGATCCTAATCGAATGAAAACTGCGACGCCAATCAACCATGGTAAGCCTGCCTTCACACTCGTTGAGGTCGTGCTGATCGGGGCGGTGCTCGCGGTGTTTGCGACATTTTCCATGGAGCCCAATATGAGTAGGTAACTTAACTTGAGCCTGCCACGAATGCGGCGTCATCAGTCCTATTTCCAGCAAGCTGGAAGCAAGAGCATGGGTGAGCATGGGTTGGAAGTCATCGTGCAACGCATTCCTCCGTATGTGATTTATCCGAATCGAGATAAGGACGGTAAAGTCGAGGAGCCAGTCATTCTGGATCCTGCCTGGCAGTCTGGGGCGGTGCACAAAACCTCTAATACGATTTATGGCCGCACATGGCGGATCGTGCGCATTCGCTGGTTGTCACCGGAAGAGGTTTGATCAGTTGTCAGAAGCCCATGGCGATGCCATGTAATGCGCTTATCGAAAAACCTGCCGCAATGGCCCGTAAACGATCCCGACATGCCTGAATTGATTGCCCGACTCATCCTTCTCACTCTTTGCATGGCCTGCATGGTGCAGGCTGAGACGCGCATTTTCGTTAGCACAGCGGGCACCTTGCTTGAGGCTGAGATTGTCTCAGCGGTTGGGGAAAACATCACACTCAAGCGAAAGGAGGACTCGCGTGTGATCACCGTGCAGCGCAGCACACTTTGCAAAGAGGATCATGCATTCATTGATGCCTGGACCACCGCCAATCCTGAGCAGACTAAGGCATCCCCCACGGTGGCTGCTACAGCGGTAGGGGGTGCCAAATTTAGTCTCTCCCTCACTGTGCGCGGTTCCAAGGAGACGCGTAGCGTCGTCGGTTCATCCTATAGGACCTTTGATCTCACCTACAAAGCTACGGTGCAAAGTCGTGAGGTGAAGCGCACCATTACCAAGGCCAAAGGTACAATCTTTACATTTGGAAAAAACGTCGACCCGCGTGATGATCGGCTTCACGTCATGCAGAAAATTGAGTTTCCAATTGAACTGGCACCACAGGGTAAAACTGAATTCACAACCCCGCCAGTCCGCCTTAGTTACTACAATGGCGGGGACAGTCGTGATGGAGCTAAGGACTACGGTTACATGTTCATTGTTACCAATGAAGCTGGTGGCATTGAGGCGGTAAGCGCCACGCCTGATTCGATGGAAAAATTTGCCAAACAAGCGCTGACACTAACGGCGCCTTGTGTGATCGATCGAGACTTCAAAGCTATGGTTGACGTGTCGATTCACAGTAGCATCACACTAAACCCGTGAGTTGACTTTAACCGACAATCGCACGTGGCACGCGGCCATGCACGTCCGTGAGTCGATAGTCACGGCCCGCGTAGCGATACGTCAGTCGCTCGTGATCCATTCCCAGCAGATGTAGGATGGTCGCATGGATGTCATGCACATGCATCTTATCGACGGACGCTTTGAAGCCGAAGTCGTCGCTCTGCCCATACGCGGTGCCGCCTTGCGCGCCACCGCCGGCAAGGAACATGCAGAAGCCGTGCGGATTGTGATCACGGCCATTGCCATTCTCACTCACCGGTGTGCGTCCAAATTCACCGCCCCACACAATGAGCGTGTCATCCAGCATGCCGCGCTGCTTTAAATCACTGATCAGCGCAGCGATGGGGCGATCGATATCCGCCGCCAGCTTGCGTGTCGTGGCATCGTGATTGGAGTGTGTGTCCCAGGGCTGACCATTGCCGTAATACAATTGCACAAAGCGCGTGCCACGCTCCACCAGACGCCGCGCCATGAGGCAGCCATTGGAGAAATGGCTCGTGCCATACATCTCGCGCACCTTCGCGGGTTCCAGATTCACATCAAAAGCATCCGTCGCTGCGGACTGCATGCGAAACGCCGTTTCCATGGCCTGGATGCGACCGTTGAGTGCCACATCCGCTCCGCCACGCGCTGCCAGATGCTCCGCATTGAGCGCTTGCATGAGGTCGAGTTGCTTGCGCTGGTCTGCACGCGGGAGACGGTCATTATTCAGCCATGGAATCATCTGCTTGGGGTCCAGATTTGAGTGATTGATGTACACTCCCTGATGCTGCGCCGGTAGGAAAGCGCTGCTCCATAGAATCGAAAAGCGCACCGGCTTTCCAGGGCACAGCACGACGAACGAGGGCAGATTCGCATTCTCATTGCCAAGTCCGTAACTCAGCCACGATCCCATGCTGGGAACGCGCTCCGTCATCGTGCCATTATTCATGAGCAGCAGCGCTGGACCATGATTGGGATTGTCCGTGTAGCAGGAGCGTAGCACGCAAAGATCATCCGCATGCCGCGCCAGATTGGGAAGCAACTCGCTCACCTCCAACCCGCTCTCACCATGCTTCGCAAAGGCATAGGGGGAAGCCAGCAGGCCACCGGTGGGCCTTTCCGTCTTCAAATCCGCGCCTTCAGGCTTCTGACCTGCGTATTTGAGCAGTCCTGGTTTCGGATCAAAAAAATCCGGCCCAAACGGCCCACCATTCATGAACAGATGAATCACCCGCTTCGCCTTTGGTACAAAATGGGATCGTGTCGCACCCTGCAATGTCGAAGCCAATCCCAATGCACCCATGCCGCCACCCATGCGGGCTAGCAGATCGCGTCGAGAAAGATGGGGGAGATCAGGCATGCAAGCAATACGGCTCGAAGCACTCTACGCTTGCTAGAAGCCTGAAATCCATGGGAAATCTAGGTCACACCTGCGTGAATGGAGTCACGGTCAATCTGCCATTCGTTTGAGTGAACAGCGTCGCATGAAGCGGTCCGTCCATGTTTTGGCCGACGTTGATGACCGTGGTGGAACCTATTTGATCCTGCCAGACCTCATTGCGGATCGGTGTGGAATGATCATGGCCGCAAACGACGATTTTTGGCTGATACTCCTCGATGGCATCCCGCCACCACGCATGCCCTTCCACCACCGAACCAGCGGCGGAAAGCCGCGTGCCCGTCGGTGGCTCGTGCATGACCCAAAGCTGCCGTGCGGCATCGCCGTGGTCTTCGAGTAGCTTTGGAAGCCAGTAGCCGTAATGCTCGCCTCCGAGCGCATCGCCCTCCGAAAAGGCCTCCTCCTGCCCCATTGCACAAGGAAAGCCGATCACGCCCACGCCACCGATTTCGGCGAAGGAGCCGTTCAGCCGCAACGGAGCCGTTGGGTGCAAAGATTTCCACGCCGCGCGAAACTCGAACCAGTTTTCGTCCTCGTGATTGCCGCGCACAAACAGCACCGGCACCGAAATCGGCCCCAACTCCACCGCGCACTGCGTCGGCGTCAGTTGTCGCGTCTTTCCATACGGCAGCAGCCCCGTCCCATGCAGGAAGTCTCCACCAAGGATCACCGCATCCGGTTTCACCTCGTCACACAGCTTCACCAGTGCCTCATAAAGCACCGCACGCTGATGCAGATCGGTGGCGATGAGTAGGCGGGACACAGAGAAGATCAGGGCTGTCCATACATCTCCGTGATGACACGACGCACGGCGGATGCCTCCGTTGCCCTGAGCACGCCCAGACGCCCAGCGAGCCGCTGCTGGCTGATGGTTCGGATCTGCTCCATGCAGACATCCGCAGCCCTGCCTGCACACATGATCTGGACCCGGCTGCGCCAACGTGGACGCACGGTGCTGCTCAATGGATAAACCACCACCGTGGGCAACGCGGCGTTGTAGCGCTCATCGCTCACGATGACGCAAGGACGCGTCTTGCCGATCTCGCTGCCGAGCACCGGGTCCAGCCGCGCCCAGTGGACTTCATAGCGCTTCATTTGCGTACGCGGCGCGGTTTGGCGACCAAAGGAGGCGGCAGATGAGACCAGTCGTGGACTTCCTCGCCGCCATCCGAGGCTGCTGCATCCCATTCTGACCAGTCCTCCTTGGCTGCGGCCATCGCACGATAAGTATCCGGCCACGAGAGCTTGGTTTGCGGCTCGACAGAGCGGAGCACCACCTCATGACCGCGATCCTCCAAGATGAGACCAGTTTTGAAATGATGCCTGCGAATCACCGCCGCAGGCAGGCACACAGCCTGCGACCTGCCGATCCGTTTGAGGAGCAACGTTTGCGTTTTCATGATGCTACGAAGCTAACAGAAGGCTCCCGCCGTGGCAAAGGTAAACACCCACACTTGCCACCACTACCGATTCAGCTTTCATGTTCCGACTCCATGCCCGACGAACCCAACATGGACGACCTCGTCGCCGCCATCCGGCCGCTGGCGGCCGAGATCGTCGCTCTTCAGAAGCAGATGAAAGCGCTCGGCATGTTTGCCAATGACCGCGAGCTTCTGGAGTGCCCGCGTTGCGGTCTGATGGAGGATGTGGCCGCGAACGGTATGCTTTTGACCTGCACTCCGACCGAGCTGGGAAACGACACCGGCCTGCGCTTCGAAGAACTCACCACAGAAAGCTTTCGCTGTCCGTCCTGCGGCCAGACGGTGCATGAGCCGCTGACGGTCGAGGAGCGAGACGAAGGGCTTCAGGCTTGAGCGGTCCAATTCGCCACGGCATCGGGTAGTTCTTCACCGTAGAGTCGCCGGTAGAACTGGCGACGTCGCTTGGCTGGAGGGAGATCAGTCGAAATTGAATTCCAGATCATCTAGCGAGCGGTGGACAGCATGGACATGCCCATCAGAAACCTCTCCGAATGTGTTAGCGCCATCGTGCGCTGGAAGATCATCTCATTGATCTCCGGCGCGGTGTCTTTCACGGAGAAACCGGTGTTAGCATATCTGTCAGGTTCAATCTGGCTGACCATGAGCTTTCAAGTGTCACTGAGGCAGCACATGACGAAATCGGCACTGGGCTGTCACTGCTGCTTGTCTTGCCGCTTCTGCATCCTCGGCTGATCCGACAAAAACCACCGTAAGGCCCGGCAGGGAACTGGTTTGCAACCTAAGAGCATCTGCGCAAACCTGACCAGCTTTGCGGCTGCCAGGACCGCTGACAACCACCAACTTGCTACTCGCTCCAGCAGTCTTGAAGAGGCTGGCAAGGTCATGTGCCATGCGCGAAGGCGCTGCTTTTGACATGGCTACAAATGTGGCGTCTGCGGTGAATCCACTCGAAGGCACCCAATAGACTTCGGGATTGGAAACTCCTGTTGCCCGAGTCGCCAGCGCGGCGGCTTGTTGACGACTCGAAACGGATGTAGCGCATGACGTCAGGCCCAGAATCAACAACAGCAGAGATGGTCGAAGAATGTTCATAAAATGAGCTGCAGATAGACAAGGACGAATCACGCCATCTCCATCATCCGCTTCTTCTTCGGCTTGCCGGCGCTGACGAATTCGACATCGGCGGCGATGACTTTGTATTCGGGGCACATCGTGTCGGCGTCGCAGCCTTGGCCGGTGACGTTGTTCACCATGGCGTCGGGGAAGTGGAAGGTGGTGTAGAGGATGCCGGGCTTCACTTCATCGGTGACGCGGGCCTCCAACTCGACCTCGCCACGGGCGCTGCTGAGGCGGACGCGGTCGCCGCTGCGGATGGATTTGCGTTGGGCGTCGGCGGGATTGAGGGAGAGATAGTCCTGCACGACGATCTCGCTGTTGTCGGTGCGGCGGGTCATGGTGCCGCAGTTGTAGTGCTCCAAAATGCGGCCGGTGGTGAGGATGAAGGGGAACTCGGCGCCGTTGGTCTTGAGCTCGGTGGATTCCTTCCAGTCGAAGTAATGAAAGTGGCCTTTGCCACGAGCGAACTGCTCCTGGTGCATGATCTGCGTGTCGATGCCGCCTTCTTTGACGGGCCATTGCTTGCCGTTGATGTCGAGGTTCTCCCAAGTGGCTCCTTTAAAGAACGGCACGATCTGCGCGATCTCGGCGAGTGCTCCATCGGGTGTGTAATCGGGCTGCGGGAAGCCGAAGCGTTGCAAAATCTCGGTCATGATGACGCCGTCAGGCTTGGTGCCTTCGAGGGGCTTCACCACGGCGTTCACGCGCTGCACACGGCGCTCGGCGTTGGTGAAGGTGCCGCTTTTTTCGAGGAAGGAGGACGCGGGGAGGATGACGTGCGCGTACTTCGCGGTCTCGGTCATGAAGATCTCCTGCACGACGAGGAATTCGAGGCTTTCCATGGCGTGGCGGACGTGATGCGCGTCGGGATCGGTCTGCACGACGTCTTCGCCCATGAGCCAGAGGGCCTTCAGTTTGCCCGCGATGGCGGCGTCAAACATCTGCGGGATTTTCCAACCGGGCTCGGTGGGTGAAGGCACGCCGTAGAAGTCTTTGTAGCGCTGCTGCACGGCGACATCGTCCATTTCATAGTAGCCTGCGCCTTGATGCGGCTGGCAGCCCATGTCGGCGGCTCCTTGCACGTTGTTTTGACCGCGCAGCGGATTCACGCCGACGCCGGGACGACCGATGTTGCCGGTCATCATGGCGAGATTGGAGATGAGCATGACGGTTTTGGCTCCTTGCTCGTGCTCCGTGACGCCGAGGCCGTGGAAGCTCATCGCGGCCTCCGCGCTGGCGTATTCGATGGCGGCGGCGCGGACGGTTTCGAGCGGTACGCCGGTGATTTTTTCCAGTTCGGCCAAATCGAGGGCTTTGAGGCCAGTTTCGAATTCATCCCAGTTTTCGCAGCGTTTGCGCACGAACTCGGTTTTGACCAAACCGGCGTCGAGGATGCAGCGGGCGAACATATTCAGCAGCGCGACGTTTGTGCCGGGGCGGAGCTGGAGGTGATGCTTCGCGTAGGGCACGAGCTCGATCTTGCGTGGGTCGATCACGATGAGCGGCGTGCCTTTCATAATATGCTGCTTCAGGCGTGCGCCGGTGACGGGGTGCCCCTCGGTCGGGTTCGCGCCGATGACCATGACGCAGCGTGTGTGCTCGATGTCTTCGTAGCTGTTCGTCGCTGCGCCGGTGCCAAAGCTCTTCTGCATGCCCCAGGCGGTCGGCGAATGGCAGACGCGGGCGCAGCAGTCGATGTTGTTCGTGCCGATCACTTGGCGGATGAATTTCTGCATGAGGTAGTTTTCCTCATTGGTGCAGCGTGCGGAGGAAATGCCCGCAACTGCATTGCCACCGTGCTCCGCTTTGATGCGAGTCAAATTCGCCACGATGTGATCATACGCTTCATCCCAGGTCGATTCCTTGAAGGTGCCATCCGCCTGCTTGATGAGCGGCTTGCGCAAGCGATCGCGATGATTGTAGAATTTAAAGGCGTAGCGGCCTTTGAGGCAGGTGTGCGCGTGATTCACCTCCGCATCGACCGGCGCTTGGATGGAGAGCACTTGGTCGCCCTTCGTCGCCACATTGAGATTGCAGCCCACGCCGCAGTAGGTGCAGATGGTGCGCGTTTTCTTCGTCGCCTCGATGGATTTGGAGAAGAACTTGTCGCTGATGGCCGAGGTCGGGCAAGCCTGGGCGCAGGCACCGCATGACACGCACTCCGAGTCTTCAAAGGACTGGTCGAGGCCCTTGATGATCTTCGCATTGAAGCCGCGACCATGCATCGAGAGCACATGCTGGCCCTGGATTTCATCACAAGCACGCACGCAGCGGGAGCAGTTGATGCACTTCGCGAGTTCCGAAGTCATGTAAGCATGCGAGTGGTCCTTAGGCCGATCCAGATGATTCGCCCCCGCTGGATAACGCACACTGCGAATGCCCACCTTCGCGGCCACCGTTTGCAGCTCGCAGTTGCCGCTCACCTCACACGTCAGGCAGTCCAGCGGATGGTCCGTGAGCACCAGCTCGACGATGTTTTTGCGCAAACGCTGCACCTTCGGCGATTCCGTGAACACATGCATGCCCGCCGACAAAGGCGTGTGGCAGCTCGCCACCACTCGGCGCGGCCCATCGGGCTGGAGGGCCACTTCGACGCTGCAAACACGGCAAGCACCATACGGCTCCAGTTGCGGCGCATCACACAGCGTCGGCACAAAGCCGCGCCCGCGATGGCGGTCGATGAAAGTGAGCAAGGTGTCGCCCGTGTCGAAG
>JANOBP010000659.1:0-6108 GCA_031411715.1 Verrucomicrobiaceae bacterium | reverse complement strand
AGCCAACTGGCTGTGGTTCCAGCCCGTGCATCCGCCCGCCCGCGACGGACGCGAGCCCTTCGGTGGCTACGGCAGCGGCAATCCGCCCTACGAGCCGGGTAGCCCGTATGCCGTGAAGAACTTCTTCGAGATCAGCCCGATTATGTCGAAGAATTTCAGCGGTGATCCTTTCAACAATGCCGATCTGCTCAATCAGGCGAACCGGGATGCCGCGATGACCGCTTGGCAGACTTTTGTGAGCGCCGCAGATGGCAAAGGCGTCGGTCTCATGCTCGATGCACCGTTCAATCACAGTGGCTTTGATATTGAACTCGGACAGCCAGGTCTCGATTTTCTCAAGCCGGATGGCCAGAGCTGGGCCAAGACGGATGAGATTCGCAACCGTGATGCGCGCTTCTTTTCATCCACCGGCAACTATGGCAACCGCGCCAGTAGCGCGGCGACTATCGCGCCGGGACCTGACCGCTTTGACTTCGGCAAGTGGCAGGATGTGAAGGATATTTTCTTTGGTCGCTACGATGCGCTGGTCGAAATTGATACCGAGCCGGAACGCTCCAGTCACACCAGCGAAGGCGACTGGTTTGACGCCACGGACACAGACTGGACAGCGAACGATTTTGTGCTCGGCGGCCAGAACAAAAACGTGACTCGGCAGGTGTGGGAGTACTTCGCGCGCTACGGCACCTATTGGCTGGAGAAGACCCGGCCCGCTGGTGAGAATCGCAACAGTTCCACCCAGGCCGGCCTCACCACCGCGCAGCGCTACGTCTGGGACGCGCGTGGTATCGACGGCCTGCGCTGCGACTTCGGCCAGGGCCTGCCACCGCAGGCCTGGGAGTACATCATCAACTCCGCACGCGAGAAGAAGTGGAACTTCGTGATGATGAGCGAGTCGCTGGATGGCGGCGCGGTCACCTACCGCTCGAATCGTCACTTTGACATTCTCAATGAGAACATCGTCTTCCCACTCAAGACCGCGACGACGAAGGCAAACTACCGCAGCATCTTTGAAACTCGCCGCGATGTCTATGGGCAGGCGCTGGTGCTCATCAATAACGTCTCGCACGACGAGGAGAACTACGACGACCCGTGGGAGGCGCTCATCCGCTACAGTGTGGCTGGCACGATGGATGGCACGCCGATGATCTTCCCAGGCCAGGAACTCGGCATCTCAAAAACCAGCGGCTACAACCACTACGAACTGAATTTCGGCAAGCAGGTGCCGCATTTCAAACGATTCAACTCCATGAAGCCTGCTTGGGATGACGGCAACTTCGGCAACGACCAACTCTTCCCAGTGTATGCAGGGATGGGAACCGCGCGTACCGCCAGCCGCTCCTTGCGTTCCTCAAACCGCTGGTTCCTTGATGGCGATGGCAACAACACCAAAATCCACGCCGTAGCAAAGTACGAGACGTCCGGTGCCTCGCCCGCGTTTCAGGATGTGGTGCTGGCCTTTGCCAATCTAGACCGCAATGCCGTGCAGTCGGACAATTTCAAAATCCCAGCGGGCCTCGCCACACACCTCGGCACGCAGGACACACGCATCTACAACGCCAAAAACATCGCCGCCTACGAAAATGCGAGCAATGGCATGACCGGCCGGCGCGCCGCATGGCTATGGGGTGCTGGCTACACCGGCGCACAGCTGAAATCGTCGGGATTTTTTCTCTCCCTGAACAAGGTGCCGACAATGAACTCCAGCGCCAATGCTTCAGACCCTGCGTGGAATCAGCGGCCCTTCGAGGCGCAATACTTGAAGGTCCAGGACGTCACCCCGCCGCCGAGCAGCACGCCGAACGCGAATTACTACATGATCGGCACCATCGGAACCTTTACCTGGACCAGCAACGCCGGTGCGCACGACAACATCACTGAATGGAGAATCAGCATAGGCACCACACCAGGCGGTTCAAGCATCGCAAATAATGTCTCGCTGCCAGGAACGGCGACGAGCTACAGTTTCTCCGGCACAAATGGTACAACGTACTATGCCACGCTCACGCCAGTCAGCGGCACGGGCGTGAGCGCGACAACTCCCGGGCAATCTGATGCTGGACCCCCAAATCCCGTCTCCACGACAACCCCCGTGATCCTCATCTCTGCAACCGGCGATCAAGATGGCGATGGAATGACCAACGAGGCAGAGCAAATCTCAGGCACCAATCCGCTGGCGCAGACCTCTACGCTGAAAGTGACGACATCCTCCCGGCCTAGTTCCACGAGTTTCAACATCACTTGGTCCAGCGTGCCCGGTAAGATCTACCGCGTGCAGGCATCGATGACACTGGCTGCGAACTCCTTCACGGACATCTCCGCTGACATTCCAGCATCCAGCGGCGAGACGACTTCCTACATCGACACGGGAGCAGGCGGCACGCGGAAGTTTTATCGCGTGCGAGTCGTGCCGTGAGTGGATGCTACAGGTCTGGACTGCGCTCTTCCCATCTGGCCAGCAACCACAGCACGTCGGAGAGGCGGTTGAGGAATTTTAGGATGTAGGCGTTCGGGATGGCTTCAGGAGTGTCATGCAAGTCTGCAATGGCACGCTCCGCGCGGCGGGCAGCGACACGGGCGAGATCAGCATGCGCACCGCTCATAACTCCGGCTTCACCTGGGAGAGCCCAACCCTTGAATTGCAAGGCACCACCGGCTTCGAGCTTTGCGACGGTTTCATCCAGGATGGTTAGTTGCTCGCTGGTAATGAGATCCTGATGCGTGGTGGCGTAGCGTGCTTCTTGGCCGGGTGGGGTGGCAATTTCACCCATGAGGGAGATGAGCCAGCGCTGGATCTTTGGGATCAGGTCGCGGGTCTCTACCTTAGTTGCACTGATGCGAAGAGGGCCAAGTGCGGCGTTGAGTTCATCGACCGCGCCGAGCGCGTGGATGCGCGGATGAGATTTGGCAGCGCGGGTGCCAAAGAGGAGGTCGGTGTGGCCTGTGTCGCCTTTGCGTGTGCTAATGGACATGTGTTTATTCGTCAGGATTGCGCGAGCGCGGTTTGTCGTCGTCGTTTGTGGAAGTGGGAACGCTGATGGCCTCGTAGCGTGGCTTGAGCGGAGGGTGATATTTGCGAATGACCATGCCAGCAAGGATGGTGAACAGGGCAAAAAGTAGCGGCAGACGAGTGCGGGTAAGTAGCATTGCAGTGCGGGGTCAGCGCGGGCGCAAGGCAGTGGAATCGCGCTTGATAATCTCGTCTCTTGCGAGCTCGAGGAGTTTCCTTTCGGCGTCGGTGAGGCTGGCGATGCCGCGCAGGTGAATTTTGTCGAGAATGTCGTCCACGGCGGTGTCGGATGCGAGCGGTGTGGGTGCCGTGGTGGTGAGCTTGTCGAGGTCGATCTCGACACGAGCGCGCACAGCGGCCAATGCGGCACTACGTTCACGGCGCCTATCAGGCTGCCATTGACTGGAGTATGTCATGGGCTGCCCGCCATAGCCGAGAGTGCGCGCATAAAACCAACCGACTGCCGCACCACCCAGATGTGCGAAGTAGGCGATCTTTAACCCCTCTGGCAGCCAGTTGGGGAATAGAATGCCAGCAATGGCGAAAACGATCTGGATGATGCACAAAGCTTTGGCCATGGTCCACAGGCGCATTGGCACAGGGATGATGAAATAGACCAGTAAAGTGATCTGCTCGTTTGGGAGAAGTACGGCAAGCGCGAGGAGGAGGCCGAAGACCGAGGCGGAGGCTCCGACCAGTGGTGTGGTTGTATTGCCATGCACAAAGGCATTCACAGCCATCTCCAGTGCGGCACCGAAGATGCCAGAGTAGAGGAAGATTTGCACCAAGTGACGACTGCCAAAAAGATTCTGCACTTGCTTGCCGAGGAACCAAAGCATCAACGTGTTGAGCATGAAGTGTCCCAGACTGCCATGGACGAACATATAGGTGATCAGCGTCCAAACGTGGCCCTGGCCAAGTTCGGCAACACTGACACCACCACTTGGGACGAATGGATTTTCCTGGGCAAGCCAGCCGAAACCGAATTGCAGGAGAAAGACCCCCGTGATCACGCCAATGATGATGTTAAACGCGGGAATATGCCCCATCGGCCGTCTTGTAGGGCGGGTTGGTGGGATGTCGCGCATGTAGTCGCGGTCAGAAACGGGCATGGCAGAACTCTGCGCTCAGTGGCACGGATGCGCGAGGTTTTTTTGCGTCAAGTCTGGCATTTAGCAGCGAGGCGGTTACTTGTGGTCAACTTATGCCAACCCGCGCTGAAGAACTGCAAACGCTGCTCGATCACGTCCGCGAAAACGCGCCGTATGAGGCTGCCGACGCGCTCGAAATCGCCGCCGATGGCGATGCTGCGGCCGTTTTACAAGAGCTGAACCCCATGGTGGCCCAGCAGGTGCTGCATGAGATGACCGCTGAGCGCCGTTGCTCCATCCTGGCAGCCGCGCCGATCGAAAAAGCCCAGCAGTGGCTCCGTAATCAGGCTTATCCCGAAGACAGCGTCGGTTGGCTGATGGAACCGCCTGTGGCGATCTTCCGTCCAGCAATGACGGTCCGCGAGACCATCGAGGCATTGCGCGAGTTGACCAAGAAAGCCTTTATCACTTACGGCTATGTCACAGATGAGTCCAACAAACTGCTCGGCGTGCTGGTCATGCGTGATCTCATGCTGGGAGCACCCGAGACAAAGCTGTCGGATGTCATGTACGTCAATGTCTTCACGCTCCAGCCGGAGATGCTGCTGACGGACGCGATGAAGGCCGCTGTGAACAAGCATTATCCTGTGTATCCCGTTTGCGACGAACCAGGCCGCTTGTTGGGACTCGTGCGGGGTCAGAGCCTGTTTGAAGCACGTGCCATCGAGATCAGTGCGCAAGCGGGAACGATGGTCGGGGTCGAGAAAGAGGAGCGCTTAACCACGCCCGTGATGCGCAGCATGCGCAGCAGGCATCCGTGGTTGCAGATCAATCTGGCGACCTGTTTTGTTGCCGCGAGTGTGGTGGCCGTGTTTGCCGAGACGCTTGATCGTTTGGTGCTGCTGGCTGCCTTTCTTCCCGTGCTCGCAGGTCAGTCTGGGAATACTGGTTGCCAGGCATTGGCGGTGACGCTGCGTGGCATGACATTGGGTGATTTGCAGTCCGGTGATGAGCGTGCGCTGGTGATCAAAGAAGGCACGCTGGGGCTGTTGAACGGCATGTTCGTTGGCATTACCGCCGGGATAGGCATGTTTATCTATGCCACGATTAGCGGCAATACGAATGCGCTGGCACTGGCAGGTGTGGTGTGGCTGGCGATGGTGGCCAGTTGCGTGGTGAGTGGCCTCTGTGGTGCGCTCATCCCGCTTTCACTGCGGCGCATGGGGGCTGATCCTGCAACTGCTTCGAGCATCTTTGTGACCACAGCAACGGATGTGGTGAGCATGGGTGTCTTTCTTGGCTTAGCGACGATTCTAGTGTGAAACTGACTCGCACAGAGTGGCAGGCGCGTCGCACGGCTCATCTCGCCCGAGTGAGCACCTTGGCGGATGCCTTTGTGGAGCGGCGTAGTTTCGGCGTGAAGCACCCGGTGGATGATTTTCTCTTCACCTATTACAATGCATCTCCCTCCAAGCTCAAACAGTGGGTGCCAGCTTTGGGGGTGAGAATCGAAGTGACCTCCGATGACTTGGAGGAGTGTCCTTGGCTGCGTGAAGCGCGCTACCTTTTTGAAGACGACACCGTCAGGCTCAATGAGGCTGATTTAAGGCCGCAGACACGCGGATTGGCCGCATGGGTCGCCCAACTCTGCCGCAACGTGCTCGCGCGTCCGCCACGCTTTCGTTGCTTCGGCCTGCATGAGTGGGCCATGGTTTACCAGCGCTCCGCTGAGCAAATGAGGCATGAGGTGTATGATCTGAGACTCCCGGCGGAGGAACTGGCGCGTTTTGTTGAGTCTCAGGCCATCTGTTGCTCGCACTACGATGCCTATCGTTTCTTCACGCCCGGAGCACTCGGCATGAATATGCTGCAACCCACGCTCGAAACCCGCTTGGACCACGAGCACGTTGCGGCAGAGTTGGGCGACCCATGCGGCCAATCCGCGTGTCTGCGGCCTTAAATCAGCCTCATTGAGCCTGACGGTGTCGTCTTCAAAAAGGTAGCGCGCTT
>JANOBP010000658.1:0-3425 GCA_031411715.1 Verrucomicrobiaceae bacterium | reverse complement strand
CAGCAGGTCATTACCAATGCTGGGATCTTCAATCGAGCAATGCGAGCGGAAGGCATCCTTTCCTGTGGTAAACATTTCCCAGGATATGGTCCCGCTGAATGTGATCCGCATGAGTTTCTGCCTGTGATCACGAAAAGCCGGGAGGAGATGGAGCAAAGTGAGTTACTGCCATACTCTGCACTGCTGCCAGAGCTCGACAGTGTGATGACCTGCCACAGCAATTACACTGCCTACGACCCTGATCGAGGTCGCTGGCCGGCCAGTCTTAGCCACAACATCGTGACCAAGCTCCTTCGGCATCAATACGGGTTCGACGGCCTTGCCATGACGGACGACCTCGACATGGGAGCCATCTTGAATGAGGTCACTTTTGAGCAAGCCATCCAAGAAGCCGTTCGCGCGGGCAATGATCTAGTCATGATCTGTCACCGCGTTGAAATGGTCGAATTGGCCCGCAAGCACCTCGAAGGCGTCGAGGAACCTGTTTTGCACGATGCGCTGGTTCGAATCGAAAAAACCAAGCGGCGTCTCGTAAAGCCTGACAAGTTCGACATAGAGCGATTTTCTGCCATCAATCGTGATATCTGGCAGCTCCGTGTCGATACCTTGGGCCTAGAAGCAGCAAAAAACCTCAGCGTCGAAGATGGCAAGCGTTCGCCCGTGGAACTGTATTGAGCCTTGATGGGCTGCGTATCGCGTTTAACGGTGCGGACCCCCATTTTCCTCGTGGAAGACCTCTTCGGCCATCGAATTTCCTACCTGCGCGTATCCATCACGGACCGCTGCAATGAACGCTGTCGTTATTGCATGCCGGAGGAGGAGCAGACGTGGTTCCTGCGTGATGAGGTGCTCAGCTATGACGAAATGCTGCGCGTCATACGAGTCGGTGCCAGTTTGGGAATCAAGAAAATCCGTGTGACCGGAGGTGAGCCGCTAACGAGGCCGGGGGCTGTCGATTTTTGCTCTGAAATCGCCAGCATTGCAGGTATCGACGACGTCGGCATCTCCACGAATGGCACGCTACTGGCTAAACTGGATGGTGGCATCACTGCGGCCGAGAGACTTGTGCGTGCTGGAGTGCGTAGCGCCAATATCTCCCTCGATTCACTGGATCGTGAAAGCTACCGCCGCACGACCAGTCGAGATTTACTTCCTGGAGTGCTCGCTGGCATTGACGCGGCGCTAGATGCTGGCTTTCAAAGCATCAAGCTCAACTGCGTGCTCATAAAGAACCAGTCCGAAAGGGATTTGATACCGCTCATCGACTTTGCTGCGCAAAAAAACCTGCTGCTCCGCTTCATTGAACTCATGCCAGTAAGTACACAGGATGTCCTAAGTGAGGACAATTTCCTCCCAATTGCTACGGCGAAGCGTTTGATCGAGGATAAGCTAGGGGAACTGATCCCGCAGCCAGATTTCAAAACCAACGGTCCCTCAACTTACCTCCAAGTTCCAGGCCGTCAGCAGCGCATCGGGTTCATCGGTGCCATGACAAACCTGCACTTCTGTGAAAACTGCAACAAGCTACGTCTCACATGCGATGGCAAACTCCGACCTTGCCTTGGAAGTTACCTCGAATTCGATCTTCGCGAAGCCCTCCGGGCGAATTGCAGCGATGCCGAACTTGCTTCGCTCATCGAGCACGTTGTTTCAAAGAAACCCAAGGAGCACGACTTTCGCGACAACTACCAGCCGAATCGACGGATGATCGCGATCGGTGGCTGATTGAAGTTACAAGATAACACCCGGCTCATAGGCCGCAGCTTGTGGGAATTCTTTGGCGATGGCCTGCACGCGCGCACTGAAGGCATCGACCTGCTGAGGGGCATCGCCAGCATTGGCTTTACCAACTGCAACAAGACGTTCCAAGTCGGCGATAGTCAGGCTGAGGCGCGAGTCATTGGCGAGGCGGGTGAGTAGATCATTTTCTCGTGCTTTACCGGTGCGCATGTCACGGGCGACGGCGACGGCGTGTTCCTTGATGACTTCATGAGCCGTTTCACGGCCAGCACCAGCTTTGACCGCCTCCATCATGACAGTGGTGGTTAGTAGGAACGGAAGATAGCGCATGAGTTCCTGCTCGATGACGGATTCAAAGACTTCCATTTGTTGGAGAACGGTGAGGAAAGTCTCCAGCAAGCCGTCCAAGGCCAGGAAGGCGTCCGGCAGCATCACACGGCGCACGACGGAGCATGAGACATCGCCTTCGTTCCATTGGTCTCCAGCAAGGCCGGTAGCCATGGTGAGGTAGCCTTTGAGGATAACGTGCAGACCGTTGATGCGCTCGCAGGAACGGCTGTTCATCTTGTGAGGCATGGCCGAGGATCCGACTTGGCCTTTGGCGAAGCCTTCACTGGCCAACTCATGTCCTGCCATGAGACGAAGAGTGCGTGCGAAACTGGATGGGCCACTTCCTGTTTGGCAAAGCGACGCGATAACCTGCATATCCAGACTGCGTGGATAGACCTGGCCTACAGAGCCAAAGGCTGTTGGCATACCGAGGTGATGAAGAATATGGTTTTCTAGCTCGCTGGCTTTTTGTGCGTCGCCATTAAAAAGGGTGATTTGATCCAAGCGTGTTCCAACAGCGCCCTTCAATCCGCGCGCGGGGTAACTGGCAATGACAGATTGCAAATCACCATAGGCGAGCAGCATTTCTTCACCAAACATAGCCAGTCGTTTGCCAAGGGTGGTGACTTGAGCGGCGACGTTATGAGTGCGCGCAGTGAGCGGGATGTCGCGACATTCAGTCGCTCGGCGAGCCAGAATAACCAAGGCGGCTATGCTTTTGGAACGTATTTCTAATAAGGAACGGAATACTTGGAGTTGCTCGACGTTTTCAGTGAGGTCCCGGCTGGTCATGCCCTTATGCAGGTGCTCATGACCGGCTATCGCACAAAATTCATCGATCCGGGCCTTCACATCATGACGAGTAACGCGTTCGCGCTGCATGATGGAAGCGACATTCACCTGATTCTTGACCTTCTCGTAAGCCTCAATGACGCCATCTGGAACCGGGATGCCAAGATCACGCTGTCCTTTAAGTACCGCTATCCAGTAGTCGCGCTCGAGCCTAACCTTTCCTTCTGGCGACCAAAGAGCGCGCATGGAGGCAGTGGCGTAACGTTCAGCGAGGACATTAGGGATCGAGTCAGACATGGGGCGCGGACTTTGAAGCGTAGCGGGCGTTGCGCAATCACGTTGGTTATATTGCTTTGTGGTATGTGTACAATCTGGCAAATCTTGATTAAACCGAAGCAAAGAGCTGCGAATCTTGAATTTATGATTCGCACACGAGATTACGCATGAGAATTCAGAGCTCTCGACTGGCTCTATTCATTGGTTTCTTTGTGATCTGGGCCGGTTTGTATGAAAGTGTTCAGGTTTTCCAAAGTTTTGTCTGAATTGGCATTTTAGAGTTGCAC
>JANOBP010000657.1:0-1285 GCA_031411715.1 Verrucomicrobiaceae bacterium | reverse complement strand
TTGGCCGGTGTGCACGGCTATATTTTCGACAACAGTGAAATCGGCCATCAGCAGACCTATCATGACCTCGAACTCGAAACCGCCACAGACGCCGCTGAAGTGCGCCGCTGGCTGGAAATGAAATTGCGTGCCGAAAAACTCGAGTGGAAGGACAAGGTCGAAATGTGCAGCCAGCGAGCCATCGGTGCCGCGCGTGCCCTTGTCTCCCGTGAGCCAAAAAACGCCGATGCACACACCCTGCTGGCCTTCGCGCTTGACTGGGAGGGTGAATCCGCCTCCGAAACACTCTCCAGCCTGCAAACCGCTCTCAAGCTCAATCCCAAGCACGCACTCGCTCAACAGTTAATGCTCTCCCGCCGTGTCGAAAAAGCAGCCGAGGCTACGGCACACCGTCGCGAGTTCCATCTCGACGAGAAAGCGCCCCAGGATGCTACGCGTGCTTTTTATGACCACCCGCTCGACGAAACCGAGCTCAACGTATTCACCCGAGCCATCGAGGGTCTGCGCACTGAGGCTGGCAAGACACTCGCCAACGCTTACGAGCAGCGAGACCTCCCCGCCTACCTTCTCACCCTCTGCACCGGCATGAGCATCGAGAACAAGCTATCCACCGCCACCCTCGCCCGCAAGCGTGATCCCAACCAAAGCTACGAGTCCTTTGCCATGCAGACCCTGGCACAGAATCTCCCCCGCCTTTTCAGTCTATTCGACAATCAAAGCCGCGCTCGTGGTGCCATCGAGCTGGCCTCCGACAATGGCGAGGCACTTGGCACCCTCGTTGTCCTCGGCGTCATCGGCCGCATGAACCATCTCATGCGCAGCATCTCTGATCCCAGTAAAGTGACGGACGAGATGCTCTTCATCCCTGGTTTGCAGGAACGCGTCCTCAAAATCGCCCGTGAGAAAGACGGACCCAACGCAGCGCGCGCATGCGAGGCCGTCTGCCTCGTCGAAATGATGCGCTCCATGGTCGGAATGCAGCCACGTCATCAGGATCTCATCCTCCGCATGATCGAGCTGGATCCCTTCCGCCACCGCACCCTTCAGTATCTATTAGGAGCCTGCATGTCCTCACCTGAAACAAAGGCCGCCGCATGCGCCATCACCCGCATGCAGCTCGCCGTGCTGCCCTGCATGCTCACCCGCCGCCAAAGCGCCGCCGCTGCCGCCAGCCTGCACGACTGGGACACCGCCCAGCGCATCCTCGACATCGCCGAGCGGGAAAAACCCGGCGACCTCATGGTCCTCAGCCAGCGCGTCGCCACCACCCTGCGCCAAAGCCAAT
>JANOBP010000656.1:0-8347 GCA_031411715.1 Verrucomicrobiaceae bacterium | reverse complement strand
CTCGCGGACTACGACGTGCATTGGTTCGAGGAAGCGCTCGTGCCCGACGCGATCGAGGACTCCGCGAAGCTGCGCGAACATTCGCCCGTACCGATCGCGGGCGGCGAAGTGCTCACGCGGCGGCAGGCGTTTCAGCCGTGGCTGGAAGCCCGGGCGCTCGACATCGTGCAGCCGGACGTGACAAAGGTCGGCGGCATCAGCGAGGAGCGCCGCATCGCTTGGATGGCGCAGGAACATGGCGTCCGTTTCATCCCGCACGGCTGGAACACCGCGGTCGGTCTCGCCGCTGATTTGCAACTCGCCTCCGCCTTCCCCGGCACCGACCTCGTCGAGTATCTCACCGGCTCGCCCTTCATTGATGAGATCACCGCCGGCGGCTGGCACCTCGACTCCGACGGAATGCTGGCGATCCCTACCACACCCGGCCTCGGCCTCGAACTGGATCCCGATGTGGTGAAGAAATACACGCGTGGTGAGCCATTGCTTTGATCGAAGCAACTCACTGGCTGGTGGATATAATCGCGTCCTTTTTGCGTTATTTGAGGGTGCCTAAAACTCCCTCAGTTCCGCTAGCGCTTGCCGCGTGCATCCTTGCCTCGGCAGTGAGTGCTGCTTCGCCGGAGCCTATTGATTGGGTGAAGGCTCGGCAGCATTGGTCTTTTGTGCCGCCAACGGCGCAGTCCTTGCCCAAGGTGAAGGATTCGGCATGGCCACGAGAGAGAATCGATCATTTCATTCTCGCGAGTCTGGAAAAAGAAGGCCTCACGCATTCGCGAGAGGCGGATGCGCGCACTTTGATCCGTCGAGTGACTTTTGATCTCACGGGCCTGCCACCGACTCCGGAGGAGGTGGCGCTTTTTGTGAATGACATACATCCAGATGCTTATGCGAGGCTTGTTGCCGGTTTGCTGAGTCGCCGTGCTTTTGGCGAGCGCATGGCAAGTCTGTGGCTGAATCTTGCGCGGTATGCCGAAGATCAGGCGCATCAAGTTGGCAACAACTCGTCTCTCAATTACCCGAATGCGTGGCGGTATCGCGACTGGGTCATTGCCGCCTTCAATGCGGACATGACATACGATGATTTTATTCAGAAGCAGCTCGCGGTTGATTTGGTTGAGCCGCAAAACAAAGCGGATGTTGCTGCTCTCGGATTCCTGGGGTTGGGGCATAAGCTTTACAGCCGCGGCCGACTGGATGTGCAGGCGGAAGAATGGTCTGAGCAAGTGGATACCGTTTCACAGACCTTTCTGGGACTCACCGTGGCCTGTGCGCGTTGCCATGATCATAAGTTTGATCCCATCACGGCCCGTGATTACTACGCGATGGCCGGAGTCTTCGCGAGCGTGCAGATGGTGAACCTGCGGCCTGATGGTGTGGAGGAAGATGGCAAAAATAATGCCGATAAAATGAACCCGGGCACTGTGCACGTCGTGCGTGATCTGAAGCCACACGACCTACCCATCTATGATCGTGGTGATGTCGAGTCACCCGGTGCTGCTGTGCCGCGTGGCTGGCTCCAGGTGCTCAGCAAGGCCGAGCCGGTGAAGTTTCAGCAGGGCAGTGGACGTGCCGAGTTGGCGAAGCTCATCTCTGATGGCAGTAACCCGCTGACGGCCCGGGTGATGGTGAATCGTGTGTGGGACATGCTTTTTGGCAAGCCCTTGGTCCGCACCACGAGCAACTTCGGCGCGACGGGTGACAAACCCACGCACCCCGAGCTACTCGATGACCTAGCGGTGCGCTTTGTGCAAAACGGTTGGTCCGTGAAGCAGCTCGTGCGGCAGTTGGTATTGTCCTCCACCTATCGTCAAAGTAGCCAAGGTAGCGAGTCGAATGAGCAACTGGACGAAGCCAATACGCATCTTTGGCGCATGGAGCGGAAGCGCCTCGGAATCGAGTCGTATCGTGATGCCGTGCTCGCTTTATCAGGTGACTTAAGCAGTGAAGGAGGCTCCTCACTCGAGATTGATGCCGCCACGCATCACAAGCGCACCCTTTACAGCAAGGTGAGCCGTCGTGAGCTGAACAAGACCCTCATGCTCTTTGACTATCCCGACGCTAACGTCCACGCAGCGAGCCGCTCTGAAAGCACGACTCCGACGCAGAAGCTCTATGTGATGAACAGCCCGTTCATGATCGAGCAGTCGAAAAAACTGGCCCAGCGTCTGCAGCAAAGCGCCTCTGATGATCCCACACGCATCCGCTTCGCCTACGAACTTCTGTTTGCCCGGCAAGCCGATGCTGAGGAATTCGCCATTGCTTTGGAGTATCTGAAGCAACCGGCAGAATCAGGCATGAGCGCATGGGAGCAACTCGTCCAAGCGCTTCTTGCCACCAATGAGATGATTTGGCTGGATTGATCAAGCCACGGGCTCTCTGGCCAAATCGGAGTAGGGGTAGTATCCGGCTTGCTTGAGTTTCTCGATCAAATCGGCACCACTGTGTTCGCGGGCGAATCTCATCTCGGACGGAAACACCTCAATGATCAACAGTAAGCCGAAGACTCCACCCAAATCATCGTTTCTCTGGCCGTAGCTGTCGAAAATCAGGCATTTCCCGCCAATCCGCTCCATGTCCTGTGGGAACTCACACGTTTCGTTCGGGTTTAATGATGCCTCGGAACAATAGCGAGCCATGGGATTTAAAATGGAGCTGATATTCCTATGGGCATGACCGAACAGTGTTTCTTCGTTTTTAGCGTCAGCCAAGTTCAACGCATGCTTGGTAAACATGACGATCTCGTAGCACCCAAATACGCGATTTGACGCTCCCTCACCAGGGCGCTCTGAAAGTTCTTTGGTGGCGATGCCGGTGCCTTTGACGCCGTTTGGGTAATAGTAGAGGTCGAGTGCGCCTCCGACTGCAAAGGGGATGATGGCGTGCATCACCATATCATGTTCTTTGCCGAGCATATCCTCCATGAGTGCTGATTTGCGTTCCTGCCAAGCACTGGCGGCCTCAACATCAGCAGTTTCCAAATCCGAACGATTGATGTGACGAAGATTCAGGGCTTGAAACTCGGTAGCATAGTCTTCTGAGGAGAATTCATAATCGATCTCGTCTCCTTTCGCTGTTGTATCGAAGATGCGAGGCCAAATAACCTCAGCGATGATGTTTGGCAGGATGATGACCAGCAAGCATGCACAAATAGCAACCTTCCGGGTGAAGGAACTCCAGTCTTTAAAATAGGGCATCAGCCAGAAAATAGCTGCGATAATGACTGTCCAACAAATCAACTCACGGCCCCAGCGCTGAAGGAGGAAGCGAGGCTTGCACTTTCGGCATATCGGAAACTCAACTCGCGACCAGCCGAACAAAAGCATGAAGGGCAATAGGAATGCCAGAAACGGATTTTGGGCGTTCTGTGTTATCTTGGCCTTCGAATCTGGCTTGGCGTGACAGACGATGCATTTGTCCGGCCATACGGGGGTGTGACTTTTTGGGAGTGTGACTTCAGTAGCGAGCGGCATGAAGCAATTGAGCACATCCAGTCATTGTTTGGCAAGAGTTGAGCTTGTGGCTCCTTTGTAGGATTGGACATGTTCTCTTCAAATTCAGCTTATTCCCGCCGAGACGCTTTGCAGCGCCTCTCGGCTGGCTTTGGTGCGATTGGGCTTGCTGGGATGTTGAATGCAGCGCCGAAGCAGCAGATCACTCCAAAGGCGAAACGGGTGATTTTCCTGTTCATGAATGGAGCGCCGTCGCACATCGACACGTTTGATCCGAAGCCGGCCTTGGCGAAATACGAAGGCCAGCAGCCCTCGGGGAAGCTCTACAAGGCACCGAAGACCAGCGGGTTCATGTCTTCGCCACTGAAGTTTGAAAAGTGCGGACAAAGCGGAATCAAGGTCAGCGAGAGCTTGCCACGTCTGGGTAGCATCATCGACGACTGCTGTGTCATCCGCTCGATGCACACGAATGTGCCGAATCATGAGCCAGCACTGCTCATGATGAACACGGGCAATATTCAGCCCATCCGGCCTTCACTCGGCTCATGGGTGCTTTACGGTCTGGGCAGTGAGAATGAAAATCTGCCCGGCTTTGTCGTCCTGAGGCCTACGCCGAATATCGTGGTGGGACCAGCGCTTTGGAGCAATTCGTTCCTGCCCGCAGAGTATCAAGCCACAGGCGTGATCACCTCCGACATGAGCGTGGACAAGTTGGTGGCGAACGTGCGTAACCCCGTGCTCTCCGCGAGCACACAGCGTCGGCAGATTGATCTCATTCAGCGGCTTAATCACCTCCATGCAACCAAGCGTGATCATGACACCTCGCTCGAAGGCCAGATCAAGGCCATGGAGACTGCCTACCGCATGCAAAGCGCCGCCAGCGATGCTTTCGACATCAGCCGCGAGCCCGCGAAGATGCGTGAACTCTATGGCGATACGCCCTTTGGTCGCTCCTGCCTGCTCGCCCGGCGTCTTGCCGAGTCCGGTGTGCGCTACATCAGCGTCTATTACACCAGCAGCAATAATCAGCCTTGGGACACGCACAGCGACCACTACAAGCGCCACCCCGAGCTCTGCGCGGACAGCGACCGCGCTTCCGCCGCGCTCATCAGCGATCTCAAGCAGCGCGGCCTGCTCGATGACACGCTTGTCGTCTGGACGGGCGAGTTTGGTCGCACGCCTTACTCCCAGGAAAATCAGGACAAGAACAAGAAGGTCGATCCGATGAAGCGTGGGCGTGATCACCATCACACGGCCTTCAGCACCCTGCTCGCTGGTGGCGGCATCAAAGGCGGCTTAGCCTATGGCACGTCTGACGAACTGGGCATGAATGCCGAGGAAAACAAAGTCCACGTGCACGATCTACATGCGACCATTCTGCATCAACTCGGTCTCGATCACGAAAAGCTCACCTACCGCTACGCAGGTCGTGATTTCCGGCTCACGGATGTCTATGGAGATGTGGTCAGGGACATCATCGCATAGAGCGCTGCTTCTTAGCTCATCTCTAAATTTTGTGACTCGCAGCAGCAGCATTTTTTGCTGCTGGAAATCCAATGTAGGCCGCGTATCACGGGTCCATGGCTTGGAGATTCGATAAAATGGTGATTCGTGGCGAGATTGATAACACCGTGCGCGGCAGCGTCACGGGCACGCTCTGGCTGCTCGGGCGCGAGCAGCCGATGACGCTCGATCTCGTCGGCGATGCGTGGCCTGACCTCGCCGGGTGCAAGTTGACGTTTGAAAATCCCAATCCTGTCCCGCAGCCTCAATACGATGACGGGCTGGGCATGATCCAAACCGGCTCCGTGGGAGACATCACTGCGTCGCAAAAGCTCAAGAAGCTGCTGGTGCCGGAGGAGGCCTGGATGAAGGCCTTGGAAGAGAGACGGTTCCATGAAGTGCCATGGGTGCACTCCAATTCGCTCTACCTAGAGTGGTTCAGCGACCGTAACGGACGGATTGTCATCCAGACGACGGACTATGTGCTCAAAGTCTCCGAACATGAGTGGGAGCTGGATGTGGACGAGCAGGCGGCGCAGCAGGCCATCAATGCGCAAAACATGAACGCCTTCATGGAGGATGCCGCGCGTGCGCTCGGCGGTGAGGATCTGGCGGATGAGGATGAAGACGAGGATGTGCCAGAGAAGCAGGATTGATCTGCTTCGCCTGTAGTTCACCTCACGCTTCGCCGGTATTCATTCGTGCCAGCATGAAACAGCTCGTCTTTGAGTCGTGTGCCCAATCCTGATCCTGTTGGCAGCATGGCTTTGCCGTTGGTGATCACGGGCTGCACATCGATGAGTTTGTCATAGAAGGAGCGGATGTGTGCGCGCACCGTTTCCTGAAACACGACATTGGTGGATGATGCAGCCAGGTGCAGGCCGCTGAAGAGTGTGAGTGGCCCGGTGCAGTCGTGGATTGTTGCGGGCACGTTGAAGCTCTGCGCCAGGTCAATGACGCGCCGAGATTCACTGATGCCGCCGCTCCAGGTTGGATCGACCATGCAGTAGTCGCAGGCCTGCGCTTGCAGCACGCTGAGGTATTCTTTTCGACCAAGCAGCATCTCGCTGGCAGCGATGGGCAGGCCTGAGCGGCGACGGAAGTCGGCAAGTGTGGCTGCATTATCGACGCGCAGCACGTCCTCAAGCCACAGAGGCTTGATCTCACGAAGTGCTTCTGCAATGCGCAAGGCTGCCGGGAGGTGGAAGAAGGCGTGGCCTTCGATGGCGATGTCCATTTTCATGCCGACACGCGCACGGATCTCTCGCAAAGGTTGCATGGCTTCTTCGACATCCGCCCAGGAGATGTGCAGGCCGCCGTTGCGATGTGCTGCGCGATCAAAGGGCCACAGTTTCATCGCGGTGATGCCCTCGGCGAGTAATTCCTCCGCTAGATCGCCCGCAGCATGATGGGAGGCCCAATTGTCCTGCAATGGACCTTTGCTGCCGATGTCACCATAGCCAGGCCAGCCGGGATGGCGCGGCGCAGTGCCCGCGCCTGCTACCGCACCGTAACCGGGCCCGCCGCTGGTGTTGTAGATGGGAATCGAGTCGCGCACTGGCCCGCCGAGCAGCCGATAGACTGGCTGACCGCAGGCTTGACCCAGAAGGTCCCACAGCGCCAGATCGATGGCCGAAAGCGCGCGCAACTCAGCTCCTGGATGCCCAAAGGGAGTGCAGCGCTCATATAAGAAACGCCAATGGGATTCAATGGCCAGCGCATCTGCTCCTAGCAGCCTCTCCGCCATCCAGTCATGAATCAGCGCGGCAATGGCATGCGGCGTGTAATACGTCTCCCCACAGCCGACGAGGCCATCATCCGTATGAATGCGGACGAGCAGGAGATTGGGCATGATGCCAGAGGGGATGGCGGTCTCGATGGAAGTGATGCGTGACATGGCGGCTCAAACCAACGCGGCTTTGCGGTGGAAAAATGCTCGCTTTGTTTACGAAGCCCCAGAGTTCTTGAAGGCGCACGATTCGCCAAGCATTGACAACTTTCAGACATTGAGCGCGCGGTTTTTCAGCGTATGAAGGGCACTCACCTCAATCCCATGCTCATCCCGACCTCGTTCCCTACCTCCGCCGGCCCTGCTGAATCGAAACCACTCATTGCCGATGAGGGCTGGATCGTTCAGCACATGTTTTTTAACATTGATCACGGCTACTGGGCTGCGCTGACGCCCGAAGAGAGGCTGGAGCGCCGGGAGAATTTCGCGCGCACCATCGAGACGATCCGGGCGCATCCTGGGACGCAGTTACTCGTCTTTGCGATGCTTTCGCCGAAGTCCGAGATTGGCTTCATGCTCCTGACACCGGATTTGCATGACTCGCAGCGCTTTGAAAAGCAGCTCACACTGTCCCTCGGCTCAGATTTGCTGACAGCGACCTACAGTTACCTCTCGATGACCGAGTGGACGGAGTACTCGCAGAATGAAGAGGAGTTCAAAGCACAGATTGAGAAAGCAGAGAACCTCACGCCCGGCACCGAGGCCTTTGAGAAGCGTGTGACGGAATGGAAGACCCACATGACGAAGTACTTCAATGACCGTCTTTACCCGAACATGCCTGACTGGCAGGTCTTCTGCTTTTACCCGATGAGCAAACGCCGCAATGTGGGAGCGAACTGGTATGCCAATGAATTCGCCAAGCGCCGCGAGCTGATGGGCGGCCACGCAAAGACTGGCCGCAAATACGCGGGCAAAGTGCGCCAGCTCATCACCGGCTCCACGGGCCTGGATAGCTATGAGTGGGGTGTGACGCTTTTTGCGCACGATGTGTTCCAGATCAAGAGTATCGTCTATGAGATGCGCTTCGATGAAGTGACCGCGCAGTACGGCGAATTTGGCGATTTCTACATCGGCCTTCAGGTGCCAACAGGTGAGCTGTTGCAGCGGGTGATGCTTGCGTGAAGCAGGAATTGGTTCATTGCTCAAGGCTCGTGCAAAACCAGCCCCTCACCATCGCCAATCGCCAGTTCAACTCTCGTCTCATGCTTGGGACGGGAAAGTTTGCCAGTGGCGAGCTGATGCGCGAGGCGATCATCGCTTCAGAGACCGAAATCGTGACGGTGGCACTCAGGCGGGCAGATTTAACCGGCAAGGGCGATCCATTTGCCAACATCCTCGATTTCATCCCGAAAAACGTCCTGCTGCTGCCAAATACGAGCGGGGCCATGAATGCCGAGGAGGCCGTGCGACTGGCTAGGCTGGCGGTGGCGGCCGGTTTGCCCAACTGGGTGAAGCTCGAGATCCATCCCGATCCACGCTACCTGCTGCCTGACCCAATCGAGACGCTCAAAGCGGCCGAAATCCTTGTGAAGGAAGGATTTATCGTGCTGCCCTACATCAATGCTGACCCCGTGCTCGCGCGGCGGTTGCAGGACGTCGGGACAGC
>JANOBP010000655.1:0-3960 GCA_031411715.1 Verrucomicrobiaceae bacterium | reverse complement strand
TAGGGTGTTAGGTTGACAACCCGATGCTCCACCACGTCGCCACATTCAGCTATTGTGCCCGACTACCGCACAGACACTCATGCAAAGCCGAAGCTCGAGTATAGTGGAATCCACTAGTGGCTCAGACGTCGCCACCCTTTTTGCTGGGCGGATGGATCGCCCCTTCCTCTCCTGTGGGCCATTTCGCGCCCTCCAGAATCCAACGTCGAATGAGCGTGACCTCGTCCTTGGGGATGCGGTGACCCGTAGCAGGCATTGCCTTCGGATTGGCCGGTGGAAGGGTCAATGTCAGATAAAGCGGACTCTTATCTGGTTGCCCAGCTACGATGACCGGACCGAGCTTCCGCTTTCGCGTCGCCATGGCACGATTTTGCAAATTTAGATCTCCAAAAATGGCCTCAGAATGGTGACACTCGACACAGCGCGAGGCAAGAATGGGCTTGATCTGGCGCACGAAATCCACTGGCGGCTCATCTGCGGCATGTAGATGATGACAAAAGGCCATGCTGGCGAAAACAAGAATAGGAAGCTTCATAATGGCCATTGTCACATTGTTAATCCCAATCGTCTATCCATTTCATGCGGGACATAGAGCGTATCTTGGCAGAATTACTGACGGCTCTCGACCCACTGTACGGCATAACGCACAAGCGCTGCGCCATCGGTTATGGCCAGCTTTTCTTTAATGTGGGCGCGGTGGGCTTCCACGGTGCGAGTGCTGATGCATAGTTTCTCGGCGATGAGCTTGGTTGGTGTACCTCGCCCGATCATTTCCAGCACTTCGAGCTCTCGGTCACTCAACTGACCCACCCCGGAACTACCCGCCTTGCCACGCTGGCCGGAAACCTGCTCAAGCATGCGACTAGCCATCGTTTCGCTGACATAAATGCCACCGCCGATTACCCGCTGAATGGCCGTGATAAGATTTTCCGCAGCTGTTTCTTTCATCACGTAGCCACGCGCACCAGCACGCAGAGCGCGCTCGGCATAAAGCGATTCATCATGCATGGAGAGCACAATGCAGTGCAAACCTGGCCAAAGAGCCTGAATATCCTTGATCAACTCAAGCCCATGTTTGTCCGGCAGAGTGAGATCAACGATAGCGAGGTCTGGTTTGAGTTTTTCAATAACTGCAAGTCCCGCTGCGGCACTTCCAGCTTCACCGCACACAACGAGCGTCGATTCCATGCCGATTAACTGCGCCAAACCGTGGCGCATAATCGGATGATCGTCGATGAGGAGAATGCGGTGCTTCATGATACGTCGATTACTGCAATGAGGGAACAGCACAGCGCACCAGTGTGCCACCGCCGATTTCAGGCTGCACGGTGATCGTCCCACCGATCATGCGCGCGCGCTGGCTCATGGTCAGCAGGCCTAACCCCCGGCTTTTATCAGCAGCAGACTCCGGTATTCCACAGCCGTTATCGCGGATTGTCATCGTAAGCATGCCATCTTCACGCTGGAGTGAAATCTCAATTCGGTCGGCACTGCTGTGCTTGATGGCATTGGCCACAGCTTCCTGCGCGATGCGAAAAAGTTGAGTCGCTACTTTGTTGTCAGCGATGCTTACCAGCACATCACAACGGAAAGGACACGAAATGCGAAAAATACGCTCGGTGCTGCTGGCAAGTTCATCAAGCGCCTCCATCAGCGCGTGCGAATCACGCACCACAGGCATCAGGCCGCGTGACATCTCTCGAGCACGCACATTCGCTTGAGTCAGCAGGCGGGCAATTTCATCGAGCTGTGCCGCTTCCGGGCTGTTGGTGACAGAAAGTTGCCGATGCACGACCTTGGCCAAACACCCAATAGCCGCAAGTTGCTGACAGAGATCATCATGAATGTCCTGCCCGATGCGTGACTGCTCATCCTCACTGATGGAGAGCAGCTTTTCCTCCAGCAGCTTCCGCTCCGTGAGATCACGAATGATTCCGGTGAATATGCGACCACTGGGAAGGTTGACCTCTCCCACTGAGAGGTCGATGGGGAAGACGCTGCCATCTTTGCGTTGTGCTGTCACTTCACGGCCGATACCGATGATTTTGCGGTGACCCGTTTCACGGTAGTTCGCCAAATATCCATCATGCTGCTCACGGTAAGGAGTTGGCATGAGCATGGAGATGTTTTTCCCGATCATCTCCTCCCGCCGGTAGCCAAACATGCTTTCCGTCGCCGCATTAACGGTTTCGATGATGCCACGCTCGCTAATGGTAATGATAGCGCTGACTGCCGTCTCCAAAATGCCCATGACGCGCATCCGGCTTTCATGCAGCTCGCGTCTCAAGTCGTCGATGTTGGAGTTTTCTTGCATGGGGGAGTGCGACATTTGCAGCGTTGTCAGGAAACGGGGCGAATATTCAACATAGAGTCGCTGACTCTATCCTCGACTACGCATCCAACAACCTTTGGCTTGTCTGTTTCTGGGCTAGGATTGCCCAATGAACGGCGACGAAAAGTCCATGCCACCAATGACAAGGTGACCACCGAGGACGTTGGCATTAGCACGGCTGCTGCAAGTGGACTCAGGTGCCCCATGAGTCCGGCAATGACAGTCGCGATATTGTAGAGCAGAGCGAAGCCAAACACGCGGTGCACCGCACGGCGATGCTGACATGCGATGTCCAGCAACGCATTGGCGTATTTCATGCTATGTCCCAGGAAGTAGAAATCTGCTTTGTGCTCCAGGAAGCTGCGACCGCTAACCGGACTGCCGGTGCAGCTTGCAGCGTCAAAGGCGAGGCTGTCATTCGCTCCGTCACCGATGTAGAGCGTGTCATTGGCGTCATGCGCCTTGACCCAGTCTGCTTTTTGCTCCGGCAGCAGGCTGTGGTGCCAGTGGTCATGTGGCAATGAAAGCTGAGCCGCGATTTCGGCCACTTTTGCTTCACGATCTCCACTCAGGATGAAAACGTCCATGCCCCGACGCTGCAGACAGTGCACCTCGCTCACGGACTCCGCGCGCAACTCGTCACGGAACTGAAAGCTGGAAAGAATGATCCCATCACGACTAAAAACTGAGTCGCTACTGCCATCCTGAGACCTGCCAATGGCCCACACATGGCTTTGCGAGTCTGTGAAGCACAAGCCTAGGCCAGGCGACTCCATCACCTCAGCTCCGATAAATGGATTCTCGCCAGGGCCGAGCAGATCAAAGAGGCTGCGGCTCACGGGATGCAAATTTCCGCTCACAAGATGTCGTAAAGCCGCACTTTCGGCCTCATCAAGCGACAAAGGAGCCAAGAGAACGGGATTCTCAAGCGTGAGCGTGCCAGTCTTGTCGAAGATAATTTTACGCGTGTGAGTTAATTTTTTCCACAAGCCAACGGTGCGCACAAAAACTCCTAGTTTCTCTGCACTCGCTGCTGCCAGATCATCTGCAAACGGTGCTGCGACACCGAGCGCACATGGGCAGGAAACGACAAAAATGGAGATCATAACCTGAAGCGCCAAACTCAAGTCTCCAGTTCTCCACCACCACGCGATGGCTCCGGCAATGCCAATGAGCACGACGACGCTCAGGTAAACTCGCAGAAGCATTTCCAACCTCAAATCACGCTGTGCACCTCCACGACGTGCCTCAATGAGCTTACGTAAGGTGCTGTGCTCCCAAGTTTCCAATGATTTGGCCTCAATATTTCGTGTGCCGATATTAAGCGCTCCTGATGGCACCAATTGCCCAGCGCTGCGTTGCTGGGCTTCACTTTCACCATTGATCCATTCAAGGCTGATGGACGCGTGCGCATCACAAAGTTCAGCCGCGACAGGCATGGCTTGACCCGGTTTGATCTCGAAATGGTCTCCTGCTTTTAATTCGCCAACCGCGACGGCATTTCCAGCCACGATCACAGTTTCGGCGATAGATGGATCTCGCAATAGCTTCCTTCGATTGCGAGCGACAGCGGCTTGCTGCACCCAGCGCCCACCGAGCATGAGGAAAATGAACATGGCGACAAAATC
>JANOBP010000654.1:0-1428 GCA_031411715.1 Verrucomicrobiaceae bacterium | reverse complement strand
GCCCATCGGATTTCCCTTCGGCGAGTTTTGGTGAAGGATTTTGAGGTTGAGCTGGTTAGGCCACCAATCGCTATTGGTCATGGCTCCGGCGGCGGTGTGACGGGCCGGGCTGGCCGCTGCTCCCATCACGGGGCATTTGCTGATGTCTTCCATAGGTTTGTCTGATTTGGGTTTGGCTGAGTCGCCCTGAGCTAAAGCCAACGCGACCGGAGTCAGCGTCAGAGTGGTTAACAGAATCCTGAGCTTCGATGTTTTCATAGCATGTGAGGGTTGGGTCTCGTGTATCAAGCTGCGGAAGTGGGTTGAGCCGCAGACGAACGTTATTTCGGTCAATACGACAATGCATCCAATGCATTGTCTGAATGCTTGCGATGCGCTCAGTGCATCGCTAAATTGCCGGAATGAAGAGCGAACTTAATTTCCACCTGCTCGAACAATTCGTGGCCTTAGCGCGGACCAAGAACTTCACCCGAGCCGCCGAGGAACTGCATCTATCCCAGTCCGCACTGAGCCGCGCCATCCAAAAGCTCGAAGAGCAACTCGGCCAACCGCTCTTTGAGCGCAAACCACGCGAGGTCGTGCTGACGGATCACGGAGAGCTCCTGCTCGAACGTGCCCAGCAGATCCTCAAACTCATGGAAGACATTTTCTCCGAGCTTTCAGAGGCCGGACGTCGCGGGCGCATCCGGCTCGGTGCCATTCCGACCATCGCGCCTTATTTGTTGCCCAGCCTGCTGAGCAGTTTCGCCAAAGCGCACCCGGACATCTCAGTCATCGTGCAGGAGGACACGACTGAGAATCTCATCAAACGCTGTAGCCACGGCGAGATCGACCTCGCCATCCTCGCCCTGCCGATCATCGCCAAGTATCTCGAAGTCGAGCCGCTCTTTGACGAAGAACTGCTGCTCGTGATGCCTGTCGGCCATCCGCTAGCCGCCGCGAAGACCGTCGCGATTGATGCCGTGGAAAGTTACCCCTTAGTCATGCTGAGTGAAGCGCACTGCCTGTCGGACAACATTGCCACCTTCTGCCGTCGGAAATCCGTGCAGCCTGTCACCGTCGAGCGCACCAGCCAGCTCGCCACTGTGCAGGAACTCGTGACGCTGAATCATGGCGTCTCCATCGTCCCCGAAATGGCGAGAAAGACCGACACCAGCGATCGGCGGATCTACCGCTCCTTTAGCGGTGAAAAGCCCACTCGCACCGTGGCGATGATGTGGAACTCGTATCGCTTTCAAAACAAAGCGATCAAAGTGCTGATGGAGCATGTGCGGCTTCATTCCACCACCAATGCACGCAAGCGCGGCTGAGAATCCCTCGCCGTTCGCACAACTCTCACGTTGATTTCCAGGCGATAATCAGATGAGCGATTCGCGCATGCTAGGGCGTTTTTAAAACCATGAGAGCCACCTTCCTCCTCGCCACCCT
>JANOBP010000653.1:0-10201 GCA_031411715.1 Verrucomicrobiaceae bacterium | reverse complement strand
ACGGGATTGCCACCCCCGACTGCTACGTCCGATTTGACCGACGAAAAATACGCCGCGCTCGTGGATCAGCTTCTCGCATCACCGCAGTTCGGCGAGCGTTGGGGCCGCCACTGGCTGGACATGGCACGCTACGCTGACTCCAACGGCTTCCTCGGTGACGGACTGCGTCCGAATGCTTACAAGTATCGTGATTGGATCATCCGCGCCTTCAATGAAGACCTGCCATTTGATCAATTCACTATTCAGCAGCTCGCTGGCGACCTCGTCAGCATACCTGATGGCACCGGCTTCCACCGCAACGCCGCGCTAAACACCGAGGCTGGCGTGGACAAGGAAGAGGCGCGTTATCAAAACCTTGTGGATCGCGTCAATACCACTGGCCGTGTATGGATGGGCCTCACCATCGGCTGTGCGCAGTGCCACACACACAAATACGATCCCATCACCATTCGCGACTACTACAGCTTCTACGCCTTCTTCGATAACACCGAAGACCGCGATGATCCAAAGACGAAAGCACCCGCATTGGTCGAAGTGAGCAAGGATCGCCGTCAAACTTATGTCCATATGGCTGGTGACTACACGCGCCGTGGCCCGGATGTCGTGCCCGCCACGCTTTCGGCTCTGCCCGTGAAAGCCGGCCCCACGCGCCTCGATCTTGCCAAGTGGATCGTTTCGCCAGAGAACCCGCTCACGGCACGCGTTGCCGTGAATCATATCTGGAGCAAGCTCTTCGGCACTGGTCTCGTGCGCACACCCGATGACTTCGGCACAAGCGGCGAGTCGCCTTCGCATCCTGAACTGCTCGACTGGCTCGCCACCGAGTTCATGCGCGACGGTTGGAGCCGCAAACGGCTCATCAAGCTCATTGTCATGAGCGACACCTATCGCCAGTCCTCCACGCATCGCGATGACATCGTCGTGCTCGATCCGCTGAATCGGCTCCTCGCCCGTCAAAACCGTGTTCGCCTTGATGCGGAGATCTTGCGCGATTCCGCGCTCGCTGTCAGCGGCCTTTTGAAGCCCACAATCGGCGGCCCGAGCTTTCGCCCACCGTTGCCAGAGGACGTGTTCGATGTCGGCCGCTCGTCAAACTGGCAGGCGAGCCCCGGTGACGAAATCTACCGCCGCAGCCTCTACATCATCACCCTGCGCAGCGTACTTTATCCTACGCTCACCACATTTGATGCGCCGGATGCCGCCGATGCCTGTGTGCGCCGCGAACGCTCGAATACACCGCTGCAAGCCCTCGCGATGATGAACAACAGTGTTTTCTTCGAAGCGGCGCAATCGCTGGCTCTCCGTGTCATGCGGGAAAGTTCATCAAAAACATCAAAACGCCTCCAGAAGCTCTTCCAGCTCGTTTTAAACCGCACACCGCGTGCGGAAGAGCTTTTGCGGCTAAAATCATTCCACGCGGAGCAAAAGACTCGCGTGCAAAACGGCGGCACGGGAGCACTCAAAGCTCTCGGCTTCATCGAAAAGGCCGTTTCGCCTTCCGAAGCCATCGAAGCAGCCACGCTCGTGGCTACAGCGCGCGTGCTCATGAACTTGGATGAGTTCATCAATCGCGAATAGCCTCATCACTCACGGCTCGTCATCGCAACACTTACTTCCCTTCGTCCGTTTATACTCACAATGCTCACCCTCTTCTCCAAACAGTCCGCCAACCGCTATTGCGATGGCTTTTCACGCCGTTCGTTTCTCCGAATCGGCGGACTCGGGCTGGGAGGTTTGAGTTTCCCCGAGCTGCTGCGTGCGGAGTCAGAACTAGGAGTCGGCAAATCGCAGAAGGCACTCATCCTGGTTTATCTGCCGGGCGGGCCACCGCATCAGGACATGTATGACATCAAGTTGAACGCGCCTTCGGAAGTACGCGGACCCTTCAAGGCCATCGGCACGAATGTCCCGGGCATCCAGATCAGCGAGCACCTATCGCGCATGGCGAAGATGGCGGACAAGTTCAGCTTCATCCGCAGCGTCGTGGGTGCGAAGGACCGCCACGAGAGCTTTCAGTGCGTGACAGGCCGTCTTAGCAACAATGCGCCTCCGGGCGGTTGGCCGGAGATCGGCAGCGTGGTGTCGAAGCTCAAAGGCGGTGCGCCCACCGTTCCCAGCTATGTGAATCTCTCGCAGCAGATGAAGCACACGCCTTACAACCAGGGACGGCCGAGCTTCCTCGGTGTGGCGCATGCGCCCTTCATGCCTTTGGAGCGTGGGAAGGAAGACATGTCGCTCAATGGCGTGACGCTAGAGCGTCTGGGCGATCGCCGCGGCCTACTCTCCGCCTTCGACAACTTTCGACGTGAGACCGATGCTTCCGGCACGATGACGGGCATCGATGTCTTCCGCCAGCAGGCCTACGGCATTCTGACTTCGTCGCAGTTGGTTGATGCGCTCGATCTTTCCAAAGAGTCGCCAAAGATCCGCGAGCGCTACGGCAAAGGCACCGACAAGATTCAGGGCGATGCCGCGCCGCGACTCAATGAGCAATTTCTACTTGCCCGCCGGCTCGTCGAGGCTGGTGTGCGTGTGGTGACGCTCAGCTACAGCTTCTGGGATTGGCATGGGCAGAACTTCAAGAACGCGCAGGAAAACTTGCCCGACTTCGATCAAGCCATCACGGCGCTCGTTCAGGACCTGCATGAACGTGGCATGGACAAAGACGTGACCGTGCTTGCCTGGGGCGAGTTTGGCCGCACGCCCCGCGTGAATGACAAAGGCGGGCGCGATCACTGGCCGAATGTGTCCTGCGCCTTGCTCGCCGGCGGCGGCATGCAGAATGGGCAAGTCATCGGCGCCACCGACCGCCTCGGAGGCGAGGCCTCGGATCGCCCGGTGCACTTCCAGGAGATCTTTGCCACGCTTTACAACAACCTCGGCATCAATCCTCACACCAGCACAGTGTCGGACTTCTCCGGTCGTCCGCATTACCTGGTCGATAACGAATTTCAGTCGATCAAGGAGCTGGCGTAGCTCGCATGTCCCCCTTCGATCAATACATCACCCAAACGCGCCGCGATTTCCTCGCGACGAGTTCGTGCGGGCTGGGGACGCTGGCTTTGGCGTCGTTGTTGAAGCAGGACGGGCTGCTGGCGGAGGAGGCGAGCCTTCCGGGAAATCCGCTTTCGACTCGGGTATCGCATTTCGCGCCGAAGGCGGAGCGCTGCATCTTCATCTTTCTCGAAGGCGGGCCGTCGCAGATGGATCTCTTTGATCCGAAGCCGCTGCTCAACAAATATGACGGCCAGCCGTTGCCGGACTCGATCGTGGGCGATGCGAAGTTTGCGTTTTTGCAGAAGGAATCGGCCACGGTGATGGGCACGAGTCGCGTCTTCAAAAAACACGGGCAGTGCGGCATGGACATCAGCGATCTGCTGCCGCACATCGCGACGTGCGCGGATGACATCGCTTTGATCCGGTCGATGCACACGACGCAGTTCAATCACCTGCCCGGACAGCTCATGCTGAACTGCGGAGCGGCCTTGCTCGGACGTCCGAGCGTCGGCTCGTGGGTCACCTACGGCCTCGGCAATACTTCGCAGGAGCTGCCGTCGTATGTCGTGATGGTCAGCAAAGGCCGCGGCCTGCCCGGCGGCAGTTCCACGTGGTCGAGCGGCTTTTTGCCATCGTCTTATAGCGGCGTGATGTTTCGCAATGGTGCCGCGCCCGTGTTGAACCTGAACAACCCGGACGGCATCACGCCGGAGATGCAATCCGCCAGCATCCGGGCGCTCAACGACCTGAACAAACTCCAGCACAAGCACATCGGCGATCCCGAGATCGCCGCGCGCATCAATAGCTACGAACTCGCCTTCCGCATGCAAAGCTCAGCGCCAGAGCTGGTCGATCTCAAAGGCGAATCGCAGGCCACGCTGGATGCCTACGGCGTGAATCGCATCGAGCCGCCGATCAAGAGCAACCTCGGCGGCGTCGGCAATTTCCACACCTTCTCGCGCCACTGCCTGCAGGCGCGGCGCATGGTCGAGCGTGGAGTGCGCTTCGTGAACATCATCCACGCCTCGTGGGATCATCACAGCGCCCTTGATCCGCAGCTCGCGCACAATTGCCAGATGGTCGATCAACCCATCGCCGCGCTGCTGAAGGACCTGAAACAACGCGGCCTGCTCGACACCACGCTCGTCGTGTGGGGCAGCGAATTCGGACGCACCGCGCTCGGCGAGAACCGCAAGGGCTTCAAGAAAGTCACCGGCCGCGATCACCATCCAGGTGCCTTCAGCCTGTGGATGGCCGGCGGCGGCATCAAAGGCGGCCAGGTCTATGGCGAGACCGACGACTTCGCCTGGCACGTCGCCCGTGATCCCGTGTCGATGCACGACTTCCACGCCACGATTCTGCATCTCTTCGGCCTCGATCATAACAAACTCAGCTACCGCTTCCAAGGTCTCGACTTCCGGCTCACCGGCGTGAACCCTGCGAAGGTGGTGAAGGAGTTGATTGCATGAACACGTATTCAAAACCCATGCGCCTCGTCGCCACACTCGCTGTACTGATTCTGACGCCCCTCCACGCCGTCGAGCCGCCGAAGGTCACTGTCAGCAACCTTCGCCGCGTCTTCCACAACGGCGAACACAATGCCTTCACGGACCTCGTTCGCTTCAAGGACGGGCTTTACCTATGCTTCCGCAGTTGCCCGGATGGCCACATGGTCTTCAACACGGCCTCGGTAATCGTTTTGCGCAGCGCGGATGAAGGCACCTCGTGGCAACCCGTGCATCGCTTCAGCGTGAAGGACCGTGACACGCGTGATCCGCATTTCCTCGTCTTCAAAGACCGCCTCTTCGTTTACACCGGCACCTGGTGGAGCGGCCCCGGCAAGATCGAGCCCAAGGACTATGACATGAACAAGATGCTCGGCTTTGCCGTGACATCGCGTGATGGCACGAAGTGGAGCGAGCCGACGATGCTTGAGGGCACCTTCGGCCTCTACATCTGGCGTGCGGCCACGTTTGGCGGCAAAGCCTACCTCTGCGGTCGGCGCAAGCCCGGCTACGACATCGGGCCGAAAGGCGAGGGCAGCCGCATCCAGTCGCTCATGCTCGAAAGCGATGACGGGATCATCTGGAAGAGGCGCGCCTACTTCAACGAGACCGCAGGCGACGAAACCGCCTTTCTCTTTGAGAAGGATGGCAGTCTGCTTGCCATTGGTCGTCACGGTGGTGGCAAAAACGCGTTCCTGATTCGTTCAAAGCCACCCTTCGCTGACTGGAGTCGCCAATCTCTCGACCGCCCAGTCGGCGGCCCGCTTGTCGTGAAATGGGGAGATCGCGTCATTGTTGGTGGACGCAAGACCACGAAGGAGAAGGGCGCGAAGACCTCACTTTGCTGGCTTGTTGGCGATGAGTTGCAGGAGTTCGCCGAACTCCCCAGCGGGGGCGACAACTCGTATCCGGGCTTCATCGAACTTTCGCCGACCAAGGGCCTCATATCGTGGTATTCGAGCCACGAGAAGGATGAAGCTGACAAGACCATCACGGCGATCTACTTGACTGAACTCAATCTCAAAAACTAAACACAGATGCTCACACCCACACGTCGCCGCTTTTTTGAAGACTCCTTGATGGCTGCTGCCGCCGTCGCACTGCCAAAATCACTCGTCGCAGCCGATCCCTCACCCGTTTCGCCAAACGAGAAGATCACCGCTGCCATTATTGGATGCGGGATTCGCGGGAAAGCGCATGCGCGGGAGCTGGCACGGCTGGCGGACTGCGATGTGGCGTATGTTTGCGATCCAGATCTCGACCGCGCGGATGAAGTGGGTGCGTTGATGGTCGAACTGAAGCGGCCGATGCCGAAGAAGGTGCAGGACTTGCGGAAGGTGCTCGAAGACAAATCCGTCGATGTCGTTTTCATCGCCACGCCGAACCACTGGCATGCGCTGGCGGCGATCTGGGCGATGCAGGCGGGCAAGGACGTGTATGTGGAGAAACCCGTGAGCCACAACGTCGTTGAAGGCCGCCGCATCGTGCAGGTGGCACGCAAATTGGGCCGCATCGCACAGACAGGCACGCAGAACCGCTCGCGTGGAGCTTTGGCCGAGGCGGTGAAGTTCATGCGCGAGGGCAAACTGGGCGATGTGAAGCTTGCGAAGAGCATCATCTATAGCGGACGCGGCAGCATCGGCGGCCCGGCGGAGTGCGTGATGCCGCCGCGCTGCGATTACGACCTGTGGGCCGGCCCCGCGCCGATGACGAAGCTCACGCGGCCAAAGTTCCACTACGACTGGCATTGGTTCTGGGACACCGGCAGCGGCGAGATCGGCAACAACAACGTCCACTCGCTCGACATCTGCCGCTGGGGCCTCGGCGTGACCGGTTTGGGTCGCAGCGTGATGAGTTACGGTGGTCGTCTCGGCTACACCGATGTTGCCGAGACACCGAATTCGCAGGTCGGCATCTTCGACTTTGGCGACAAAAAGATCATCTCCGAAACACGCGGCCTCAAAACGGCTCCATTCCATCCCACGATCAAATCCATGTGGTTCTTCTACGGCAGCGAGGGCATCATTGCGGACACGAGCCTCTTTGACCCGAAAGGCAATCTCATCCGCGCCTTTGAAGGCAAATCCGAGAACCACTTCGCCAACTTCCTCAAGGCCGTGCGCAGTCGCAAACACACCGACCTCGCCGCCGACATCGAAGAAGGCCATCAAAGCACCGCACTCTGCCACATCGCCAACATTTCATATCGTCTCGGTCAGCAGACTGCGATGAATGACATCCCGAAGCTTCTGGATGATGACACCTTCCAGCGCACGCGTCTCTATCTCTCCGAAGCAGGCGTCGATCTCGAAAAAACCAAGCTCACCCTTGGGCAGCATCTCCGTGTTGATGGCGACAAAGAAGCCTTCCTCGACAACGCCGCCGCGAATGCGCTGCTCACTCGCGAGTATCGTGCGCCGTATGTGCTGCCTGAAATAGCCAGCGTCTAAAGACAACGCCGCACGCGGCTGTCGAGTTGGAAGACCTGTCCGCTCACGTTTGGCATGGAATGCAGCATCACAATGAAGCGAGCGGCATCCTTTGGTGTGTTCAGGCGTCCGAGTGTGTGCTGTGCGAGCAGTTGCTCATGCCATGCGGCATCTTGAAGCAGATGGCGGGTCATTTGGGTGTCCAGAAAGCCCGGCAGCACGCAATTGGCCCGCACGTTTCGAGCACCGTATTCCTTGGCTGTCGATTGAGTGAGCGCAATGAGGCCAGCTTTGGCCGCAGCATAGTTGGATTGGCCAAAGGGGCCGCTCAGGGCCGAGTAGGAGCCGATGTTGATGATGTGGCCTTCACGCTGGCGGCTCATGAGCTTCAAAGCGGCCTGAGTGCAAAGAAAGGCACCTTTCAGGTTCACATCCACGACCGAGTCGAAGTCTTCCTCGCTCATTTTCAATAATGAAGCATCACGCAGGAGGCCTGCGTTGTTCACCAGCAAGTCCAGCCGATCAATCTGGCTGAAATAGATCTTCGGATTCAGCACATCCATCTCAGCGTGGCCTGGCGCGAGCACTTCCCAGCCTGCGGACTCGAGTTCCGTTCGGATGTGCTGAGCGAGATCTCCCCCGCCGCCGGTGATGAGCGCTTTCATGCGATGGGATCAGGGCAGACGTCACGTCGCTGGCATTTAAGGCAGTGGTCGCCGAGGTAAAAGCTGTCGAGGAACTCCATGAGGTTGCGAATCATGCCACGATCCTCCGTAACGATGCCGGCTTCAAAATTCCGACGGTGATCACCTTTGGCACCCAAACCGGCTCCGGTGAGGTTGGCTGAGCCGATGTAAGCAATACGGCCATCCGCGATGACACACTTCATGTGCATGCGAGGACAGAGGATGCGCTCAAAGCGGTCACTCTTCACGAATTGCGGGAAGCGGTCGAAATCCTCACGAAATCGCGGCCCCGGCTCCTTCGCATGCACCAGTCGGATATCGACACCTTCATCGAGTTTTCCCGCCAGCACTTGCAGCAGTGGCACAAAGTTGCCTCCATCGCTGGTGTAGAGATCTTTGATGTCTGCCGTCACCAGCCACAAAGACCGCCGTGCTTCAGGAATGATGCGCTGAAGGACAACCTCGTAGGTGTCATGGTTCAGGACCAACTGTTGGGCAGCGGACATGCGATCAAACCTTCGTGAGCTGACGTCTCAGCGAGATCTGCACGGCGCCAATGATCAAGACAATATTAAAGAGGATAACGAGGCTGTTGATCCAAAGTGTGTTGAACTTGGTTTGGAAGTAGGTCTTCTGCGTGCCAAAGAAAACGTTGGGGCTGGCTTTGCGACGGTAGTCCTCACGCTCCATCTCGGCTTTGGTGACGAGGTCCAGCACTTTGCGGTTCACGTAAATTTCTTCGGCGCTGATCTTCTCTTCCTGGCTGCGCATGCTGTCGAGCAGTCCAGGCTCCACGTCGCCGCTGAGGACGGCTTCATGCAGAGTGCCAAGACGCCTGCGGATCTCCCGTGGAGAGTTGGCATAGAGGCCTGAGACGATGGCGAGGGACTGCTTCGTCATGTCGAGCTCGTGACGCTGGGCATCGGTCATGTCGATGCCGGGAGGTGGCAGCAGGGACTGAATGCGCTCATCCAGGAAGTCTTGATTGCGGGTCAATGGATTGAGCTTCGACTGCGAGATGATCATGCCTTCATAGGTCCAGCGTAACGGCATGAATTGGCAGATGAACGGCACCTTGAGTTTGCTGGAGTTCTCTTCCTCGCCTGGCGTTTTTTTGATCCAGCGTTGGACGGAATAGACGAGATCGAGATTTCGATTCATCTCCTCATATTTGATGAGCGCACCGCCAAGGATGATCTGCGGGATGAGGATGAGTGGGATGGCATTGACCGCCGTGCGGTTGTCCGTGACGACGCTGGAGATGAAAAGGCCCAAGCAGCCACCAGTGAGCGCCGTGACAAACATCCACCAAAGATGGATCCAGAACATGTCACGGATTTCGAGCACCCAATTGCCGATGAGCAGGTAAATCACGCACTGGATGAGTGCGAAAGCGGCCAGCGAGATGATTTTGCCACTGAGATAATAGAACGTGCGCAGGTTGTGATTGCGCTCTCGGTTCAGCGTGTGGCGATCTCGAATGATTTCGTCGGCACTGTTGGTCAGGCCGAGGAACATGGCCACGACGAGGCTCATGAAGAGATACGTCGGGATGTGGAAGGCCGTGGCGAAGGTGTAGTTGGCTTCCTCGCTGTATTTGAGCACGGAGGCGATGAGCCAGGCCAGTAGCGGTGCCTCCAGCAGCGTGGTGAGGAGGTTGGTGCGGTTGCGCAGCTTGCTGAGGAAGGCGCGCTTGAGCAGTGTGACAAATAAAATGCCTTCTTCACGCACGGCATGTTTCGGCGGCTTTGGTGTGGCGCGGAAGCGGCTCGCACTCGCGCTGTCGTCTCGTGGTCGGGAGATGAGATTGGTGCTGCCAGGCATGGCCTGCTGCTTGGCCATGCTTTCCATGATGAGATGACGCTGATAGCTATCCCGCCAGAAATTGGGCGGGAAGCGGCGCGCGGCTACGAGATGGCCATCGGCACTGCGCTCCTGAATCACGTCGCCACTGATGTCACGCAGCGGGGTTTCGAGCACGTCGAAGACGGAGTCGGCATTGAAGTCATCTGGCGGAGTGTCGCTGGCATCCCCCTGCCCTGTTTCAGTATGATAGACGCCCCAAAAATAGTCCAACATGCCCTGCGGCGTGCCGTAGAAGGCCATCTTCCCGCCTTTGTCGAGCAGCAGCGCTTTGTCGAACATGCGCAGCAGTCGCATGCTCGGCTGATGGATCGAGGTGAGGACAATTTTGTTGCGCGCGAGGTTACGGATGATCTCCAGCACGTGCTCACTGTCTTTGGAGGACAAGCCCGAGGTCGGCTCATCAAAGAGATACACATCGGAGATGCCGATCATGTCGAGACCCGCGTTGAGACGCTTGCGCTCGCCTCCGCTGAGAAATTTTTGCTGTGGCGTGCCTGCCAGGCGCTTGCGCATGTCTGAGAGGCCGAGTTCAGCCAGCTTGGCCTCCACCCGCTTGCGGCGCTCTTCCGTTTTCAGGTGCGGACACCGCATGGCCACGGAGAAGTCGAGGTTCTCCTGCACTTTCAGCAACGGATCAAAGGCATCCTCCTGTGGGATGTAGGCAATGTAGGGCGTGAGGTTATGCAGATTGCCATAAAGCGGCAGCGCATTCATCAGC
>JANOBP010000652.1:0-4688 GCA_031411715.1 Verrucomicrobiaceae bacterium | reverse complement strand
TGACCTTGTTGGCCACCAGCGTGTTCCCCACCTTGGTGTAGTACACCGTGACCGGGAGGCCGGACTTCACCGTCTCGATGGCAACAGGAGTGCCGTTTTCATCGACATAAGTCGTCATCTTGCTGTAGGTGTAGCGGAGGGGATCGGGAGACGATGCCGTGCTGATGATGATCTGCTCAGGACCAAACTCGCTGATGGTTCCGGCGGATGTAGTTATGTTCCGGGTGGTTTCGAGCGTGGTCGCCGGAGCGGTTACCACTGTCGCCGGAACGGTGATGACTGTTACCGGGGCTGCGGCGGCTCTGCGCACCATGATTTTGGATGCGATCAGCGTGTCGCCCACTTTGGTGTAATACACCGTGACGGGCTGTCCTGAAGTCACGAGTTTGGCAGAGATGGGATTGCCATTTTCATCCACATAATTTGTCGTCTCGCTTGAGATATAGCGCACAGGTTGGGTACCGACGGCAGTCTTGATGACGACTCCCTGCGGGCCGAACTCGCTTACGGTGCCCTCGGTTGTAGTGGTGGTGCTGGTTGCCTCGATACTCTGTGAAAGAGCAATGCTGGCAGTGATGAGCGTCGCTGTGAACAGCAAAGCTCCAATGGATTGATGGATTGGTTTTTTCATGGCCTTCATGCTAGACGACCAGCTACCGCCACACCATGGGGTGTAACCCTACACAGTGATTTCGATCTCGTATGCATTAGGGTTCCTAGCGCGGTGCGATCACTTGCTTGAGGCCTTCGGGAGTGAATTCAGCGTCGGTATAAACGACACCATGCTTGAGTTTGGAGCCATCCAGTTCGGTGGTAGAGTTGGTGCGCGGGTCGGTGATCGTCAGACCGGCTGGGACGTGCCGTTGGATGTCATCGGTCACGACACGCCCGGAGTCGATGCGGCGTGTGAGCTGGCCGGAGGCGAGGTATTTCTCGACACGCAGAGGAACGTTGCGGCGCGAGTCCACCCAGGTGCGGACGCTGGCATAGTTGGAGCGCTGGCCTTTGCCGGGTTTGGATTCTAGGATCTGGCAACTCACGCGGTCCACGATTTCCGTGCCGATGATGCTTTGATTATCCCAGGCGAAGAAGTTTTCGAGGACATCGGCATACGACAAGTCGCTGCCAAACAAGGGTTCCTTCATCTGCGAGCTGTCGAGGGTGCGCACGGTGTTGGGCGGCACGAAAATCGAACCCGTGGCGGATTGATTGCCGGTTTTGCGCAGGAGAACCGATTCGCCAAGACGCTCTTTGGGCCAGAGGATTTGGTAAACGACCTCGGTGACGCCTTTGGTGCGGCGTTGCTTGATCTGAAGTTGCAGCGCGATCTTGGTGGCACCCGTCACGTCCATTTTCAGGCGCACAAAGGACGAGCCGTCCTGCTGTGAAGCACTGAGTTTGGCAGCGAGTTCGGTGGCGGTGTCTGCTGCATTTGCGCACAAGGCGAGCAGCGCGAAGGTGATGAGTGTGTGGAGTGTTTTCATAGGATTTAAAATTCAGCCTTGCAGCGCCAGCGCCGGAGTGATGCGGGAGCTGCGCCAGGCGGGGTAGAGACCGCTCATGACGCCAACGACGACGGCGATGACGATAGAAGTGAGTAGAAGACCGATGCCGAGGTCAGGCTCAAGCAGGCCACGGATGGCTTCGGTTTCTTGCAGCAGCTTGATGCCTGCGACGCCGATCAACACACCTGCAATGCCACCGAGGAGACCGAGCAGTGCTGATTCCCACAACACCATGCGCACGATTCGACCGGGCTTCCAACCGAGCGCCAGCAGCACGCTGATCTCCTGTTTACGCTCGAAGACGGTCATGAGCATTGTGTTCATCACGCCAAGTACTCCGACGAGCACGGCGAGCAGCGAGGTTCCCCAGCTCATGGCTTTGACCATTCGAAAGCTCTGGCTGTTGCTCAAATGCTCTCCCGCCGCCATCGCGGTCACATCCGGGGCCACTCGAACAATTTCAGCGCAGAGCTGCTTCAGTTCGGCTTCGCTGGTGCCTGGGGTGACGCGTACGTCGATAACGTTGATCCGGCCCTGTTCGCCCATGATTTCCTGAAGCAAGGGCAGCGCGAGAATGGCCGAGCCGTTCTCCACCACCGCGCCGCCATCGACGATGCCGACGACGGTCAGCTCTGCGGCCTCGATTTGCAGAGGATCGCCGATTTTCTTTTTGAGCACCTCCGCTGCCGTCTGGCCGAGCACCACGGCTTGCTCTTTGTCATCGTGCGGCATGCGGCCTGAAATGAGTTTAAGATTCTTCCACGCATAGCCATCCCACTGACGACCAGACAACATCATCATCTGAGAGCTTTCGATGCTCAGCAGCTCGACAAACTGCGAGCTGATGGCCGACACATGCGGTAGCTTCACGATCAATGCCGCTACCGAATCGCTGAACGGCTTCGGTGCCAATGAGCTGCCCATCTTGCTGACGACGATGTCTGTGCCGCGTGCCTTCAAACCCGTCTCCCAGCTCTTTTCAAAACCACGCGAGATGCCGACCAGCGCTACTACAGCGGCGATGCCGATGGAGATGCCCACCAGGGTGAGGCCGGTGCGGACAGGGCGTCGCGTGAGCCCGCGGACAACGATTGAAAAGAAGGTCATGGTGTGGATGCTCCATCAAAGACAATGCGGCCGTCCAGCATCTGCAAATTACGCGCTGCCTTGCGGGCGATGATCATGTCATGCGTGACCAGCACGAGCGTCATCTTTTGCTCCTCATGCAGTCGCACCAGGAGATCGAGAATGACTCGCGCATTTTCGCTGTCGAGATTGCCTGTGGGTTCATCCGCCAGCAGCACCGATGGCCCGTTGGCCAGACTGCGTGCGATGGCGACACGCTGGCGCTCGCCACCAGAGAGCTTCGAGGGAAAATGCTTTGCCCGATGTTCCAGGCCAACCGACTTCAACAAGGTCATGGCACGTCCTCGACGCTCGTAGGCAGGCAGATCGCTTTCGAGCATCGGTATCTGAATATTCTCAAGCGCGGTGAAAGTCGGCAGCAGATGAAAGGACTGAAAAATGAATCCAATCTCACGGGCGCGGTAAGCCGATGGATCAGCCAAGTCAGGAAGCGAGTCACCACGATAATACAGGCTTCCCGTGCTTGGCTTGTCGAGCGCACCGAGCATCTGTAGCAGCGTGGTTTTGCCGCAGCCGCTGGAACCGATAATGGCGACGAATTCACCCTGCTCGATGCGGAAATCGACACCACGCAATGCCTGCACCTGGCCGTCATCGTATTCCTTTTTCAGTGCAACGGCTTCATAAACGCAGGCCGGCAGAATCGTGGATTGTGAATATGGCATTGATGGCTTCATGATTTGCCTTTCAAAATGGTCATCACCGCCTGTACAGTTTCAGGTTTCTCCAGGCAGGTGTGTTTGTAATGCACGATCGTTTCTAAAGCAGCGCCATCCAGATGAGCGCTCCAATAGGGCACGACGCCATCGCTGCCGTTGTGGAAATCAACCGCGCTGCCAGTGGCAATGATGGAATAAAATGGCACGCGCACCGGGTGCTTCGCCAGCGCAATGAAGTAAGGGTGCTTGGTGGTGATATTCTGCACTCCGTCCACGCCCCAGGACTGAAAGGCGCGCAAGGTGGGGTGAATGTAGGCAGGCGGCAGTGCCGTGAGTGCCTTCAATCGTTCCCGAGTCGTCTTTGGCAGGAAAAGAACGATTCGCACCAGCGTGCGGAGAAAATTATTGTCGGCAAGCACACTGCCCTGGTGTGGTGTGCTGATAAACACAACGCTCCTCACATCAGTTTGGCGTTTGAAGAACAGCGCCTCCTTCACCATGCGTTGCGTTTTGGCATCGAGCTGATCTGCCATTTTGGCTGGCGAGGCGGTGAAAAACGCACGCCAGAAGTCCTCACCGGAATCAATGACCTGCATGCGTGCCACCAAGCCGCCCATGCTATGCCCCACCAGCACCATGCGGCCATAGCCGGCATCATGATGATCTGGATCGAGTTGATCGCGCGAGCGCTTGAGCAACTCGCGAAGACGTGCAGCCGAAGCGGGAATCGGCAGCTTAGTGGGATAGATGAAGCACACCGGCTGATAACGGCGGCTCAAATCAGGGTCGGCATACAGTTCGTTGACCGAGTTTTTCCAAACACTCGGCCCCGAACGCATGCCATGCACGAAAACGACCGGCACCTTGGTCTTGTCATAGCGATTGAGAAAAAACAACTGCGACTCATCCTCGCCAGAGGCCGAGGGAGTCAGTCTATTCGGTCCATTTGCGTCGAGACTGGCATCCGTTAACGAAACTTGCAGCGCGGCGGTGAGATTCTGCGCCAGCGGCTGAGAGTGCTGGCCCACCGACACCGCTGACACTGCCAGCGGGTTGTAAAAGCGCAGCCGCGCCTCTTTGGAATGTCCTTGAACATTGGCCGGAAACTCCAGGACCGCAGTGGCGGGCAGGCATTCACCGTGCGGAGAATGAAACGGCTGCTTCACACGACGCGGCTCATCCTGTGCCAGCACCACCGGCACGCCAAGTCCGCTACGTTCGACCACACGATCAAATCCGTGCAGCTTCACCTCGGCAGCAGGCTGACAATGCGCGAATTCCGACAAGGCCAGTGTCTTTGATGAACTTTGTCGTGCGGGAGCATCGAACGTCAGCCGCCATGGGTGTGATCCACCCAGTTGAATTTCATTTCCCCATG
>JANOBP010000651.1:0-6131 GCA_031411715.1 Verrucomicrobiaceae bacterium | reverse complement strand
GCTGGCCTATCTCGCCGCCACACTGCCCAACCTCATTGGAAGCACCGATCCGCGTGCGCTGGGCATCTTCGTCAACAACACTGGCTTCATCCTGCTCAACTGCGTGGTCCTCTATTTTGGTAGCCGTCAGCACCACGCCATCCGCCAGCGCGAGTTCTCCAACCGCTGCAAAGTCGAAGATCAGCGCGCTGAACTGGCTGCGCGGAATGAAGAACTCACCACCACCCTCAAGCGCCTGCGCGAAACCGAGGCGCAACTCGATCAAAGTGAGAAACTCGCCTCCATTGGTCGCCTCAGTGCCGGTATCGTACATGAGATCAACAATCCGCTCAACTATGTGAAGTCCGCCATCTTCCTGTTGAAGAAAAAAAGCAAAGCTCTCGATCCTGAAGTCGCCGAGTCGGTCAATCGCATTGCCACGGATATCGGTGAAGGCATCGACAGGGTCGCCGCCATTGTTTCCGACCTGCGCACCTTTGCCCACCCTGAAAATCGCGGCGCGCGGCCCATTGACCTCCATGAAGTCACACGCAAATCTCTGCGCCTGCTCGCCAAAGAGATCTCGGATCGCGGTGTGACTCTGGTGGATGAAATCCAGCCCGGCATCATCGCCCAAGGTGACGAAAACTACCTCATCCAGATCGTCCTCAATCTCGTGCAAAACAGCCTTGATGCTCTTGCGGGTCGCCCCGAGCCGACGCTCACCCTGAAAGCCCGCGAAAACGGCGACCGCATCGAATTGATCGTTCGAGACAATGGCAGCGGTATCCCCAAGGACTACCTGAGCAAAATATTTGATCCATTCTTCACCACCAAGCAAGTCGGGCAGGGGATGGGCCTCGGCCTGAGTATCAGCTTCCGCATGATCCAGCAAATGGGCGGCGAGGTCTCCGTCGATACCGCCGAAGGCAGCCACACCCAGTTCACGATCAGCCTCGCCCGGCCTGCCGAAGCTTGAGCGAGTCCTGGGCACGCCCGGCGTGCCCCCCACGAAAGTGATATCACGCGGATGGTGAAAACCGCCCGATGGTGGCGTTTAATAGGGGATCATGAAACGCCGCTCCTTCCTCACCTCCTCCGCCGCCGCTTTTGGCGCTGCGCCGCTGTTTGCCAACAACACGCCCGTCCACACGCCGAAGGGTAAGGCGGAGCATTGCATCTTCATCTGGCTCGGCGGCGGTATGGCGCAGATTGATACCTTTGATCCGAAGAAACTCGGCGACAATGTGGGCAAGCCGCAGAAGGCTGGATCGCTCTACAAATCCATCGACACTACCGTCAAAGGTGTGCAAGTGACCGAGCACCTCAGCAAAACGGCGAAGGTCATGGAGCACGTCACGGTGATGCGCACGGTGAACCATCACGTCATCGACGAGCACGCATTTGCCACCAACATCGTCCACACGGGTCGCATGATCTCGGGCAACGTCGTGTATCCGAGCATCGGCTCCATCATTGCCAATCAGCGTGGTGCTGCGAATCCTGACGTGCCGGCTTACATGTTGATTGGCTACCCGAATGTCAGCCGAGGCCCGGGCTTCCTTGGTGCGAAGAGCGGCTACGTGTATCTCACCGACACGAACACCGGGCCATCGGGCTTCACACGGCCTGATTACGTCGATGAAAAGCGCGCAGAGATCCGCCACCAACTGCTCAAGCCATTGATGGCACGCACGTCGAAGGGTTCCGCTGCAGCGGATTACGAAATGGCTCAGCAAGAAGCATTGCGGCTCGCAGGACCGAAGTTCATGCGTCACTTCAATCTCAAGGAAGAGCCTGATTCACTCCGCAATGCGTATGGCGGTGAGTTTGGTCAGCGCTGTCTGCTTTCTCGCCGTCTCGTGCAGGCGGGTGTGCGCTTCATCGAGGTCTCTCACAACCTCAACTTCATGAACGGTACGGGTTGGGACATCCACAACGAAGGTTACAAGAACCAGCATCTGCTCATCCAAGAACTCGATACCGCACTTGCTGCCCTCATTCGCGATCTGAAGGACAAGAAGCTTCTCGACAAGACACTCATCGTCGTTGGTACCGAGTTCGGCCGCCCACCGGAGTTCGACGGTCGCGGTGGACGCGGGCATCAAGGCACCGCCTTCTCCATGGTGCTCGCGGGTGGTGGCTTAAACCACTGCGGCGCCTATGGCGTCACGGATGAACTCGCGAAGAAGCCTGTCGAGAATCCTGTGCCACTGGTCGATTTCCACGCCACGATCCATGCTGCGGTGGGCATCGATCCGAGCAAGGAACTCATGGACGGCACACGTCCTGTGCCGATCACGGATGGTGGCAAAGCGGTTGCGGCATTGTTTGGCTGATGCGCTTGCGCAACTCCACGCACCCTCGGGTAATTGCTAACATAAACGCACATTCATCTGTGCGGGAGTTCGTCGTTAAACCGCACGGGATTTTCCATGCTGAAGGCAGTTCACCCTACTCCCGGCCAAACATCTGCCGCACGAATTTGGAACGATCTCCAGGCACGCAAAAATGCCATCGTGCCTGCCTCGATTGGTGCCTGGCACCTACTACCTGATGCCTGCCAACAAACGCGACGTTGATAGGACTCAATCCTGGAGCGTTGGCATGACCTTGGTAGGTCGCCAAGTGAGGAGCCAGGCGGCAACGAGACCCATCAGGGCACCAACGATGGCACCAACCACGAAACCAGCGATGAGCATGGGGTTGGGGTCAGGTTCATGCGCGGAGGCAGAGGTGGCGCGTTCTTGGATGGCGACGACATCTGTGTGGGACTCCATCTCGAGTTTCGTGTTGGAGGCTTGGCTGAACGCCGAGTTATATTGAGTCTGGGCCTGATCCAAGGCTCTGACTGAGTTTTCAAAATTAAGGAGCGCGGTGCTGACCTCGACGAGTTGGGTTTCAGTCTGTTTGATCTCTGAGTTCAAGGTTTCGAGCTTGGATCGGTTGCCTGACTGTTCGGCGGAACCGGCTGCGAGCTTGATTTCGAGATCAAGGGTGTCCCGCATGTCGCGGAGAGTGGTGAGACGGGTGATGAGCCGCTGTTCCTCGGCTTTCCGATTGGCTGGTGAGGAGGCTTGCCAGGCATCGCGATGCTGTTGATTGGCTGTGACGAGATATTGTTCACGTTCAACCACCTGCTGCAATTGCGTGCTCAATAACTTGCCGAAATGCTGCTCGGCGATGGCTGTACGTAACGCGAGGTATTCGTCAAGAATGGCATTGAGGAAGATCTGGGTGTATTTGGGATCTTCGCCACTGGCTAGGATATTGAGGATGCCAGAGTCTTTGGTTCTGGCGACACGAACTCCGACGTCGAATTCTTCGACATCTGGGTGCGTGGCGTGGACACGCTCACGGGCTTTGCGGAGCATTTCGGCGGACTCGATGGTCTCGATGCAGGTGCCGTAGAACTCGGTGTTTGGACCTTTGGCTACGCTTTTGGCCAAGGGCTCGACGGGATGGGTGACAACGAGCTTGGCGAGGCAGCGGTAGATGGGTCGGAGGTGTTGTACTTCCTCAAGCTGCCACCAAAGGCCAGAACAGGCACCGATGATGAGGCCAAAGGCTGTAATAGTCCAAAACAGCACTTTGGTTATCATCGAGGCGAGGCTTAACGGCCGGTTTCGATCATGCGGGCGAATTCGGAGAAGAAGTACTTCGCATCGTGCGGGCCTGGCGCAGCTTCGGGGTGGTATTGGACGCTGAGGACAGGGGCTTCTCGATGGCGCATGCCTTCGACGGTGCCGTCGTTGAGATTGATGTGGGTGACCTCGACGTTGCTCGGGAGTGATGAGGGATCGATGGCGAAGCCATGATTCTGACTGGTGATTGCAACGCTGCCATTCCGCAGGTCTTTGACCGGTTGGTTGCCTCCACGATGGCCGAACTTGAGTTTGAAGGTCTTGCCACCATACGCATGACCAAGAATCTGATGTCCGAGGCAGATCGCGAAGATGGGCTTCGCGCCGATGAGCTGTTTGATCTCTTGATGGATGTAGTCGAGCGCGGCGGGATCGCCCGGACCGTTGGAGAGGAAAACGCCGTCGGGATTTTTTGCCAGGACGTCCTTGGCGCTGGTGGTGGCGGGGACGACATCCACGCGGAAGCCGTTTTGGCGAAGGCGGCGGAGGATGTTGCGCTTGATGCCGAAGTCATAGGCGACGATGTGGTGCTTGGCTGCTGGAAGTGGGTGGTAGCAGCCCTCAGGCGCGCCTTCACGGTTCTGGGAAGGGCTGGGGATGTCCCACTCGCGGCTTTGCTGGTCCTCGGGGTCCCAGAGGTAAGGTTTTTTGGTGGTGACTTCTTTGACGAAGTCGCTGCCGGACATGGGGGCGCTGTTGAGGGCGACTTGGACGGCTTCAGCGGCATTTGTGATGTCCGTGGTGATGACGGAGCGCATGGCACCGCGGGTGCGGAGGTGTGTGGTGAGTGCGCGGGTGTCGATGCCCTGGATGCCGGGGGTGCTCCACTCTTTGAGATAGGAATCGAGTGACTGGGTGCTGCGCCAGTTGCTGGGGATGTCGCAGAGTTCCTCGATGACGAAGCCACGGACGTGGGGCTGGTCACTTTCGGTATCGAGCGGGTTGATGCCATAGTTGCCTATGAGCGGGTAAGTCATGGCGACGATCTGCCCACGGTAGGATGGATCCGTGAGCACCTCCTGGTAACCAGTCATGGAGGTGTTAAAGCAGATTTCTCCGGTATGGGTGCCGGGGGCGCCGAACGCTGTGCCTTCAAAGGTGCGTCCGTCTTCGAGTGCGAGGAGGGCTTTCATTAATTGGGTGCGGAGGTGGTCATAGCATGCGTATGAGAGGGTGCAAGGGGCATGATTCATGAGGTGGCGCCGTGGTCTTTCCGGTGGACAAAGCAAACTGCCAAGTTAAGGGAAAACGCCCAACTTCGATCACTACCCCACTCCCAGACATCCATGTCCATTTTACGCCTGCTGCTAGGCAAGTATAGCGAGACGACGAATACCAGCGCCGGTTTGTACATGAAGAAGCTGCTGGCTTACGTGAAGCCACAGTGGCATCGCATGGCTACAGGTGTGGTGCTGGGCGTCGCCTCAGCCATGTTTAATGCGATCATGCTGATCGGCTTCCAGGTGATCTTCTCGCTGGTGCTGAAAGGTGACACGCCGATGAAAAATCTGGTCCGCCGTGTGCCGTTCCTCGGGCCAGTGGATTTCTCGAAATACTTTCCCTCAGAAGATGGAGAAGTGGGTATCTGGGTGGTTATCGCGGCTTGTGCGTTTATTCCAGTTTTGATTTTTGCGCGTGGTTTCCTTGCTTACCTAAGCTCTCGTGTTTATACAGCAGCCGCGAGTCATGTACTCTATAAGATTCGCAATGATCTTTACCGCGCGGTTCTTCGACAATCACTGAGCTTCTTCAATCGTTCAAAAGCCGGAAATCTGATTCAAGTGGTTAGTCAGCAGTCTAGTGCGCTGCAAACCAACGCGTTGGCTCTGGTGCAAGCACTGACAAAGCACCCGATGACGATTCTTTCGATTTTGGTGGTGCTGTTTAGTATGGATTGGTTTTTCACACTGATCTCATTGTTCATTTTCCCATTGTGCATTTTGCCAGTGAGGATGATCGCCAAGCAGGCGCAGAAGAGTGGGCGGATCGAGACTCAGGCCAGCTCTGACATGCTTGTCTGCATGCATGAGGCTGTCGGGGGGATCCGTGTGGTGAAGGGGAACTCGCGTGAGGAGTATGAAATGGCTCGATTCGATAAAGCCAATGCTGCGATGTCCATCGACTCGTTGAAATTCAACAAATTAGCCGAACTGAGCGGAACTTTCGTCGAAACCGTGGCCTCATTCGGCATTGCAGCCGGTTTGGTCTATTGGTGGTATCTGGGCAAAACGGCAGATCAGTTCTTTCTGCTGGTCATGGCACTAACACAGATGTATCCGCCGATTAAAGAGCTCAGCCGCATCAGTTTGACCATGCAGAAGACGATCATTGCCACCGAGGCGGTTTTTGATCTACTTGAGAAAGAGTCTGAAGTTTCCGACAAGCCCGATGCACGAATCATGCCGCCATCCACTGGCAATCTGGTGCTCAAAGACGTTTCCTTCGGCTATACCGACGGCGAGGGGGCTAAACTCGAGCGTAAGGCTGTGCAGCACGTGAGTGTCGAAA
>JANOBP010000650.1:0-25026 GCA_031411715.1 Verrucomicrobiaceae bacterium | reverse complement strand
CTCGTCAGCTCCGCACATCTGGCATATGCGTCGATCCCGAGCAAGGACATGACTTATGATGCTATCGAGTGGTTGCCGCCCATAGCATTTGGCAAGCAGTGGGAATGAAAGTGTCGAGTTCTTCATGTGAACAGAATGTTCTCCATAAGAACACGGAAAGCAAGGTCGCCTGCTACCCAGTAGAGGATGAAGAATCCCAAATCCAGTGACGGTGGCCCGCGCAATATAGTCGCGCATAGAGTTCGTCGAGCAAGGCTCGCGCTTGATGTCACACAGGACGAACTCAGCGGTCGCCTTGCCAAGCGGCAAGTCTTTCTGGATAGAGTCGCCATCACGAAAGTTGAGAATGGGCAACGCTGTGTTTTCGACTTCGAACTGAAGGGGTTGGCAGAAGCACTAAAAGTCGATGTTCGATGGCTGCTGGGTATGCAGGAGAATGCGGGACCATCGACTAAGGGGAGGTTGGCAGATGAAGTTTGATTCGAGTCAGGCTTTACGCAAAGCCACAGGCCGGGCGAAGTCCGATGTCGCCAACAAGCTCGTGAGCATGTTTCTTCACGAAGTTAGTCGGCGAGCATGTGAAGCGGGTGGTGGAAGCGTCTCGAGCCCGAATTACTTAGATTCCGTGCTCAACGCTTTTGGGCATCGTTGTCTCTATTGCAATCGCGATCTCGAACATGATAGGGCTGCAGTTGAGCATCTCGATGGCATGAACCGATTCCGTGTTGGACTCCATGTGCCAGGCAACGTGGCTATGGCATGTCGGCGCTGTAATAGCGAAAAACGCAGAGATGATCAGAGAGCTGTTCTTTATCTTGATCAGACTGGCTGGGAATCGTTCCTCTCACATGACGGAAGTCGTTGCGACGCTGGATGCAAGACCTGCCATTACTGGTCGTCCATTTGGGACGATTCCGCACAGCGCCAGGAGATGCTTCGAAGTTCCCGACAAAGAATCCAACAGTTCAGACAGCCGTTTGCCAAATATATCGATTGGTCGCGATTGGCTCGTCCAGCAATTCAGACCAGAGTAGAAGGGCTTTATCGAGCGTGTCAGGTTTTTGCGACAACCGAGATCGAAAAATTAACCCGTGAATTGAGTTTTGACTTTGCTTCCTTAGAGTTGGCTAATTCAAGTTAGCAGACGCTAATCCCTGGACGTTCTCAAGCATCACCGCACGGGGCCTGATCTTCGAAATGATGTTCAGAGCCGTTGGGAACATGTCCCGTTCATCGTCACCACCGAGTTGTTTGCCCGCGATGCTAAACGGAGGGCATGGCACGCCGCCAGCGATCAAATTAACGTCGCCAAACGCATTTGGCTGGAAGTCTCGAATGTCTTGCTGAAGGACATTCCAATGAGGGCGATTCAATCGGAGTGTGGTGCAATACTGGGGTTCATATTCCACAACTCCGACATGATGGAATCCGGCACCTTCCAACCCTAAGGCTTGGCCGCCGCCACCGGCACAAAGTTCGAGAGAGAAAAAGCTCATTGGTTTGATTGTGACGAGGTAAGTGGTCGTTGTCTAGCTTGCGAGGCAATCCTTCCACAAGCATCCGTGACTCGCCCAGTCGCCGGAGAGCTTTTTCACCGGTTCCTCAAAACTGGCGACGGTGAGGCGCTTGATGCCGAAGATGTCGAAGGACTCGTCCCAAGGGTCCATGATGCCAAGCCTAGCGCCGATGGGGTGGATGCTGGGGCTGACGGCCTGGAGCGGCACACAGACGGGATCCAAACGGTTGCCGACGACCTGGAGCAGCATGCCAACAGGTTCAAGCAGGGTGCCGACGGCCTGGAGAGGCACGCCGACGGGGGCAAAACAGGTGCCGACGGCGTCTGTAGGGCTTTTGAGGCCGTCGGGCAGGTGCTTGGAGTCGTCGGGGTGGTGATCGGAGCCGTCGGCGGGGTTCTGGATGCCGTCGGGGTGCCTCTAGATGCCGTCGGTGTACCCCCCTTATGGTGATTATAGACCTCTTTTCCCCACGTACGGGCCTCCTAGGGGCGTCGGCATGGCTTTCTTGGCTCATTGACCGGATTTTGGATCGACAATTCCGAAATCCCATTCCGAAACATCTTTTACCCATCATCTTTTACCACTCGATAGCTTGCGATGCCTGATCGAGCGAATCGAAGCAGGGTTGGTAAAAGATGGAGGGTAAAAGATGAGGACGCTGCCGCCTGCCAGCCATAGCCAAGAGATTGCAAAAGCACTCGGGATGGGCACACTCACGCCATGCCTCAAATCCCCGGTCTCCGCAGTTGTTACGCCAAAGTCGGCCGTCTGATCTACTTCGGCCGCATGCTCGACAAGATCCGCCTGCATGCTGAATCCAAGCTCCCCGCTGACTATGTCTCACTCCTGGGCGACACGCAGTTCTACACGCTCGATGGCCGCTGCTGCCGCTTCCTGGGCGTGCCGTATGCCGAAATCCGTGAGCACACCCTGCAAGGCGGCAGCGATGAAGACGTGATCGCTTGGGTGCATGAACGCGGCACCCTACGCACCGATGAAGAGTGCCACATGTGGAACCGCTTCATCGCCAAACTCGGCTGGCGTGACGAGCGCTCACACCTCCTCCCGCAGCGAATCAAGGACAGCGGCCTCACCGACAAGCCCATCGAGACCATCATTGACCACATCGAGTATGATGAAGACCGTGACCCGGTTGCCGAGCGGTCATGGGACAGCATCTAGAGGCGCAGCGATCTTTACGGCCTTCAACCCATCATGAAGCTATTTCCCAGTCCCTCACTCCCCCCACCTCTGCCATGAAACCGATTCACTCCACCTCTTCACTCGCCGCTTTGGCCGCACTTGCAATGATCACCCACCCCTGCCAGGCGGAGGTGAACAAGGTCGAAAAAATAGGCGCGGATATCTATTTCCATGAAGGGGAGATCAAACCTTCCGGGCACTGCAACAATGGCTGGATCGTGTTTGAGGACTACGTGCTCGTGATTGATGCGAACTTTCCCTCCGGTGCCCGCGTGATCATCCCGAAGATCGAGGCGATCACGGATAAGCCGGTGCGCTTTGCCTTCGACACGCATCACCACGGCGACCACGCGTATGGGAACCAAGTCTGGCTCGAAAAAGGCGCGACCCCCGTCGCGCATGTCGGTGCGCTGGAGGAAATGAAGAAATACGAAACCGGACTCTTCGGCGACAAACCCGGTCGCTGGCAGGATGCCGCAAAGGGCCGCAAAGATGTCGCCGAGAGCAAGCTGAAGGCCCCGACGCTGCTGTATAAAAGCGAGATGATCTTCGATGATGGCAAGCATCGTGTGGAGTTGCTTCACTTCGGCACCGCCCATACTCACGGCGACGGCTGGGCCTGGCTGCCGAAGGAGAAAATCCTCTTCAGCGGCGACGCCTGTGTGAACGGCGCCTACAACTTCACCGGCGACGGCAACATTGGCGAGTGGATCAAGACGCTCGAAGCCGTGAAGAAACTCGGCGCTAAGGTTGTCTGCCCCGGACATGGGCCGATGGGCGGCCCAGAGTTGCTGGAGGATCAGCAGGCCTTCTTCATCGCCTTGCAGGATGAGGTGAAGAAGTTCGCTGGCAAAGATCCCGCTGAATTGGAAGCCGCCGTACCCACCATCATGGCCACGCTGAAAAAGAACGAGCGCATCGCCCGCTATGTCGGCAACTTCCTACTCGCGCAGGTGGAGAAGGCCTTCATTGAACAGGGTGGCACGCCTTTCCCGAAGCCTCAGATTCCGAAAGTGAAGTGATCGGAAGCATGCCTGACACTGACATGGTCGGCGCTTATTTTTGCACGGGTTAGTCGATCAGCCGCGAACCCTACTGTCTGATGCTGGACAAAGGTCGGCCTATTGGCGAAATAACGCGCTTTCTTCATCGCATGTTCACCGCGCCTTCCTTCTTTCGTGTCTTGTTCGGCCTCAGTGGTGCTTTGGGCTTCATTCTTACCGGCTGCATGAGCCATGGGACGCCTTCTTCGTCCGCTGGCGGAGATTTGCCCGCCTTGATGGTCGAACGGCTGGGCTGGATGGATGAGGTGGCGCAGGTTAAACAGGCCCGTTCCATGCCGGTGACGGATGCGAAGCGGGAAGCGGAACTGCTCGATGCTATGGAGTGGTTGGGATCCGAGTCCGGGCTGCCCGCCGCAGAGGTGCGGGCGTTTTTCTCTGGCCAGATCTCTGCGGCCAAGCAGTGCCAGGAGGAATGGCTGAGGCGTCATGCTGGTGTGAAGCCCTCGAACCAGGCCGTCCCGGATCTCGGCACGACCGTGCGTCCGGCCTTGGATGCCTTGGGCCGAAAGATGATCCGCGCCTTGGCAGAGACGCGTGGTTCCCGGAACACAGCGCCACTCATCCGCGCCGCTCGCGGGCAGTTGGCACAGGCGGGATACTCGCATGCCGTCATCACGCCGGCGATCCGCGGACTCCAAGAGGCCTTGCATGCGCAAAGTTGTGACCTTCCGTGAATCAACCCCAGTGTTTAAAGGCCCGCCAACTTCGTCGGCTTTGCCTGCAGCACCTTCTCCACCTCAGCTAGCGGCAGGCAGTTGATCACGTCTTCACGGCGCAGCCAGCCTTTGCGGGCGATGCGGACGCCGAAGAGGATGTCTTGCAAGCCGTGGGTGCTGTGGGCGTCGGGATTGATGCTGCACTTGACGCCTTTCTCCTTGGCCAGCTTCCACCAGCGCCAATCGAGGTCGAGACGCCAGCCGCTGGCGTTGAGCTCGATGATGGTGCCGGTGGCTGCAGCGGCATCGAGGATCTCCGGGATGTTCACGGCGTAACTGGGCCGCTGGAGCAGCAGTCGGCCAGTAAGGTGGCCGATCATGGTGATGTGCGGGTTTTCGATGGCTTTGATGATGCGCCGCGTCATCTCGGCCTCGGGCAGATTGAAGACGTTATGCACGCTGGCGACGGTGTAGTCGAGTTGCGCGAGGATTTCGTCCGGGAAGTCGAGCGTACCGTCCTTGAGGATGTCCACCTCGCTGCCGCTGAAGATGCGGAAGCCCTCGAACTCGGCATTCAGCTCACGAATCTCGGCGATCTGGGCCAGCAGGCGTTTTTCATCGAGCCCGTTGGCTTGAAACGATGATTTGCTGTGATCGGCGATGCCAAGGTATTGCAGGCCGAGTTCCTGCGCGGCCTCCGCCATCTCACGCAGCGTGGCTTTGCCATCGCTAGCGGTGGTGTGGTTGTGGAAGACGCCGCGTAGGTTTTCCAACTCGATGAGGCGTGGCAGGGAGCCGCGCTCGGCGGCCTCGATCTCGCCCGTGTTCTCGCGCAACTCGGGCTCGATATAGTCAAGGCCGAGCGCGCGGTGGATGTCACGCTCGTCATGCACCTCCGGCAGTTTCACGCCGTCTTTGGTGGCGGTGAAGCCGTATTCATTGAGTGAGAGTCCCTGCGTGAGTGCGCGGCCTCGGATGGCCACGTTGTGCTCCTTGCTGCCAGTGAAGTAAGCCAGCGCAAAGGGGAACTCCGCGCTGGATACGGCGCGCAGATCACACTGGATGCCGTGCGCCACATGCACGCTGGCCTTGGTGGGACCGTGCGCGATGACATCAATGACCTCCGGCAGTTTCACGAAGGACTCGATGACGACCTCGGGCTGCTTGGTGGCCACGAGGAAGTCCAGATCATGCACCGTCTCTTTGCCACGACGGAAGCTGCCGCAGATCTCGACGCGCGAGGCATTCGGGTGCGCGCGCAGTGTCTCCAGAATACTCTGCACGATGCCATAAACCTGATCCTGCCTGAACTCCGAGGCGTGGGATTCATGGAAGGCAATGCTCTCCAAGATCTTCTCCACCGACTTGCCGCCAAAGCCGGAAAGCTTCGACGCGGAGCCATCCTCACACACGCGCTTCAAGTCGGCGATGCTGCCCACGCCCAGTTCCTTGTGCAAAGCCGCCACCTTCTTTGGCCCGAGGCCCTGGATGTCGAAGAGGTCGAACAAGGTCTCAGGAAACTCCGCTTTGAGCTTCTCGTAAAACTCCAGTCGCCCCGTCGTGGCCATCTCATGCAGTTTGTCCCGCAGCGCCTCGCCGAGGCCTTTGATGCCGCTGAGTTCATTCGCTGCCGCCATCTTCATGATGTCGCCGCTGAAGCTCTCCACAATCTCCGCACCCGTCCGATAGGCCCGCGTCTTGAAGGGGTTCTCTCCTTTCAATTCCAGTAACGTGGCGATGCGTTCAAAGATGGTGGCGGCGTCTTGTCGAGTCATGTGATGGCATGATTGAAAGGAGACCCGATGCGGCGCAACTGGTTCCTCATCTCAATGTCGATCTTTAGCGGACAAATGGACACTCCTAGCTCATACTGGCTGATGAATTTGAATCTTGAGGGACAGAGTGTTGCCGTCTTTGGAGCCGCCAAAGGCATCGGGCGTGCCATTGCGGACGGGTTTATCGCCGAGGGATGTGTGGTGCATGAGTTTGATCTCCTGACAGGTGGTAACGTCACCGACTATGCAGCGGTGAAGGCCTTTGCCGCTGGCTTGGAGCGCGTGGATCACGTCGTCTTCTCGGTGGGCACGGGGTCGGGCAAGTTTGGCTTTCCATTTTGGAATCTGGAGCCATCTGACTGGGCGCGCGTGCTGGAGGTCAACCTCATCGGAGCCGTGAATGTGGCGCACGCCTTTGCTCCAAAGCTCATCGAGCGCGGAAGTGGCTCCATCTTGAATCTCGTCTCCGTAGCCGGTCAAATAGGCTCGCAGACGGACCCACCCTACAGCGCCTCTAAAGCAGGTCTGATCAACTTCACTCAATGCGCCGCCAAGGACCTCGGCTCGCACAACATACGAGTGAACGCACTCGCACCCGGCATGGTGAAGACGGAGCTGAATCAGTCGATTTGGGCCGCCGGTCAGAAGAAGCTCCCTGAAGCAGAACGCCAGAGCTTTGACGACTGGGCCGCTGAGAAGATCAAGAAAGTCTCCCATCTAGGCCGCTGGCAAATGCCGGACGAATATGCTGCCATGGCCACTTTCCTTGCCTCGAACCACGCCAAGAACATCACCGGCCAGACGATCAACATCGATGGCGGGTGGGTGATGCATTCGTGAGCAGGAAGAGAAACCCCAACTGGCTTTTTGCCGCCACTAATATTACCCTGCGCGCATGACGACGACGTTAAGCTCAGAACTAACCACTACGGTGCCAGCCAATTTAGCCCGCCAGTTCAATCTCCGCCCAGGAACCCAACTCGACTGGCAGGCGGAGGAAAATGGCATCGTGATCCATGTGAAAGTCGCAGAACCTAGCCGCCATGCTTTGGTTGCTCGGTTGCATGAACTGGGTGCCAAGCATCGTCGCCCAAGCGAGGATGCCGTGGCCGATCTGATTCGCGAACGTGAGATGGATGATGAACTCCGAAATAAAGTCTTGGAATGAAGAGTGACGCAACCCACGTCCTGGATACCTCGGCTCTGCTGGCGTATTATCTCAAGGAGAATGGCTGGGAAGTCGTGCATCAGATCATCTTTGATGCCACCTGCCGTCCGTGTGTCAGTTCAGCGACCTGGCTGGAGTTTCAGTCTCGACTTCCCAGCTTAACACCGGACGCGGTCGAGCGAACGGAGGTCATGGGCCTTTACCGAGCGTTACTTGGCGAAGGTATTCCCGCTGACGACGCCATCGCCGCCCGCGCACATTTGTTGAAACAAACGGCCTCCGAGCGTCTGCCCAATATGGACGCGCTGATCGCGGCCACCGCCGCAGAGTGTGGTGCCATTTTGGTGCATCGTGATCCCCATATGTCGAGTATTCCGACGCCTGCTGTTTCACAGCTCGTGCTACCGGAGAAGCGGATTGTTGATGCATTGTGAGGCTCACTCATACAGCCGGAACAAGCCCGAATGATCGAGATCACCGAACCCTTTTTCGTGGACGAATTTTTCCCACTGCGCGAGCGAGTTCTTCAACGTCGGTGAATCCAGTCCAACCGAATCTGCCAACTGCGACATCAAGCGCACGTCCTTGAGTTGCAGCGTCGCTCGCCCGCCCGGTGCGAAATCACGCCGCACCATGCGGTCACCATGGAGATCTAGGATGCGGCTTTCGGCGAAGCCGCCGAGAAGGGCTTTGCGCACCAGAGCGGGATCGACGCCGGAAAGCTCGGCCATGCGCAATGCCTGAGCCACTGCATCAATCGTCTGTGCAACGATCAATTGATTCGCCAACTTGGTGACCTGCCCGCTGCCGCTGGGGCCGAGATGTGTGATGTTTTTCCCACAGGCTTGGAAGATCGGCAATGCGCGCTGAAAATTCGCGTCGCTGCCGCCGGCCATGATGGTGAGCGTAGCGGCCTCCGCTCCGACTTGACCGCCGGAGACGGGCGCATCGACCCAGTTCACGCGTTCAGCCCATTTTTTGGTCTCAGGGACGCCCGTGGTGCCGAAGTCGATGATGAGGGCATCTGGGTGCAGGCCTTCGATCAAGCCGCCAGGACCAAAGACGACATTTTCGACGACGTCGGTCATAGTGAGATTGATGCAGATGACGCCGGGACCGATTTCCCGCGCCAGCTCCGGTAGCGAGGCCGCACGACGCATTCCAAGTGCCACAGCGGCCTCGGCGGGCGCATCGCTGCGGTTCCACACCACCACATCCGCCCCGGCCTCATGCAAATGCCGTGCGTTGGCCCGCCCCATGTTTCCGAGTCCGACGAATCCGATCTTGTGTCCAGTGAGAGATTTTTCCATGCCGCCGAAAGCACAGCAACAGCGCGGAAATGCAAGGAAAGGATCACGGCCTCGAACCCGTCCGAAAAAACACCCCGGAACCACCCGGCTGCTTCTCATCCGTGTCATAATAGATCGTGCCCAGAGTCCCGTCCTTCATCTCCACCGTGCGCGGGCAGGCGCGTCCGCCGATGGCACGACCGGGATCGTAGAACGTCACCGGATGCTCCAAGTCCCACGTCTGTCCGTCATCGCGCGACACGACGAAGTGGATCACCTCACCACCGACACCCGGCCCGATGATTTGAGAGGCCAGCAGCCAGCCGTTTTTTAGGCCTATCATCTGATGACGCCAGCCTTGCGTGAAGACATCCGGAAAGGGCTGGATCGCCTGCCACGTCTTCCCGCCATCCGTGGAGCGCTTCCCCTTGCCACTGATCAGCGTCCCCGCAGGCGTGCGCACCATCGGCACTAGGCCGTGGCTCGTCCCGTCGCCAAAGGCGGTCTCCTTTCCCGCCGTCGGATCGTAAAGCACCGTGCGGTCCGCCAGCGGAAGCAGCCACGCATTCGGCGACAGCTCGACAATGGGATGGCGGATGACGCTGTGAATCTTCGGGTCCGCATTCTTGGCCAGATTCACCGGCGCGCTCCACGTCAGGCCATCGTCGCTGCTCAGCGAGAAGGCCACGTAGCGCGACTTGACCTTCTCCTCCGGCGCAAACCACACATTCCAGCAGTGCAGCAGCCGTCCGTCCGACAGCGTCGTGAGCGACCCCGGATAGATCGCCACCTTCTCCGTCGGTGGGAACAGCACCGGCTGCGTCCAAGTCCTGCCGCCGTCCGTTGAGCGCGTAATGAGATGCGGCATGAACTCCTTCTTGCAGAACGTGGCCACCAGCGTGTCCTTCGTGCTCAAGCATAGCGCCGGATGAATGTGCCCACTCACGCCCGATTCCAGCCGCACCGGCACCGAAAGCCCCGCCTCCTGTCCGACCGCCACCGCCGCACTGCCCAGCCAGCCCGCGACCACCCACGCCATTAAAAAACGTCCAAGCAAGCAACCAGCGCGGAGTGAGAAAGAGAAGTTCATGCGTCCAACAGATACGCCGCGAGTCGCGGCGGTACTTCGTCGAGCTGCACGAAGCAAGGGCGGCGCTTTCCAAGCACTTTCTACGAAAGAACGCGAATAAGTAATCAATAATCAGTAATCCGCCCATACTGCTGGGTGAACCAGTCGTCAGAGAACAGATCACAAAGAACAACACCTCTTCGATGAAAGCGGGCCACTGCACATATCATCCGAGGGGTGCCACTGCCATGAAGCCACTACCACGTCACCGCATCCAGAACGACGCTGATGGAATTCCACGGCCACGCAGCATCGAAGCGCATAAGAGTGCATAAGAGCGCGAAGGAGCTGTAGCCGGGATAATTGGATGTGTTGGTGTTGTGAGCTGTCCATTCCCCGGCCAAAACGGGACCTCTTCAGCTCATGATTTATCGGCATGTGCAGCGCCACTCCGCTAACACACCGCGCCCCAGCGGAATTCCTACGGCTTCCCGGTGATGCGTAACGCCATTACGGATACGCCTGCGGAAGCTCCAAAGATGACACATAATTGGACGATGAGAACGCGGAGGATGCGGAGGGAACGAGATGGAGTGCTCATGGATGTGGAGTCTGAAGGATTTACTGATGTTAGAGCTATTGATAGCCCTATCTGGAAGCGGGAACGGCGAAGACTTGGGCTTCGCAGTAGTGGTTTAAGGCGTCATCATTGTTGCCGTTACTCCAGAATCGGACGTAGCGGGCTAAAGTGCTTTTGCCGTCGATCACGCGGCCATGATTGGTTTCAATGTAGGCGGGGTCTTTGCCGTAACCAAGACCCGAGGAGTTGTCATGATCGTTGTTAAAGAGAGTGACACTGGTTTTGAAGGTGGTGTCGTTGGAGGCTTGAATCACCACGTCGATGTAGGCTTTTGCCATTTTGTGGTAGTGCCATAGGGCGACCTTCTGAATGACGTGCGGAGCCTCAAGGTCGATCTGAATCCACTGACTGCCGGACGTGAGCTCGACATAGCTGCCATCTGAGCCGTCGCCGTCACTATCGGTGATGAGGGCGAGCTCACCGAGGACCGGTGCCGTATCGGAAGAGGTGACTTTCTTGCCCTGGGCGACATTGACGGTGCCTTTGGGTGCAAGGAAGGATTTGATGACCTTGGATGGATCGGGTGTTTCAAGATTGGGCTGGAGCACCTGAGGGCCACGTCCAATGAACATGGCAGATGGGATCTTGATCTTGATTTCCTCCAAGTCGTCGTCGGCTATGAGAAGATTCATTGATCCGAAAAGGCAGACGGTGGCGATGCAGAGTATGGAAGTCGTAGTGCTCATGGAGGTGGAGTCTGTCAAAAGGACGGCGTGAAGGAAAGGGCTTTCTGCCTTCCACTTGATGACCCGGATGCCCCTGATATGTCGTTGAACAGATGATCAACTGCGTGTTTGTTGGGGTCTCCATGAGCCAGCCTAGAACCGCCAAGCAGCACCGTAAGACCGCCGAGACCGACATTGAGATTGAACTCGATGTGGATGGCTCAGGCAAAGCGCAGATCGATACGGGAGTGCCTTTCTTTGACCACATGCTCACGCTTTTCGCGAAGCACGGCCTATTTGACCTGAGAGTGAAGGCTGTCGGTGACATTGAGGTGGATTATCATCACACCGTGGAGGACACGGGCATCGTGCTGGGCCAGTGCTTCCGTGAGGCGCTGGGGAATAAAGCGGGCATCGTACGCTATGGCTGGTGCCTGCTGCCGATGGATGAGACGCTGGCCCGCGTAGCCATGGATCTGAGCGGCCGCCCGCTGCTGGTGTATGAGGTGCCGGAGCGTGTGGAGGCCATTGGTGGCAAGTTTAGCTTCCAGTTGGTGGAGGAGTTCATGCGCGCTTTTTCCTCCTGCCTGCTGGCCAATCTGCATGTCGATATCCTGCGCGGTCGTGATGCACATCACATGGCGGAGGCGATGTTCAAAGGGCTGGCGCGCGCGCTGGATGCCGCCACGCGGCATGATCCACGCGTCACTGGCATCCCTAGCACGAAGGACGTCCTGTGATGAAGTTAGGCGTGCTCGACTATGGTGCGGGGAATCTGCGCAGCGTGCTCAATGCCTTCGTGGCCATCGGCGCACAGGCATCACTGGTGACCAAGCCAGAAGACTTCGCGCACATCGACGTGCTGGTCTTTCCGGGTCAGGGTGCGTTCGGGGATTCCGTGCGGATTTTAAAGGAAACAGGCCTATGGGAGCCGTTGCAGGCGTGGTTGCAGGCTGAGCGTCCATACCTTGGCATTTGTCTCGGCTATCAACTCCTGTTTGAAGGCAGTGAGGAGTCCCCCGGCGTGGCTGGACTGGGTGTGGCAAAGGGACAGGTGCGGAAATTTGCTCCAGACAGCGGTCTCAAGATCCCGCACATGGGCTGGAACGTGGCCAAATGGGAAACCGGCCCGGCCGCCGTCTGGCAAGGGCTGCCAAATCCGACTCACGTGTATTTCGTCCACTCCTACTACCCGGATGTGCAGGACGAATCTTTGGCACTTTGCCGCACGGACTACGGCGTGAGCTTTGTGAGCGGAATCGCCAAGAAGAATCTCATTGCCGTTCAATTCCATCCCGAGAAGAGCCAGGAAGCCGGTTTGACCCTGCTGCGAAATGCCGTGCAGGTTTTGGGAGTCCCAGCTTCAACCTAAGAAGTAGGCGAGGCGCAGGTTCGGCGTCCCAATTTGTCGCGCTAGCTTTTCCGGCTGAAGCCGGGACTCCGAGCTCTAGCTAAAAAACCCCGCCGCGTCAGAGACGGGCGGGGTTGGAAATAGGATCAGTCGTGCGGAGACGACGTGGAGATTATTCGCCAGCGACTTTGCTGATCACCTGACGTCCACGATAGTAGCCGCAGGATGGGCAGGCGACGTGGCCGGGGATGGAGGTGCCGCATTCGGGGCAGGATTTGAGCGTGGGCGCTTTCCAACGGTTTGCGCCCTGGCGCATGCGTTGACGGCTCTTGGATTGTCTGCGCTTCGGATTGGCCATGTGAGGAGGTTCGTAGGGGAGTTTCTAGTTCAGTTTGTTCAAAGCATCCCACACACCTGGTCCAGCCGTTTCAGGCTCTGGCACGATCATTGCGGAAACGTGTTCGAACTTGCCTTCGGCGGGACACTGACGGGGACGGACATTGCCGGCCTCGCAGCGTGGGTAACTCGGAAGGGCGACGAGAGTATCTTCCCTGATGGTATCCGTCAAGTTGATCGTCATATCCTTCTCAAAAGGGATTTCTGCCTCATAGTCGTCAATTTCCAGCCGAAAGTCGAATCGCTCGAGGCAACAGCCGCATTCAAGGCTGAAGGTGGCCGCCAATCGGCCAGCGATGACGATCTCATCATCGTCTTTCTCCAGGTGCAGCTCGTACTCGAGCGGGGAGATGGCCTGGACGGTGTCCTCCGGCTGTAAATCGAAGAACGCAGGGGATTCTGTGCCGGAGATGTCTTTGCCGCCCTCAGGGAGAGAGCGCATGTCGATGTGGAATGGACGGTGCATGGCAATAAGTTAGTTGTATTTACGAAGCAATGCTTGTACGACATTGGCCGGCGCGAAAGGCTCAATATTGCCTCCCAAGCGGCCAATTTCCTTCACCAGCCGACTGCTGATGTAAGTGAATTCTTCGCGTGGCATTAAAAACATGGTTTCGAGATTGGGGTCGAGCTTGCGATTCATCAGCGCGAGCTGGAACTCGAACTCAAAGTCCGAGACGGCGCGCAGACCACGCACGAGAGCGCAGGCACCCATTTCACGAGCAAAATTGACCAATAATCCTTGGAACGGCATGACCTCAATGTTGGCGGCTTTTCCCGTCGTGGCCTGGATCAATTCCACGCGCTCCTCGACCGTGAAAAGGCTGTTTTTCGCATTATCGCGCGCCACGGCGACGATGAGCTTGTCAAACAAACCTGCTGCACGGTGGATCACATCGAGGTGCCCATTGGTGATGGGATCAAAGCTGCCGGGATAAATCGCGAGTCGCATGAGCAGGAGTGTAACAAAGACGCGGCGAGAGTAAAAGCGGAAGTTCGGCCACGGTATTCCTCACGCTGAGGTCGATCTAGCGGAGTTTTGAAACCCACCAGTCCTCAGTCGCGTCTAAAGAAGAGTGAATATCCTTCTCATGAACCACCTTTCGTGCACGGGAGCCTCCGCATTCCTTCTCTGCGGGATGGTGACGGCGGGCGCACAGACCATCGAGTTCAATCGCGACATCCGGCCCATTCTCTCCGACAACTGCTACAAGTGCCACGGGCCGGACAAGGCGAAGCGCAAAGCTGATTTCCGGCTCGATCTCGAAGCCAGCGCGAAAGCAAAACTCGATGATCACTTCGCCATCGTCGCGGGCGATCCGTCGAAGAGTTCGCTCGTTGCGCGCATCACCTCGATGGACGCAGAAGAAATCATGCCGCCCAAGGATTCGGCCCTGCAACTCACCGCAGCGCAGATCGAGCTGCTGCGGCAATGGATCGCCCAAGGTGCGAAGTGGCAGGCACATTGGTCTTTCATCGCCCCGCAACGGCCGGCGGTGCCCAAAATCGATAATCCGAAATTAAAAATCCGAAATCCGATTGATGCCTTCATCCTCGCCCGCTTGGAGCAGGAGAACATGCACCCCTCCCCCGAGGCAGACGCCGCCACTCTCATTCGTCGTGTGACACTTGATCTCACCGGTCTTCCACCGTCGCCAGATGAAGTCGCCACCTTCGAACAAATGTCGCATCAGTCACATGGGGCGGATGAGCCTTATGAGTCTCTGGTTGATCATTTACTGGCCAGCCCCCGCTTTGGCGAGCGCATGGCCAGCCGCTGGCTGGACGCCGCACGATACGCTGACACCAGCGGCTATCAGAGCGATGGCGAGCGCTCCATGTGGCGCTGGCGTGACTGGGTGATCGATGCATTCAATCGGAACATGCCCTTCGATCAGTTCACGATCGAGCAACTGGCTGGTGATCTGCTGCCGAATGCCACGCTCGCGCAGAAAATCGCCACCGGCTTCAATCGCAATCACCGCGGCAATGCAGAGGGCGGCATCGTGCCGGAAGAATACGCCGTCGAGTATGTCGTGGATCGTGTGGACACCACCGCCACCGTCTGGATGGGCCTCACGATGGGTTGCGCACGCTGTCACGACCATAAATACGATCCGCTCACGCAGCGTGAGTTTTACTCGATGTTCGCCTTCTTCAACAACGTGCCCGAAAAAGGCAAAGCGATCAAAATTGGCAACTCACCTCCTGTTTTGACCGCGCCGACCGACGCGCAAGCGAAGGTGCTCACCAAGCTCGAAGAGGAACTCAGCGCCGCCAACTCACGCTTGCTCAAACTGGAGCCACGAATCGTCGCCGCGCAGTCGCAGTGGGAGAAAACGGCTCCTTCGGCTCCATGGACGATCACACGCGATCTGCAAATGCGCCGCGAACTCCCGGGCGACGATGCAAGCTTCGACGGAAAGCGCTCCATCGACTGCGGCGATATTGGCGCGTTCGGTTTCTTCGACAAATTCACTCTCGCCGCGTGGGTGAATCCGCGCGGCCCGGATGGTGCCATCATCTCGCGCATGGCCGAGGCCTATGAGGACTCCGCCTTTGCCTCGGATCAAGATGGCTACCGCGTCTTTTTGAAAGACCGCCGCGTGCAGGTGCATCTTACCAAGCGCTGGCTCGATGATGCGCTGCGCGTCGAAACCGAAGCGCCGATCAGCGCCAATGAGTGGCAGCATGTCATTGTCGTTTATGACGGATCGCGCGTGGCTGCTGGAGTGAAAATTTACGTCAACGGACAGCCGCAGAAGCTGCGCGTGTTGCTCGATCAGTTGAACCAGACCTTCCTCGTCAAATCACCGCTCCGCATTGGTGCAGGCGGCGGCCCGGCCAATCGCTTCCAGGGCCAATTGCGTGATGTGCGCGTGTATGCCCGAGCGCTGAATGCGGAGGATGTAGGAATCGTCGCCACGGCGGAATCCATTCATGAGTTGGCGAAGCTCGGCCAACGCACGCCGCACCAGGCTGCCAAACTCCGCACATGTTTCTTGCTGGAGCATGCTGACGCACCTCTGCGTGAAGCTCGTGCGCAAGCCGTCCTCGCACGCGAGCAGCGCGATCAATTCATCGAGAACCTACCCAATCTGATGGTGATGGTGGAAATGGCCAGGCCCCGCGAGACTTTTGTGCTCAAACGCGGCGAGTATGACAAACCGGCCGAGCGTGTCACCGCCGCCGTGCCTGCGAGTTTGTCACCGCTTGCCAAAAAGGTGCCGAACCGCCTCGACTTCGCCCGATGGCTGGTGAATCCGGCTCATCCACTCACCGCGCGAGTCGCCGTGAATCAGCAATGGCAAATGATCTTCGGCACTGGCCTCGTGAAGACCACCGAGGACTTCGGCTCGCAAGGTGAAGCCCCCAGTCACCCGGAACTACTCGACTGGCTAGCCACCGAGTTCATGCGCACCGGTTGGGATGTGAAACGGCTCATCAAGACACTCGTGATGAGTAGCACATACAGGCAGAGCTCTCGCTTTAAAAATCAGTCCTATCCGAGTGATCCGTCTCACGAGACCGATCCCGAAAACCGACTGCTCTCCCACGCCCCACGTCTTCGTCTCCCGGCTGAGATGATTCGTGATCAAGCCCTCTTTGCCAGCGGCTTGCTGGTCAACGAACTCGGCGGCCCTTCAGTGAAGCCATATCAACCCAAAGGTCTGCAAAAAGATCTCAGCGGCACCGACTACGAGCAAGATCACGGTGACAAACTTTGGCGACGCAGCCTCTACACTTTCTGGAAGCGCACCAGCCCGCAGCCAACGATGATGACCTTCGACGCCGCAGGCCGCGAAGCCTGCTCCGTGCGTCCGAGCCGCACCGACACGCCGTTGCAGGCCTTAGCGCTGATGAATGATGTGACCTTCGTCGAGGCTGCACGCTGCATCGCCCAACGCGTGCTGCGTGAAGCTGAAACGACCGATGCGCGCGTCACGCTGATTTTTCGACTCCTGCTAGCACGCGCACCGAAGCCTGCGGAGTTGCAACTGCTCACCGCTGACCTGAATGACCATCTCATGCGCTTCCGCGTGGATGCCAAAGCCGCCAGTGCTCTGAGTCGCGCCGGAGAGTCACCAGTCGATGCCACTCTCGATTCCGCCCAACTCGCCGCTTACACAGCCCTCGCCGGTTTGATCTTTAATCTCGACGAAGCCATTACCAAACAATGAACACGCCCCTCCTGCAGACACGACGACAGTTTCTCGGCCGTACTGGACTCGGTGCGATGGCTTTGGCGACGAGCCTGCCAGGCGCGTCACACTTCGCACCAAAGGCGAAACGCATCATTTATCTGTTTCAGTCCGGCGCGCCGTCGCAGTTGGATTTGTTTGACCACAAGCCACAACTCACCGCGCGTTTCGGCACAGATTTGCCGGACTCGATTCGTCAGGGCCAGCGGCTCACCGGCATGACAGCGACGCAGGATCATTTTCCCATCTCGCCGTCGAAATTCCGTTTTGCGCAGCATGGCAAGAGTGGCGCCTGGTTAAGCGAGTTGCTGCCGCATACGGCGCGGATGGCGGATGAAATCTGCTTCATCAAGACGATGCACACCGAGGCGATCAACCATGATCCTGCGATCACGTTCTTCCAAACTGGCGCGCAGCTCGCGGGCAGGCCGAGCATGGGCGCGTGGGCCTCATATGGACTCGGTAGCGAGAATAGCGATTTGCCGGCTTTTGTTGCGCTGCTCTCGAACGGCACAGGCAATCCGATGGACCAGCCACTCTACGACCGGCTGTGGGGCAGTGGATTTTTGCCGACGAAGCATCAAGGCATCAAATTCCGCTCGGACGGCGATCCCGTTTTGTTTCTATCCAATCCCGACGGCCTTGATCGAAACGCGCGGCGGCGGATGCTCGATGATCTCGCCAAGCTCAATCAGATGCAGCTCGCAGAATATGGCGACCCCGAGATCGCCACGCGTATCGCACAATATGAGTTGGCGTATCGCATGCAAACGAGTGTGCCCGCGCTGACGGATGTTTCGGACGAATCTGCGAGTGCCTTTGACCTCTATGGCCCCGAATCCCGCAAGCCCGGCACTTTCGCCGCGAACTGCCTGCTCGCGCGGCGGCTCGCTGAACGTGGTGTGCGGTTCATCCAACTCTTCCATCGCGGCTGGGATCAACACACCAAGCTACCGAAGCAGATTGCGGGTCAATGCTACGATACCGATCAAGCGAGTGCTGGATTGCTCCAAGACTTAAAGCAACGCGGCTTGCTCGATGACACGCTGGTGGTGTGGGGCGGTGAATTTGGCCGTACTGTCTATAGCCAGGGTCGCCTCACACCTGAAGACTACGGCCGCGATCATCATCCGCGCTGTTTCACCATCTGGATGGCCGGTGGCGGCATCAAGCGTGGCATCACACACGGCGAGACGGATGACTTCGGTTACAACATCACGCGCGATCCCGTACATGTGCATGACCTCCATGCTACCATGCTGCATTGCCTCGGCATCGACCACACACGGCTCACTTTCAAATTCCAAGGCCGCCACCATCGACTCACCGATGTACATGGCAAAGTGGTAAAAGCGTTGCTGGCTTGAAGTGTCTTCTCAAAGCCCAGAACGACCCAAGGATTCCAGCGAGTGAGGCTCGCAGCCTGATGGAATGCGCCGTTAATTCACCGAGACAGCACCCATCGCAGGGACCATGATTTCGTCGCCGGAATTGAGCTTGGTGGAGGGCTGAAGGTGATTCATCTCGCGGATGCGCTGAGGCGTGGTGCCAAACTGCTGGGCGATACTTTCGATGTTATCGGTACTGTCCACACGGTAGGCAAGCACACCGCGATGCGTGTCTGAAACGGGTGCTGTCGGCTTTGGCGCAGGCGGTGGCGTCTGAGCAATGGGTGCTGGTGCCAGCATCGTTGGCTGCGGCAATCCCACTCCGGGTAGCGGAATGGTGTCGTCATTGGCGCTGCGCACTGGATTGACGGCTGGCTTCGGCTTGCTGGGGGATTTGGAAGCGATATTGGAAGACTTGCCACTTGGAATGGTCAGGCGCTGACCAATGATGACTTTATTGTAGTCCTTGATGCCATTAGCGGCGGCTAGATTGGCCGTGGACATGCCATGGCGTATGGCGATGGCCTTGAGGCTGTCTCCAGACTTGACGGTGTAACTGCCACCCGTGGTGGTGTTGGTGCTGCTCGGAGTATCGACGCGTACCGTTTTACCAGGAATGGTGATGCGAGACCCCGGGATGAGATCGCCACCGAAATCGACGCGAGGATTGGCCGCACGTAGCGATTCACGACTGACGCCGTATTTTTTGGCAATAACGAACGAGGTGTCCCCTGCACGGACGCTGTGAGTTAGCTGCTTGTAGCTAGCCTGCGTCGTCGAGGATGAACCCGCAGCGGATGGAATCAAAAGCGACTGGCCGATGGTGACACTATCACTTTTCATGTGGTTGAGTGCCATGATTTCTCCAGGGCTGACGCGGTTGGCGCTCGCAATACGCCACAAGCTATCGCCAGGGCGAACGACATAGGTGGTGTGTGCCTTGGGGCTGGAGTTGGCGCTGACAAAGCGTGAAGGTGAGCCGCTCTTTAGATTGGCCACATCGCCCTCCAGCCGACGAATGCGGGAATCCTGTTGGTGGTCGTTAGCGGCAAGTTTGGCTAGGCTGATCGAATGACTGCTGGGCAAGGGACCGTAGCTGGACGCAGAGCTTGTGCTCTTTGGCTTCGGCGCAGTGGCCGACCGACGTGCTGGCTGCGGTGTCTGCTGGCGGGGTGGAGAATATGTCGGAATGGATGGCGGCTGGTATTGTGGACGAGGTGCAGAGTACTGGGGAGCGTAGGAAGGAGCTGTTGTACTCTTTGGCGTGGAGCTTGGCTTTGGCGCACTCGTCTTTTGTGGCGGGGCTTGCACGGTTCCATAACCCGGTGGCGGTGGCTCCATATAGGTGTAGCCAGTGGGTAGTGCCGCGCTGACTTGCGTTGTGGCACCGATGGACAATGCCAGAGTCAAAACGAGTGCGGGCTTTGCTAGTGGGAGCGTCTTCATATGGTTATTTTAGTATTTAAGGTTGCTAAATCAATAAAATTATTTAGATATCCGAAATAAATTTTGAAATTCCGCCAAACAGTTCTGTTTTGCCTGAGATCACTGGCCGCCTTCGCCGCCCTAGGCGGTGCCTTGTGTTCATTGGTCTGGCTGGATACCAAGGTCGCCTCTGTGGAGGCACCAAAACTTGGGCCTTGGGTCGATGAAGCTCAAAAAATCCCTCTCGTCCTCGTGGATGCGGGTCACGGCGGCCATGACGGCGGCGCAGTGGCCAATGGCAGCATTGAGAAGCATCTGACCTTGGCGATTGCCAAAGAACTGCGCACTGAACTGGTAGCCGCTGGCCTGCGGGTGAAAATGACTCGCGACTCCGATGCCTTCCTGCCGCTTGAAGACCGGGCTGCATTGACCGCCAAATACGGCGCGGCCGTTCTGGTCAGCGTGCACATCAATACCGACGGTTCCGGCTCAGAGGCGGAGGGCATTGAGACCTATTTCGCAGGCAAAACCTCCCTCAACGCCAAGCGCCGTGCCGCGACAAAGCAAACCAGCGAGGATCTCGCAACAATGGTGCAGCGCTGCGTCTGCGCAGAGGCAAAGGGCGAGAATCGTGGCGTGAAGAACCGTGATTACCTCGTCATCGAGCAGTCCGTATGCCCTGCGGTCCTCGTCGAGTGCGGTTTTTTGACCAACACCACCGAATCACTTCGCCTCAAGGACGCCAAGCACCAGGCGAGCCTTGCCAAGGGCATCGCCACCGGAGTGAAGCTCTTTTTGCAAAGCCGCCCGACTACGCCAGTCATTGCCACCGTGAAATGAGGGTTGGCGAAAGAGCAAATCTGCGGGTAAAACCCGCGCCGTGCCTTCTTTGAGCGCCAACTCCCCTGCCCTCCTACCCCGCGTTGCCTGGGCAGCCGCCTTGTTGCTGGGTGTATCGGCCGCGCTCTATGGCTTGTTTCTTCGCGTGGACTACCACTGGAACTGGAACGGCGTCTGGCAATACCGCGCGCAGTTTGGCATCGGTTGGCTGACCACCCTCGGCATCTCGCTGGCAACCATGCTGGTCAGCGTCGTGCTCGGCTTCGTCCTCATGCTTGGGCGTCGCGCTCCGCTTCTAGGACTGCGCATGCTGTGCAGTGGCATCGTCGAAATCGTGCGCGGCTCACCGTTGCTCGTGCAGTTGCTGGTCGGCTACTACATCATCGCGGAGGCCCTGCACGTCAGCTCACCGCTGCTCGTTGGCATCCTTCTGCTCGGTGCCTTTCATGCTGCGTATCTGGCCGAGATCTTTCGCGGTGCCATCGAGAGCATCGGCGCCTCGCAGATCGAGGCCGCCCGCGCCGTCGGCTTTGACAAAGCGCAGATGTATCGCTTCGTCGTCATCCCCCAGGCCCTGCGCCGCGCCTTGCCTGGTACCACGGGCCAGCTCGTCTCCTTGCTAAAGGACTCCTCGCTGCTCTCCGTCATCGGCATCGAGGAGCTCGTGCAGAAGGTCAAAGTCATGAACTCCGCCAGCTACACCGCGCTGGAGGGCTACCTGCCACTCGCATTGGCCTATCTCATCGTCACACTGCCGCTCGCGCACTTCGCTCAGCGGCTGGAGAGGAGGTTCGCCTATGAAACTTGAAGCCCAAGGTGTGGTGAAGCGCTACGGCACCCACGCCGCCCTTGACGGAGCCACTTTCACCACCGGCGACTCCGCACGCGTCATCGCCCTGCTCGGCCCCTCCGGCGGCGGCAAGTCCACCCTCCTCCGCGTGCTCGGCAGCCTGCTCGTGCCCGACCACGGCCACATCTCGCTCGATGCCCGCACGCTGCCGCATGATGAAACCGGCGCCCTCATTGAGCGCCGCGGCAACGGCTTCGTCTTCCAAGGCTACAACCTCTTCCCGCACCTCACCGCGCTGCAAAACATCACCCTTCCGCTGCGTGAGGTGCATGGCATGTCCGACACCCAGGCCACCCAGCGCGCCCTGGAGCTGCTCCACCGCCTCGGGCTCGAAAGCCACGAGCACAAACGCCCCTCCCAGCTCTCCGGCGGCCAGCAGCAGCGTGCCGCCATCGCCCGCGCACTCGCGCCCAAGCCCAAGCTCCTCCTCCTTGACGAGCCCACCTCCGCGCTCGACCCCGTCATGACCGGAGAAGTCCTCGACGTCATCCGCGAGCTCGCCGTCGCCGGCCAAAGCAACATCCTCGCCACCCACGAGATCAGCTTCGCCCGCCAAGTCGCCGACTGGGTCGTCTTCCTCGCCGCCGGAAAAGTCGCCGAGTCCTCCAGCGCCACCGACTTCTTCACCCAGCCCCAGACCACCCTTGCGCAGCAATATCTGGTAGGCCTGTCGAAGTATCGTTGAGCAAGACTCGGTCTCGTGGTATCAGAGCACGTGTCCTTCGCACGTTTCGTCACTGCTGCCGATGAAAGCCACCTTCCAGCCCTTCCCGGATGATGAGCCGCATCTCAAGCGCGTCCCATTCATCCAGCGTCTGGTCTCGGACCCCGAGTACGCCGAAAAGATGCGGGCGCATTACGACTCCATGCTGGTGCAGCCGCACACGCCGGAAACTGCCGAGATGCACCTCGCTGCACGCACTGCCATGCACCTGCTCAGGCACCACACCAGCCTAGTCAAAGCCAAACACGTCCTCAATACTGCCAAGCAGCTCATCGCCACAGGCAGTCTTAAATACGATCCCGTCGAGCGCCTGCGCCAGCTCATGCAGGAAGTCGGCCACCTCCTCCCTCACATTCATGAGCCTGAGCATACCCAGATCACCGACCGCTACTCCAAATACCGCGCCCTCCTTTCCGCACTGCCGGATTCCATGCCGCCCATACCACCGCCCCATGAAACGCCGCTTCATCCCCCTCCCGCCTGACGTGCCCCAGCTCGAGCTCAAGGAGTTCCTCCACCGCCTGAAGCATCAGCCCGGCTTCGCCGAGAAAATGCACGCGCACTACGAGTCCATGCTCGCGCTACCGGAGAACGACGACACCACCGAGATGCGAACCGCCGCCCGTGCGGCCCTGCGCACGCTCAAGCACCATCAGGGAGCCTGGAAAGCCATGGAGGCCATGCAGCAAGCCATCCAATGCCTCGATCCCGACACCTCGCCCGACCTCAAGCAAGCCAGCAGCCTCACCGACACCGCCATCGACCACATGCTTGACATCCAGGAGCCTGAGCGCACCCGCCTCATGGCCCACATCACCCAGATCCAGGCCACCATCCGAAAGCAGCTGAGTGAATCCTGAATCTTCAGCAGTGATCACAGTAGGCCAGCGACCTCGGGGTGGACTCAGAACTTGACCCCATTGGGGCGAGACGCTAACGAGAACCTTTCCCGTCCCGTATTATGGCTTCCGACCGTCAGCACACTCTCGCTAAATCCGTCTCAATGACGGGAACCTCGTTGCATACGGGGGAGCAAGTCACCCTCACCCTCCAGCCTGCGCCGGAGAATTTTGGCTTCAAGTTCCGCCGCATGGACCTGGAAGATAAGCCGTTCATTCCGGCCCTGGTGGAGAAGGTGCAGAAGGTGGAGCGCGCGACGACAATCGCCGAGGGTGGGGTGAATGTGCATACGGTGGAGCATGTGATCTCGGCGCTGGCTGGCATGAGCGTGGATAATGCGATCATCGAAATGGATGCCAATGAGCCGCCGATCGCAGATGGGAGTGCGATGCCGTTTGTGGAGCTGATCAAAAAAGCCGGGGTGGTGCCGCAGACGGAGTTGCGGAGGGTTTTCGAGGTTCGTGAGCCGATCTACCAGGAGACGCGGGATGGGACGCTCTTGATGATCATGCCGGACAAGAAGTTTCGAGTTTCATGCACCAATGTGGGGCCTGGTGGGCGCTTCACGCAGTATATGAGTCTGGAAATCACGCCGGAGAACTATGAGAAGGAGATCGCCGCGGCGCGGACGTTTGTTTATTACGAGGACATCGCCCCACTGATGGAGAAGGGGCTGATCAAGGGCGGTACGATCGAGGCGGCGGTGGTGATCCGTGGGGACACGCTGCTGTCGAAGCAGCCGCTGCGCTTTGCGGATGAATTCGTGCGGCATAAGATCCTGGACATCGTGGGTGACCTGATGCTGGCCGGAAGGCGTATTATGGGTCACGTCATCGCGGTGCGTCCAGGCCATGGACCGAACACCGAGCTAGCGCGCGCGGTGGTGAAGCAGTACGAGCAGATGCGCAGCATGGTGCCCGTGGAGGTGGATATCCCCGTCAACGAAGCGGTGCTCGACACGAATGCGGTGATGAAGATTCTCCCCCACCGCTATCCCTTCCTGCTGGTGGACCGGATCATCGGCTTTGAAGGCGAGACGAAGTGCCGTGGGATGAAGAACGTGTCGATTAATGAGCCTTACTTCCAAGGGCACTTCCCTGGCCACCCGATCATGCCGGGTGTGCTGCAACTGGAGGCAATGGCGCAGGTGGCCAGCATCATGCTGCTGCGCATGCCGGGCAATCAGGGCAAGATCGGCTACTTCATGAGTGCCAACAACGTGAAGTGGCGTAAGCCCGTGCTGCCGGGTGATGTGCTGATCATTGAAACGGAGATGACCAAGAACAAACGCAGCATCGCCACGGCCACCGGACGCTGCCTCGTGAATGGTGTGGTGGTCTCTGAGGCGGAGCTGATGTTCAGTGTGGTGGAGCGGTGAGGGCAGACAATGACGGATGGCCAATAACAGCGAACTGAGAACTGAGAACTGAGAACTGAAATGCCAACACACATCCACCCGACTGCCATCATTGATCCCAGTGCCCAGATCGGCAACGACGTGCATGTGGGGCCGTATTGCATCATCGGTGCGGGTGTGGAGTTGGGGGACGGATGCTGGTTGCAGCATCACGTGACGGTGATGGGGCCGTCGAAGATCGGGCAAGGGAACAAATTTTATGCGTATGCCTCGATTGGGCAGCAGACGCAGGATTTGAAGTATGCTGGTGAGCCAACGTATCTCGAAGTAGGTGACGACAATACCTTTCGCGAGTTTGCCACGGTGCATCGCGGCACCGCTGTGGGGAGCAAGACGATCATCGGCAGCCTGAACAACTTCCTGGCCTACACCCATGTCGCGCATGACTGCGTGGTGGGAAATCACGTCATTTTCTCCAACAACGGAACCATTGGTGGACATGTGGTGGTCGAGGATCACGTGATCGTCGGCGGACTGACGGCGGTGC
>JANOBP010000649.1:0-6236 GCA_031411715.1 Verrucomicrobiaceae bacterium | reverse complement strand
GGAGACGGTGGCGGTGTTGAGGCGGAGCTTGACGGACATGCGGGGCGCGGAGGGTAGAAAGGGAATGGGATTCGCCAAGAGAATCATCGCAAGAAGCGGGTGGCGCCTGCTTTCCATCTGGCAAACATGCGCGCATGAATGATTATGAACGCATCGCGGCGGTGATCCGCCATCTCGATGAGCATCACCTGGAGCAGCCGGACCTCGCGGCGCTGGCGGCGGTGGTGGGGCTGAGTGCGCATCATTTTCATCGGCTGTTCTCGCGCTGGGCAGGCGTGACACCGAAGGACTTTCTTCAGTGCCTCACCGCCGAATATGCCCGTGAGCGGCTGCTAAAAGGTGAAAGCGTGCTCGATGCGGCCCTGAGTGCCGGTTTATCGTCCCCAGGCAGGTTGCATGATCTCTGCGTCACGCTGGAGGCTGCGACGCCGGGTGAGATCAAGTCGGGCGGGCTCGGCATGGAGCTGGTGGCGGGCTTTGCGGACACGCCTTTCGGCCTCTGTTGCTTGGCGATTAGCCCACGCGGGATTTGTCATCTGAGTTTTATCGAAACGGAGGATGAAGGCGTTCTCATGGAACTCTGGCCAAAGGCTATGATTGAATGGAGCAACGCCACAGCCCGCCAAACGGCCGCGCAGGTCTTTCAAGCCGGTCCCGGTGCTCATTTGAAGGCGTTTGTGCGTGGTACGACGTTTCAGCTCCGCGTCTGGCGTGCTCTGCTGCGTGTGCCCACAGGTGCGGTGGTGAGTTACGGTCATCTCGCGCAGGCGATTGGCAACGCAGGAGCCGCCCGTGCTGTCGGGACGGCAGTGGGTAGCAATCCGCTCGCCTATTTGATCCCCTGTCATCGCGTCATCCGCGAGACCGGCATCATTGGCCAGTACCGCTGGGGGCATGAGCGCAAGTGCGTGATGCTGGGTCGTGAGTGGGCGGCGCGTTGAAATCTTCGCTAAAAATCCCTCGCAGCTTTCTGCGACGTGCTACTCTCGTGGCGAACCTTTGTTCACCATGAAAACCATCTCCAGCTTCGCGCTGTTGCCAGCTTTGCTGCTGGCCTCCTCCGTTCTCCACGCGGCTCCTACGAAAAGCCGTTCGACTGTTAAAGAGCCCAAGCCTGACCCCGCTCTGAAAGCCAGCATCAGCATCAACCCGCCGGATCTCTCACCGGAATCGACCATCGAAGTCGTATTTCCGAGTGCGATGATCGATAAGGCCAGCATCGGCAAAGTGGAAGCGCAGTCTCCAGTCGTCGTCGTGCCAGAGTTAACCGGGACGTTCGAATGGACCAGCACTCGCAGTGGCCACTTTCATCTGACGCAGGCACCCAAGTTTGCGGCGAGTTATGATTTTAAACTGCGTGCAGGGCTGGCCGATCTCGCGGGCAAGCCGCTCTCCACCGACACGCTGGATTCCATCAACAGCGCGCGCTTCAACATCATCGATCAATACCCAAAGTGGTATGATGACGGGGGGCAGAATCGCAGTCCGCGCTTCATGTTTGAGTTCAATGATGGCGTCACGCCAGCAGATGCTGCCAAGCACATCCGTTTCGTTTCTGAATCTTATCCTGATGGGATTCCCGCTTTGGTGAGGCATGCCACAGGCAAGGACTTCACCACGCGTAATGGCGAGCCTCAGCAGACATGGGCCGAGCAGATCTCCAAAGCCAAGCCGGCGCTCGCTGCGGATGCCCCACGCCTCAGCGCCATCATGGTGGAGCCTGCGCAACCGCTGCCCGTCGGCAAGGCGTGGCGTCTGGTCATCGCTGAGGCGCTTACCAATGCCTCAGGTCACAATCAATTGGCCAAGGGTGACGAAGTTGGCCTCGGTGACATCCAACCCTTCAAGGTGATCTCCATCAGTGCCCACACGCCGTTTGATGCGCCCTATTACATCGACATCAACTGCAACAAGCTACTTCTCCCGCGCACGGAAGAAGAGCTGAAGCCCGAGCAGCGCGCTGAAGCCGCGAAGAAGATCGCCACGTTCATCAAAGTGGAGCCGTTGCCTGCTGGTGAAGTCAAAGCCAGTGTTGATTACCGCACACTCACCCTGACGGGTGCCTTTGAGCCCAACAAGAAATACACCCTGACTGTCGATGCCGCGTTGATTTCGGGTGATGACATGAAGCTCGAGGCGGAGATGAAACAAGAGGTCACTTTCGTGCCGAATCCGCCTTACGTCGCAGCGCCGACCTTCATTCGCGGGCAACTTGCCAAGGGTGATGCCAGTTACGAGTTCAGCGCTGCCAACGTCTCGCAAGTGCGTGTGCGCGCGAAGAAACTCACGGGTCCGGAGCTGCTGCAAGCGCTCGATCTTTACCGCGCTTACCGCACGGCGTTTTACGGCAACGACAAGCAACGCGCTGCCTATAAAACGCAGTCCATCGACACCTATCCCGGCGTGCAGGTGTTTGACCGCACCTTTCCAGTGAATAAGCCGCTCGATCAAAGTGAGATCTTGAAGCTGAACTGGCGTGAGATCCTCGGTGGCGATGTCGCGGCACCGCTCTTCATCGAGATGGAAGGCGCTGCCGCACCTGGCTTGAAAGATAAGGGCGTGCTGACGCAGACCCTCGTGCAATTCACCGACATCGGACTCATGCAGAAGAGCAATGGCCGCGAGACAATGGTCTATGCGACCTCGCTGCAAAGTGGCAAAGCAACGGCTGGCGTGCGCCTCACGCTCGTCGATGCCGACATGAAGCTGCTCGGTTACGGCGATACCGATGCAGGCGGCATCGCCGTCGTGCGTGGTGCGGTGCCAGCCTTTGCGCTGGCGGAAAAAAACGGCGATTGCACGGTGATCGAATGCCATGGCGGCGAAAGCAGCATCTCGGTGCCGTGGGATCTCAATCAGACTTATGAAAGTGTGTGGCAGGCACAGCGCCGCACCTTTGTCTTCTCCGACCGCCCGCTGTACAAGCCTGGTGATACCGCTCACTTCAAAGCGCACACGCGTTTGCTCATTGGTGACGATTTGAGCCTCGACGCGGCTCCTGCGAAGGGTCGCCTGACCATTCGTGATCCGCGCTACCGTGTGGTAATCGACAAAGAAGTCACCTTCACTGCCAACGGCGCATGGTCAGATGACATCGCCCTGCCGACGGGTCCAGCAGGCTGGTATGACCTCAGCATCAGCCTCAAGACGGAGAACGTGAACAGCAACAACAGCGACGCTGGCGGCATGACCTTCCGCATCGATGACTACAAGCCGAACTCGTTTGAAGTGAAGCTCGACACCAGGGCCATCAAGTTCGCGCGAGATCGCATCCAGGTGCCGCTGAGCGCTCACTATTACATGGGCAAGTCGCTTTCCATCGCCGACATCGAGTGGAGCGCCAACGCGACGCGGCAGTATCAGCCGCCAGAGCTTTTTAAAGCCTACCACTTCGGAGATGCCCCGACTTGGGCACATTACGCGCAGGATCGCGATTCCGATGGCGATTACATCGACCGCAATGACGAGGAGGAGAGCGAGTGGTTCGTCAATGGCGACCTCGTCATCTCAGACGACGGCACGGCCACACTGGAAATGCCCATGCCGCCAGCAGACCGTGCCGCACTGCCACAGCGCGTGCGTGTCAGCGCGGAAGTGACGGATGTGAATGAACAAACCGTGAGCGCTGCGAGCGAATTTGAGGTGCCAGGTGCGCAGTTCATTCTCGGAGTCAAAGGGCCAGAGAATTTTGCCACAGCGGGTAAAGCGGTGACGCTGGAAATCATCGGTATCGATCCCAAAGGCGCAGCGCCTGGTGGTGCGGTGAAGGTCGATGTCAGGATCGAGCGCCAGCAGTATCACACGCTAAAAATTGCCACCGCAGGCGGCGGCTCGACGACCAAGGACCAAGTGGTGCTGCAAGAGCAGTATAAGCAGTCTCACGACCTCAAGGCCGTCACTGGCAGCAGCGCACACAGTGTGAGCATTCCCTTCACGCCGTCGCTTGGGGGCATCTACTTTGTCACGGCAGAGGCGCTGGACCCCAAGGGCACCAAAGTGCTCTCACGCATGCCATTTTATGTTGTCGGTGGGGACGAATTCCCATGGGCGATGGAAGATGGCTCACGCATGAATTTGCAGCCGGAAAAGTCGGCCTACAAACCGGGTGAGCAGGCTGTGATCGTGGTCAAAACACCCATCGCAGGCACCGCACTCGTCACCGTGGAGCGCAACAAGATCCACAGCCACTTCACCGCTGAACTGACGCTCGATAACCCCATCATCCGCGTGCCCATCACCGATGCTGAAGCGCCGAATATCTTCGTCTCGGTCATCGTCATCCGTGGCAGTGCTGCGAGCACGAAGAAGCACAAGATGCCTGAATACCGCGTGGGTTATTGCGCCTTGAAGGTCGAGTCCGACTCCAAGGACCTCAAACTCGCCATCACCGCCGATAAGGCCGAAGTGCGACCTGCGGAGGTCGTCAATGTCTCCACCACCGTCACCGATGCCAAAGGCCAACCCGTCGTAGGCAGTGACGTCACGCTTTATGCCGTCGATGAAGGTGTGCTCAGCCTGATGAAGCATGAGACGCCGAATCCCAAGGAATTCTTCCATGCGGAGTTCCCACTCGCCATCGACAGCTTCACCACCTTCGACGGTCTTCTCACAGAAGAGATGAGCGCACGAGATCGCGGCAACAAAGGCTTCGTCATCGGCGGTGGTGATGGCGATGGAGACATGGGCAATATCACGGTGCGCAAGAATTTCGTCGCCACGCCGCTATGGCTCGCCTCGGGCACCACGGATGCCGCTGGTAAGCTCAGCGCCGCTGTGACCGCGCCGGACAATCTCACGCGCTACCGCATCATGGCCGTCGCAGCTCATGGCGTGGATCGTTTTGGCAGTGGAGAAGGTGCCTTCACCATCAACAAGCCACTCATGATCGACCCCGCCGTGCCGCGTTTTGCTCGCCTGGGTGACGAAGTGCTCGTCAAAGCCGTGGTGCATAACACCACACCGCATGCAGGCCAAATCGAGGTCATGTTGGAGTTGGATGACGCAGCCAGCTTCATTGCCGAAAAGCGTGACTTCATCCCTGCAGCCTTCAAAATCGACGCGGCGGACTCCTTGAAGCAAAAGAAGGTCATCTTGAGCATTAAAGCCGGTGAAACAGCCGCCACGGCCTTCCCGGTGCTCTTCACCAAGCTCGGAACCTCGAAGTGGAAGTGGACCACCAAGAGCCTCGACTTCCCGCAGGCCGTCAATGATGGCACGGAGTCAACTTTTGATGTCAAACATCCGCTACCTGAGCTGCGTGACGTCAAATACGTCCGCCTTGATGCCAAAGATGCTCCCGCCAATCTCATTGAGAAAGTGAACCCCGCGCTGCTTGAAGGAGAAGGCACTCTCTCAGTCAGCGTGAGCAACACGCGGCTCTATGAGGCACGGGATGCTCTCGACTATGTGTTGACCTATCCCTATGGCTGCGTGGAGCAGACCACGTCCGCCACGCTGCCATGGCTCGCACTTGGTAAATACGAATCACTCTTCCCGCAGCAACTCGGCGGCGGCAAAGCCAAAGCAGCCATTCAAAGCGGCGTGAACAAGCTGCTGCAAATGACCACCGATGAAGGCGGGCTTGCTTACTGGCCTGGTGGTCAGGAGCCAAGTCTCTGGGGAAGTGCTTACGGTGGTATGATGCTTTTGCGCGCTCGCGATCAAGGTGCCGATGTGCCTGCGGAAGCCATCAACAAGCTCGTTGAGTTCCTCTCGAAGCGTCTGCGCGGCTTGGAAGAAGAGAAGGACCTCTATGTCACGACCGACTGCGCGTTTGCCCTCTACACGTTGGCCAAAGCTGGCAAGCCAGAGCCTGCTTACCAAAACTTACTCTTCGCCAAGCGCGACCGCCTGCCTGAGATCACGCGCCTCTACCTCGCGCTGTCGATGTGCCTGAGCAACACGCCCGAGCAGCAAATCAAAGACACACTCGGTTGGAAGCCACCCGCACCTCCCGCCCCTGAGCCAGCGAAGAACGCCAAAGGCAAGAAGACCACCAAGCCATCCGCCAAACCATCTGCAAAGCCTAGCACACCCGCGCCACCACCCGTCGTTTGGGGCCATTGGGCTGGGAGTGGCGTGAACAAAGCCTTGCGCCTCATTTGCTACACGCATCTCGGCATCACCGGAGACGCCGAGAAGCTCGCGGTGAGCATTTTGCAGTCCAGGAACGGCAAGGGCGACTGGGGCAACACCTTCGCCAATGCTTGGACCCTCACAGCCCTTACCGCCTATGA
>JANOBP010000648.1:0-7090 GCA_031411715.1 Verrucomicrobiaceae bacterium | reverse complement strand
TGAGCACTGAGCACTGAGCACTGAGCACTGAGCACTGAGCACTGAGCACTGAGCACTGAGCACTGAGCACTGAGCACTGAGCACTGAGCACTGAGAACTGAGAACTGAGAACTGAGAACTGAGAACTGAGCACTGAGAACTGAGAACTGAGAACTGAGAACTGAGCACTGAGCACTGAGCACTTCGATCACGCGATGGTGTTCCGACACACACCTTGAGCATCATACGAGTTGAACTTCCGGCTGCCTCCCTCCATCTCTGGGGATGACACGCCGCCTTCCAGACCACTCCGTCGCCATCACTGGCGGAGAAGCTGCGTGCTGTCTGGGCAACGATTTGGAGTCGATCCGCCTGCGCATGAGGGATGGCGTGACGGGCATGAAACCCTTGGCCGACTTCGGCTTCGCGGCACCGTGGCAAAACCTGCGTGCAGGCTGGATCCCCGACCGCGCCCTCATGATCCACCGCCGCTACGGTCCCGCCAGCGCCTTGGCCGTGCACTTGGCCAAACGGGCCGTCGAGCAGCGCGGCTGGGGGGCTGAGGAGTTGGCAGACGCTTGCATCTTCGCGGGCAGCAGCCGGGGAAATCTCGCGGGCTGGATTGAGCCATGGCCCGGCCGCAAGCGGCGCAAGCTCTTTGCCGCCAGCAACAACATGCACAGCGAGATCGCCACCGCTGTCAGCATCGAGCTAGGCATCCATGGAGCCACGCAGACGCTCAGCAATGGCTGCTCCTCGGGTCTCGACGCACTCGGCCTGGCCTGGCAGCAGCTCCGCAGTGGCATGGCGCAGCGCGCCGTCGTCATCGCCGTCGATTTACCTCTCGTGCAGCTTCTCCTGGAGTCCTTTCGCGACACCGGACTGCTCAGTCGCAATGACATCAACGATCCCTACTCCCCTGAGACCAGCGGCTTCTTCCCGGCGGAAGCCGGAGTCGTCATGCTGCTGGAGCGTGAGGATGTTTTGAGCGCCACCACGCCACGCTGGTGCCGCGTCGGCGGTTATTGGGCCAATTCAGATGCCTACGACCTCGTCGGCGCACCTCCCGACGGCAGTGGCATGATCCGCTGCCTGCACAAGGCCAGCAGCGCCTTCCCAGGCCAACGCATTGCCGGGCTCAGCCCGCACGCCAATGGCACGACCGCCCAAGGTGCCGCCGAGGCCGCAGCCTTGCGCGCGCAGCCTCCTGGCATCACCTTGCATCTGCTCAAGCCCTTCACCGGCCACTCCCTCGGTGCCAGCGGCGCACTCGATGCCGTGCTCCTTGCCGCCGCCATGTCACACCGCACCCTGCCGCCGAATCTCCCCGGCCTCACGCCTCCAGCAGCCGGTTTCACCCTCCCGACCCATGAAGCTTCTCTACAAAGCGGAGACATCGTCCTGAACATGAGCGTCGGCATGGGCGGCCACAACGCCGTCGTCGCTCTCGAAGCTGTGCATCCGTAGTCCATCGCTGCGCAGCTCAGCCTCTGCTACCATTCATCATGGCTGACGCACAAAAAATGCCGACTCCTGGCGGAGTCGGCATCGTGTTGGATGGATGAGTGTTTACTGGCTCAAGAACTCGTCGAGCGCGGCTTTGGTGATGCGGTATTGGGTGCCGATCTTTTTGGCTTTGATTTGACCGCCGTCGATGCTGGAGATGACGTCGGCCTCGGTGACGCCGAGGGTCTGGGCGACTTGGGCGGGCGTGAGGATGTCCACAGATGGCGCGGCGGTGGGGAGCGGTGGCGGCTGGGTGGCACCAGCGGCGGCGGGGTTCATGTTGAAGGCCCCCTGCCCCATCATCTGCTGAGCCATGCCAAAGCCCATGGCGATCTCCGCCGCAGCCCCGGCGGGGCCTGTGCCACCGCCTTTGGTCATGCCTTCGGCCATTTGGAACTTCACGTAGTCGTTGAGATTGCCGATGGCGCTCATGCTGCTGCGCTTGTCGATGGCGGCCTCGACTTCTGGCGGCACGCTGGCGTTTTCGAGGACGAAGCTGCTGATCTCGATGCCGTATTTGCCCGTGGTGATGGGATTGATGATGGGAAGCAGCGCATCACCCAACTCGCCGTAACGAGTGGCAAGGTCGAGCACGGGCACTTTAGCCGTGGCGAGCGCGTCGGTGAACACGCTGACGATGCGGCTGCGCATGGTGTCGGCGAATTCATCGAGGCGGAAGTGATGGTCGGAGCCGGCCACTTCCTTGAGGAAGAGCTTGGGATCACTGATCTTGAAGTCAAAGGTGCCAAAGGCACGCACGCGGACAATGCCGAAGTCGGCATCACGCATCATGATGGGGTTGCTGGTGCCCCATTTGTTGCCAGTGAAGAGGCGTGTGGTGACGTAATAGACATCCGCCTTGAAGGGGCTCTCGAAGCCGTACTTCCAGCCTTTGAGCGTGGAGAGGATGGGGATGTTGTCTGTGCTGAGCGTGTGCTTGCCCGGCCCGAAGGTATCGCCGAACTCGCCGAGGTAAACAAACTGCGCCACCTGCGACTCGCGCACGATGAGCTGCGCGCCGCGCTTGATTTCCTTATCCTCGTCCGGGAAGCGCCAGGAGAGTGTGTCGCGTGAGTCGTCTGTCCACTGGATGATTTCCAGGAACTGTCCTTTGAGGTAATCCATGAGGCCCATAGTCGTGTGTGGTGTGTGGTTTGAGTGTGTGTTGCGAGACGAGCGGCGAGTCTAGAGAGTCCATTTCGATTTGGCGAGTGCAAATCTGTGCCGTATTTTCCACGCCGAAGGTCCCGCAGCTCAGAACCGCACGCGAAGATAGGTCCCGATGACGGACTCATGCTGCCACGCCGCCCGCACTCGGCTGGAAAGGACCATATAGAAGAGGTCGAGGTCCGTGTGAGCCGAGAGTTTGAAAGTAAGGCCGAGCGGAATGAGTCGATTCTCGGTGCGCTGGCTGCGGTGCAGGTCAACAAGGCATTCGTCACTAGCGAAAAGGCGTGTGAGGGGACCTAGAGGCTGCGGTAGCGTCCATGCTAGCTGAAGTCGGTGGCGGCTGCGGTGAGTGGTGAGGGCCGCCCCTTCGTTCCAGCGCCACTCCAGGCGATTTCGCCAGTCCAAGCGGAGGTGCTCCGTGAGATTGAACTTGGGATTCACTTCCAACTCAGGCCGTAACTGCTCGCATCGAATCTGCGTGCTTGGATTCTCAATGCCTAACGCAGAAAGACCGACGCCAAGGTCTAGCCAAGGCGCGAGCTCATACTTCGCCCGTGGGCTGACGATTTGAACGATGGACCCGTCATCGACGTCAGCGCGGTTGCCCATGAAGAGCCCCGCAGTCCACGGTGGCTGGCGATAGAACTCCAGCATGCTCCAGGCCCACCATTCATCCGCCCGGAGAGAACACAGCGGGGCGAAACACAGCAGCAGGGCGAACCATTTCATCATGCGTCAGTAAGAAGCACCGACGACTTCGTTGGTCATGGGATTGATGCGGCCGATCACTTCATCCGCCTCGGCTTCCGTAACACCCATGTCGAGAAGTGTTTCCACCAGGTGCCTGGTGAAGAGAGCAAAGTGCTGACGTGTGATGCCGCGGCCATGATGAACATGCGCAAGTGGACGACCGCTGTATTCAAGGGGGCCGCCAGTAGCCATGACAAAGAACTCACGCTGCATGGCGTGCAGTTTTTCCAAGGAAGAATGTCTGAAGAAAGGTCCAAGCTCAGGATCTGCCAGGACGCGAACGTAAAAGGCCGGAATGAGTGTGGCGATCATGTCTTCACCACCGAGACGTTCATATAGAGAGGGAGAGGTTTGGCTCATGGCATGCTCACAAGCACAAAGAATACCGATTTGATGAGGTAATGTGATTGTGCGCAATTAGCACAAGAATGGCACACTTAATAAGTGTGTGGCTGGCATCAATCATGCCAATGGAAAAGCATGTCATTCCTCGATCAGTTGCGCCTCGATACTCCTGTAGCCTACAACCTTCTCGTTTTGAGTATGGTCGTGCTGGGTGGCATCGGACTTGGAAATATACGGGTCGCGGGCATTAAACTGGGAGTGGCTGGCGTGCTCTTCACCGGCATTGCGGCTTCGCACTTTGGCCTTCATCCAGAAGCAGAAGTGGCGCATTTCTTGAAGGACTTTGGACTGGTGTTGTTTGTTTTTGCCTTGGGTATGCAGATGGGCCCAGGCTTTTTTGCCTCTTTGCGGCGGCAGGGTCGTATGCTGAATGGATATGCTTTTGCCTTGGTTCTCGGCGGGGCGTTGGTGGCGCTAGCGGGTGGATGGTTGCTGAAGATGCCGTTTCCAGCCGTGGCAGGCCTATTCGCTGGGGCGACGACCAACACGCCAGCGCTTGGCGCTGCCCAGCAAGCGCTGGTATCAGCTCACGCAGACCCCGCTCACGTCACGTTGGCGGCGCTTTCTTATGCCGCCACCTATCCGCTGGCGATCGTCGGCATCATTCTCTCACTCATCCTGCTGCGCCTCTTTTTCAAAATCGATGTGGCAGCCGAGGCGGAGCTATTCAGAAAGGAACAGGGTGCAGGCATCGAACCCCTACAGCGCATGAATCTCTGCGTGGAGAATCCGAACCTCGAAGGGCTTGCCATTACCAATGTGCCAGGCTTACAAGAGACCAACGTGGTGATCTCACGCCACCGTCAAGCTTCCACCAACTTGGTGACTACCGCCGCGGCCGAAACAAAACTGCATCTGGGAGATTTGATCATGGCAGTGGGCACCCAGACAAATCTCGAGCAGTTCAGGCTCGTCATTGGCAGCGAGAGTTCAGAAAACCTCATGAAAGCCCCCGGCAGTGTCACGTATCGCCGTGTGGTTCTCACGAACAAACGCATGCTGGGCAAAACCGTGCGAGAACTTGGGCTCGAACACTTCCATAACGTCGCCGTGACTCGCGTCAGCCGGGGTGACCTCATCTTCACGGCTATGCCCGATCTGCGGCTCCAGTTTGGTGATATGCTGCAACTTGTGGGTGATGAAGATAGCCTTAGCGAAGCCACGAAAGCCGTCGGCAATGCCGTGCACATGCTCCAGGAGACGAAATTCGCCGCCATCTTTGCCGGAATCCTCCTCGGGGTTTTGTTAGGCCTTTATCCCTTCCGCATCGAAGGTCTCCCCGCTCCGGTGCGCCTCGGTTTGGCGGGCGGCCCGCTTGTGATGGCCATCCTGCTCAGCCATCTCGGTCGCCTGGGTCCGATGATCATGCACATGCCACTCAACGCAAACCGCGCTTTGCGTGAACTCGGTATCATCCTCTTCCTCGCCAACGTCGGCCTCCTCTCCGGCGAAAAATTCGCCGTCACCGTCTTTTCCGCCCAAGGCCTGCAGTGGGTCCTTCTCGGCATCCTCGTGACGATGCTACCGCTGCTCATCGTCGGCTTCATTGCCAGAAAGTTTCATCGTGTGAACTTCATGACGCTTTGCGGCATGCTTTCTGGCGGCATGACAGACCCGCCTGCCCTGGCCTTTGCCACCAGCATGGCCCGCTGTGACTCTCCAGCCATCGCTTACGCATCTGTGTATCCGCTAACGATGCTCCTGCGAATCGTGGCCGCGCAGATCATCGCTCAGTTGGGCTAAATTGATTCTCTGACACAGCATCAAAGGCACTCTATACTGCGGCGCATGGTCGAAAGCATGTGCCCTCGATCTGCGTTCCCATTTTACCCCTCAAATGACGAAACTCTCCTTCGTTCTCCCATTCATCACCACCTGCCTCTGCGCTGCCACGCCGCGCGGGCAGCAGCACTATGAGCAGCGCATTTTGCCATTGCTGCAAAAATACTGTTACGACTGCCATGGCGATGGCGCAGACAAGGGCGATTTTGCGCTAGATGAGTTCAAAGACTACACCGCCATGCTGGCAGACAAAGTGCAGTGGGATCATGTGCGGCAACAAATAGCCACGCATGTGATGCCACCTGAAAAGAAGGAAAAGCCCACTTTGCAGGAGAGAGATGAAATGCTGGCCTGGATCGACGATGCGGCCTTTTGGTTTGATCCTGCGCACCCGGATCCAGGCCCCACCACCTGGCGGCGGCTGAACCGGACCGAGTATAACAACACCATCCGCGACCTGCTGCTGGTGGACATGCGTCCTGCCAATGACTTCCCGCCAGATGACACGGGCTACGGCTATGACAACATCGGTGATGTGCTTTCGCTCTCGCCATTGCTCATGGAGAAGTATCTACGCGCGGCCAATGCGATCACGGCTAAAGCCTTTGACACCACGCAGGTCGAGCGCGTGGACGTGGAACTGGGTGCGAGTAAATTTTGGAATCAGAAGGGCAGCACGACCGAGTCGGAAGGTGTGCGCTGGTTTCATGATGAGGCGGAAGCAGCCACCAAGTTCAAAGCACCGGCTAATGGGACCTATGTCTTCAAAATCCGTGCCTCCGCCACTCAAGCCGGGCCAGATGCGGCCAAAATGTCCTTCATCATCGATGGCAAAGACGTAGGCACTTATGACGTGACGGCACGTTTCAATGGCCAGAATGGCCCGTGGCAGACCATCCGTCATGAAGCCAGTCTCAGCAGCGGGGACCACAAGATAAGCGTTCGCTTCCTGAATGACTTCTACGACGGACAAAACCCGGATCCCAACAAGCGCGACCGCAATCTGGCTCTGGATAAGATGGACGTGGAAGGCCCTTATGGCCTGCTACCACCACGCGGCACGCGGCTTGTTCAGTGGCTGCTGGATGGAAAGCCCGCCGGCCTTCCTGAAATGAATCTCAGCGGTGAAAACTTCGAGCGTGGTGATGGTGACTCACACCGTGACACAGGCACCATCGAACTGGCCAGTAGTGGTTATGTGAAGTACCCAATCGAGCTTACGAAGGCGGGCAAATACCGGTTCACCGTCAAAGCAGGTGCCCAGCAGGCTGGCACGGAGCCTGCGAAGTTTGATGTGCGTCTCGCAGGCAAAAACATCGGCTCTTTTGAGATTACCGCTAAAGACCAGGCCCCCCAATGGTTCAACGCGGAGATCGAGATGCCCGCTGGCAAGCACGAACTGCAGGTGTGGTTCCTCAATGACTTCTACGACGAAAAAACCCAGCAGGATCGCAACTTCTGGCTCCACCAGTTCTCCATCGCTGGTCCTACCGATCAA
>JANOBP010000647.1:0-9883 GCA_031411715.1 Verrucomicrobiaceae bacterium | reverse complement strand
CCGGGAAGCGTCGCCTTGGGATTCATCGCGCAATACACCATCATGCCGTTGTCCGGCTGGCTGGTGGCGACGGTGCTGAAACTCGAGCCCGGCCTCGCCGTCGGCATCATTCTTGTGGCGAGTTGTCCCGGCGGCATGGCTTCGAACATGATCAGCTACCTCGCCAAAGCGAACGTGGCGCTGTCCGTGGTGCTCACGATGGCCTCGACGATGCTCGCGTTCTTCTTCACGCCGATGTGGACGAGTCTGCTCGCGGGCAAGTATGTGCCCGTGGACGCGTGGGGGCTCTGTGTGTCCGCCTTTCAGCTCACCATCGCGCCCGTGGTGCTCGGCGTGCTCATCCGGTGGAAATTGCCGCGCACCGCGGATCAAATCGGAGCCTGCGGACCCACCGTGGCCGTGCTGGCCTTCACGCTCGTGAGCGGAGGCATCGTGGCGGCCAGCGCGGATGCCATCGCGGCGAATTTTGGCAAGCTCGCGCTCGCAGCCTTCGCGCTGCATGTGCTCGGTTTTGGCGTGGGGTATGCCATATCAAAAGTGCTGCGCTATCCTGAATCCGTCGCACGCACGGTGAGCATTGAGGTCGGCATGCAAAACGGCGGCATGGCAGCGTCGCTGGCTCGCGAGCACTTTACGGCGATGCCTCTGGCTGCTGCAGCCGGGGTTTTCAGCGGCGTGCTGCAAAACATCATCGGCGGCCTGCTGGCGTCATGGTGGAAACGACGCACGCCTGACGCATGAGCCGCCGCGAAATCTATTATTGGAAATGCGACCGCCCTGCGGCATTTCATGGCACGCAGTCGCGTGGTGAAGCGGATGCAAATTTGGCTGTGCAGCTCGAAAAGGAGCTTCAACGGCACTTTGACACGAAAAACGTCGTTTTGAGCCCGGGAGCCGGTCAGGGCAACCATCTAACCTGGAATGCCGACGTGGATGGAAAGCCGCTTTTCATTCGTGTGGAGAATGGGCCGGAGAATGACGCTCATTTGGCGGTGGAGTCGGCTTTGCTCGATCGTGTGCGTGCGGCGGGTGTGGCCACGCCGCGTGTGTTTGGCTGCGATGCGACGCGAAGCCGCGTTTCGTTCGCGTGGCAGGCTTTGGAGCGGATTGAAGCACCGGATTTGAATCAGTGGTTCAAGCAAGGGACGCTGGAGGTGCCGAAGATCGCGTTCGAGATCGGCGAGGCGGTGGCGAAGTGGCAAGCGATCACGCTGGAGGGGTTTGGGGTGCTTGATGAGAAGCTTCGAGGCTATCGAGCGAGCTACGCCGACTACTTTCACCTTCGTTTGGATGAGCATCTGCGCTTTCTGACGGAGCGCGGCTTTTTGGAGAATGCCGATGAGATTCGGGAGGAGATCGAAAATCATCGTGCGCTGCTGGAATTGCCGCAAGGCTGCCTCGTCCACAAAGACCTCGCGCTTTGGAACATCCTCGGCACCGAGCGGGAGATTTATGACTTCATTGACTTCGATGACAGCATTGCGGGTGATCCGATGGATGACCTCTCGCTGCTGGCTTGTTTTCACGATACGGCGTTTTTGCGAAGAGCCTTCGAGGGCTATCAAAGCGTCCGTGCCTTGCCTGAGCATCACCTTCGCCGCTTCTGGCTGCATCTGCTGCGAAACATGATCGTGAAAGCGGTCATCCGCGTCGGCGCGGGTTACTTTGATCGTGATGACGGCTTCTTCCTCATCGGCAGCGGCTCCTCGGGAGCCAGTTTGCGTGAAATCACCCTCTCACGCCTCGCCACGGCTTTGCGCGGCTTGCGGGAAGGCAGCGGCCTCGATATTCTCTCACCATGAAAACTCACATCGGCACCTTTCTCTCCATCGGATCACCTGCGGTCACCGAACTCGCCGCCGAATGCGGCTACGACTGGGTGCTCATCGACTTGGAGCACGGTTGTGAATCAGAAGCCGCCTTGCCGAACCAGCTCCGCGCCCTTCGTGGCAGCCCAACGCTCGCCATCGTTCGCGTGAGTGCGCCGCATGCGGATCTGATCGGTCGCGTGCTCGATTGGGGCGCGGATGGCATCATGGTGCCGCATGTCGATACCGTGGCGCAGGCAGAGCACTGCGTGAAAGCGGCCACCTATCCGCCGCACGGCACGCGTGGCGTTTCCCGCACCGTGAGAGCCTACGGCTACGGCATGCGGCTCCCCGGCGATGAAATGCCCAAACCAATCATTCTCGCGCAAATCGAGACCGCGGAAGGTGTGTCGAATGCGGATCAAATCGCCGCAGTGGAGGGCATTGATGCGCTTTTCATCGGCCCAGCAGATTTGAGCTTCGATTTGAAGGCGCGGAATTCACCGCGCAGCTACGACGATTGCCTGAATAGCATCGCGAAGGCAGCGAAGGATCACGGCAAGGGCTGTGGCATCCTCGTGCGGCATGCGGATGATCAGGCGAAGCTGCTGAGCATGGGCTTCACGTGGCTGGCGATGGATTCCGATCTCTCATTGGTGCGGGAGGGGTTTCGGCGGAATCTGGCGGCGGCGCGGAAATAGTCGGACTTTTTTCTGCGCACGGAGCTTTTTTGCCTACTCTCGCGGCCCCATGACCGCATCCCCCCAAATCAAATCCAAGATCGTCGAACTGTGCGAAATCCTCGTGGCCGACAGCGACGTGCAAAACGCCCGCGAGAAGGCCGAGGCCTTCCTCGCCAATGAAGAAGCCGTATCCCTCTATCGTGAGATGGCGACGATGGGCCGCGCGCTGCACCAGAGACAGCACAGCGGCGAAGAACCCACCGGCGAAGAAATTGGTCGTTTCACCGAACTGCAGGATAGCTGTGATGCAAATCCGGCCATTTTGAGCTTCATCGAGGCCCAGGACGTGCTGCGCGGCATCGCCGAAGTGGTGACGAGTTTCGTCGGCAAGAGCCTGGAGCGCGGTCAAGTGCCTTCCGAAGCGGAAGTGTTCTCCAAAGGCTGTGGCGAGGGCTGCGGCTGTCACTAAACCATTTCGCGTGATGAAAGCGCTCGTTCTGCTCTCTGCGCTGCTGTTTTGGTCCTCGTCATTTGCTGGCGAGGCCAAAACGGTTCGGCTGCTGACCATCGGGAATAGCTTTTCGGCCAATGCCACGCATTATCTTGGCGATCTGGCGAAGGCGGGTGGGCATGCGTTGATCCATCGGCCGTTGGTGGTCGGTGGAGCTTCGTTTCAAGTGCATGCCGAGAAGGCGCAGAAGCATGAAGCCGACGCTACAGATAAGGCGGGTCTTTACACGAGTGGCCTCGGATTGAGGGAAAGCTTGGCTGCGGATGTATGGGACTTTGTGACGATCCAACAGGCGAGCATCAAGAGCCACGACTTCACGACTTATCAGCCGCATGCAGGTTGGTTGCATGAATACATTCTGAAGCATGCACCAAAGGCCAAGTTGCTGGTGCATCAGACATGGCCGTATCGGAAGGATGATGTGCGCTTTGCAAAGCCATCTGGCAAAGCGGGTGAGCCGAAGACGCAGGAGGAGATGTATCGTGGTTTAACGGCTGCGTATGATCGAATCGCTGCCGATTTGGGAGGTCGTGTGATTCCAGTCGGAGATGCCTTTTTCATGGCCGACTCAGATTCGAAGTGGGGTTATCAAACGGACGCTGCTTTTGATTTTAAGACTGCCAGCATGCCGACGTTGCCGAAACAGACGCATTCTTTGCACATCGGTTGGCAGTGGAAGAAGCAGCCGGACGGTATGGTCAAGCTCAGCATGGATGGACATCACGCAAGCATCTTGGGCGAGTATCTCGGTGCCTGCGTGTGGTATGAGGTGCTATTTGGAGAGAGCGTGGTGGGTAACCCTTTTGTGCTGAAGGGCATCAATGAAGACGATACCCGTTTCTTGCAGGAAGTGGCGCACAAGGCTGTGCAGGCGAGGGCGAAGTGATGATCAGGCGGCGGAACCGGCTTCAAGAAGGCGGGTGCGTTTTTCAACGAGCGGTAGCCAGAGGCTGACGCGTGTGCCTTTGCCTTCGCGGGATTCGATGTCGATCTCGCCACCGTGCTCGCGGATGATGCGACGGACGATGAGGAGGCCAAGGCCGGTGCCGGTGCTGCGCGTGGTGGCAAAGGGTTGGAAGAGTTTGCCCATTTGATCGGCGCTGATGCCTTTACCAGTGTCTGCGAAGCTGATGCGCACTTCAAAGTCGGTGAAGGTGCCGCTGACTGTTAGCGTGCCGCCATCTGGCATGGCCTGACAAGCATTGCGGATGAGATTGTAGAAGGCTTGTTTGATCTGGTTGGCGTCCAGCGGCATGGCGGGCATGTCAGTGCGAAGGTCAAGCTTCACGGTGACCTTGGCGCGGTCGGTTTCCGGCTTGAGGAAGCGCAGGGATTCATCCAGCAGTTCCTGAATCTGAGTTCGCTGAAGTTGCGGCTGTGTGGGACGGATAGCGGAGAGAAATTGCTCGATGATGGTGTCGAGGCGGCGGATCTCACCGGTGGCGACGTCGAGGTGCTCGCGCATCGCATCGCCTTTGGTGCCCATTTTTTTGAGGCGGCGTTCGAGGAGTTGCAGGTGAATGGTGAGTGAGTTGAGCGGGTTTCCGAGCTCATGGGCGACTCCGGCGGCGAGCATGGTGAAGGCGTTGAGTCTTTCGCTTTCGATCTGCTCTTCGGTGCGTTTGCGTGTTTCGGTGACATCACGGATGAGCATGACGAAGCCCATGGTCGGAGCACTGTCGTCGATGGCAGTGATGTAGAAGTTGAGGTAGCGATTTTCGGGGTAAAAGACTTCGAGGTCACGACTGACGACGGTGCCTGGCTGGCTGAGTTCATTCCAATCGAGGTTACGGATGCCTTGGGCGAGTTGTTGGCCGACGACTTGCTCCTCTTGGAGGCCAAAGAACTGGCACGCGGCGCGGTTGACATAAGTCACCTTGCCGGCTTGATCGAGCATGATGACGCCTTCCTGGAGGGCGTGGAAAACTTTTTCGAGAAGGCCTTTTTCACGTAGCAACTCGAGTACGATGCCCTGGACCTCGCCTGGCTCGAGGCGGTCCATGCGTTTGATGAGCTTGTCGATGAAGGCAGATCTCATAAGGTGTGAGGCATGAGCATGTATATCATTTTTTGCACCTTTCCAGATGTCGAAACGGCCCGGAAGACTGGCACGGCCCTCGTGACGGCACAACTGGCGGCCTGCGTGAATCTTCTGCCTGCGGTGGAGTCCATTTACCGCTGGCAGGGCAGGGTGGAGGCGGCGACTGAGGTGCTGGCCGTTTTTAAGACGAGCGTGGCTTCCTGGCCCGCTTTTGAGCTGAAGTTGCGGGAACTGCACCCGTATGATGTGCCTGAAATCGTGGCGTTAAAGCCTGAGCAGGTAACGGAGAGTTATCGAAGATGGGTGAACGAGGAAACCTGTGCTTGAAGATACACAGGTGCGAAGGATAGTCATGGCGATCATTAGCCCCCATCAAATACGCCCTCAATGTCGGAGCCGAGTCAGTTTAGACACTATCAAATCGTTCAAGACGCCGACGGCAATAACGTCGAGCTGGCACGCAATGCTGAGCAGGTGGCGGTGTTGGCGTTTGATACACAGCGGCTGGAGTATGTGCATTGCCATGTGCTGTTGGAGCCACTGACGCAGCGTGCGGCATTCGATGAAACGTGTCGGAAGTTGCAGCGGCGTGGGCATCCGGCTTTGGCGCGAATGATCGAGTTCGGTGAGGACGAGGGTAACCCCTATTACATCACGTCGAACATCGACGGCGAGCCGTTACGCACGTATTTGATGCGATTGACGGATTTGCCATGCTGGTTGGCGGTGATGACGGCCTGCCGTGCGCTGGAGACGGCGGTGGCGGTGGCTGAGCGTGGGGATTACCTGACCGAATCTCCGTTGGACAGCCTCCGCGTGGTGCAGGCTGGACCGCAGACGGTGCATGTTTTTGCCGCAGACTTCCGCGTGCTGGACGGCGGCGCTGGCTCAAAGCGGCGTGCGATGAAAACTGGTTTTGAGAAGCATGCGAAGTTTTTGAAGAGCTTTCTGGTGGAGCAAGCAGGTGGGAATGTGGCACTGCCGGATCATCCACTGCCTGCGGCCGACTTTATGGAGTTGCTAGGTGCTTGTCTGGCGAATGCGGGGCCGGGTGTCATCACGGCCATGCGTGATTTGAAGAGTGTGCTGCTAAAGCTTTCACCGGAGCATCTGTCAGGTGAGATTCCGACAGCTCAGAAGCCACGCGCGCTGCTGGCACCACTCCTGGCAAGCTATCAGGAAGTCGCACGTGGGCTGGTGAATCTGGTGCGCATTCAAAGTCAGCGGTTGGATATGGCCAATCCCTACAGCATGCGTGGCACGCTGACAAAGGCCGGGCGGCCAGTTTTGATCGAGCAGGTGCCGCCAGCGCGGGTGAGTTGCCAGCAGGTGATGACTGCCAATCAGGCTGCGCTGAAGATCACCAAGAAGCGTGAGAACACCGCGCTGGTAACGTTGGCGCTGGTGAATGAATCGGAGGGCATCACATGCCTGGCTGAGGAGATCGTGGAAGGCATCAGCCTGGCCGATGTGCTCAAAGAGCGCCGCTGCATGGATGTGCAGGAGGCGTATTTGCTCATGGCTGGTCTGGACACTGCGCTTTCGCAATTGGACGCCGCAGCACTGGCGACGAGCAAGCTGCGTCTCGATGACATTTTCCTGCTAACTGGCTTTGCGCGTGAAGATAGTCGCTGTGCGAAGTTGCTGGTCACAAAACTCAACGAGTGGCCAGCCTTTAACATCACGGTGCGTGCTCATCCCACTCTGGCTGCCATGGCAGGCCGTGGCACAGACCCAGGCACGCTGCTGCCTCCAGTGGCGCATCCTACGACCACGGCGTGGCATGGCGGATGGCTGGCAGCGCTCTGCAAGTTTCTGATTGGCATGGAGTCCCCCGTTGGCATTCAAACGGAACCTTCTGGCAGCGCACGTGAGCGCGAGACCATCGTGCGACTTCTGGATGATGAAATTGCCAAGCTAACGGAGTCCAAGCCGAGCCAGCGCGCGGATTTTCTCTCCCGCTATGCTCGAATCATGCAGCATCATGATCTCGTGAAGCCCACGACTGAGGTAAGACTTAGTGAGCCGGAAAATTTGGTGCCCAAAGTGCGTGCGAAAACCGTTTCGGTTACGCGTGGAGCAGCAAAGCCGAACACCGCTCCTCTCGTGGTACCGCTAACCAGTGGCAGCGTCTCGACCAGCAACGAAACGCCGACGATTGGCTTTGCCGAGCTACTCTTTCGAAATAGCGGCAATGAGCCCTCACCACCGGACGCACCAGACTGGGCCCGCACAGCCGCCAATGCACCGCCAACGGCAGCCGAACATTTGCTACAGCGTGATGATGTGCCGAGGTGGCTGAAAGCAGCCGTCTTCATCGGCGGCTCGATGATTGCTGGAGCCATTGCCGCGCACCTCACTGGAGATGCATTGTGGCTGAAAAAGAAAGTGGAGTCGCCAAAAGCTCCCGCGACCGTCCAATCCGCACCAGTGGAGAGAAAGTCGGCTTCACCGGCCAAATCTGTCCCAGTCGCGCCTGCGTCCAATGTCGTGCCCAAGGCGATACCCGTTGAAGAAGATCCGGTCCCTCTCGCGCCGCCTGCTGAGACGGGCAATGGCACGGGAGTGTCGTTATCGCTGCCTCCAGGTGCTGGCGGATTGCGTGAGCAATTAACGCGCGAGCCGCCAAAGTAATCTTCGCTATTGTTGCAGTGTTGCTGAAATAAGGGTTGGCCTCGTGGGGCCTATTCCTTGGCGTTGTAGCCCACGCTTGGCAGGATCGTCCGGTCATCAAAGTCGTCACAATCGCGCGAGGATGTACATAATAATTGCTTACGGCCAAACGGACATGAGTGTCCGCGCTCGGCTCTTGGGTTGGGCTTTGATCCTATGCACCCTCGATTCTGCGGCTCACGCTCCCCATACAAGTGGTGAACAAGTGCCGACTAGGACGTCGGCGGCGGGAGAAGGGTCAAGCCATAGCGGGGCGCGGCTTCCATGAGTCGCTCGATGTCGGCGGCGGTGGGCTCGAGGGGTGGCGAGTCGGCGCTGGGTAAGGGGACGCCGATTTCGGCGAAGAATTTCTCGAATCCTGCGGGTGTGACGACGGCAATCATGCGTCCTGCGCTGGTGCCGACGTTGCGGAAGGTGTGCGGAACATCACGCGGGGCGACGAGTGATTGTCCTGTGACAAGGCGCTGCGTCTGGCCGGCGATGGTGAATTCAAATTCTCCGTCGAGCACGTAGAAGGTCTCGTCCTCGCGGCTGTGGACATGCGGCGGCGGGCCGTGGTTCACGGGCACATGGAAATCCATCATGGCAAAGGCACCGCCGGTTTCCTCACCGGTGGCAACGATGGTGTAGCGGTCGCCGACGACTGAAACGGTGCGCGATGAAGGAATGGAACTGGCTGACATGGTACAGCTGGTGACGGAAGGTTTCGATGCCGTGGATGATGGAATCATGTCTTAACTCAGGACGACGCCTTTGGCGCGCATGTCGCGGAACCACTGGACGAAGGTGGGGATGCCTTGGGCGATGGTGGTGGTGGGCTTGAAGCCGAGGTGGGCTTTGGCTTTGCTGACGTCGGCAGAGGTGAGGGGGACGTCGCCGGGCTGGTCGGGCAGGGGATTGATGCGGGCTTTCTTGCCGGTGGCGGCTTCGATGGTGCTGATGAGGTCGTTCAGGGTGACGGTCTGGGAGCCACCGAGGTTAAAGATGTCACAGATGGGGCCAGCGGTGTAGTTGAGCGCGCCGATGATGCCGTCCACGATGTCGCTGACGAAGGTGTAGTCGCGTGCGGTGGTGCCGTCGCCGTATTTGTCAATGGGGCGGCCTTCCTCGATGAGACGGGTGAATTTGGAGATGGCGAGGTCTGGCCGCTGACGCGGGCCATAGACGGTGAAGAAGCGCAGGCAGACGGTCTTGATGCCGGCGAGGTGGCTGTAGTTGGAGCACATCTGCTCGCCAGCCATTTTGGTCATGGCGTAGGGGCTGATGGTTTGGAGGATGGGATCGACCTCGGCAAAGGGAACTTTTTTGTTCACTCCATAGACGGAGGAACTGCTGGCGAAGACGAAGTGGGGGACGCCGGTGGCCTTGGCGGCCTCAAGGAGGTGAAAAGTACCTTTGATGTTGGTGTCGATGTAGAGCTCCGGCTGCTCGATGGATGGGCGGACGCCGGCACGAGCTGCGAGGTGCATGACGGAGTCGAATCGGCCGGTCTGGAAGACTTGGCGGACGAAAGCGGCGTCGGTGATGTCGCCTTCATGAAAGGTGGCGCGTGAGCCGATGGCGGCAAGGTTGGCGCGCTTGATGGCGGGATTGTAGTAGTCGTTGACGCTGTCCAGAATGGATACGCGAGTGTTCCCACCTGCGAGCAAGCGCTCGACGGTGTGGGAACCGATAAATCCGGCGCCGCCGGTGACCAGGACATGTTTCATGGGAGAGAAGCCGGGAACTTACGGGCAGTCGCAGGATATTTGCAACCTTGGAGGAAAAGGGATTGACGTAAGAGGCCTCAATTCGCTAAATGAAGAGGTCTTTTTTAATTATTCACACACCCTAACACATGAGCGAGCCCGATAACACGCAGCCACCATCTTCCACACCGAAAACATCAGCGGTGCCTTTGAAGAAAGAAACCGTCCGCATCACCCTGCGTGCTCGTCCTGGCGCAGGTGTCACGCAGGCTCGTGAGGCCACCTCTCCCGTATCCCCAGTGACAGGCAGCGTGGCTCCTTCTTCGTCCGCGACCTCCTCCATCCCTCCTACGACAGCGAGGACCGCCACGGCTCCCATCCAGCTTCCGTCCGCTCCGCTGCCACCGCCTGCACCTAGGTCAGCCACCTCTCCGGTAAAGCTTCCATCACCGCCGATGGCTCCGCCAGCTAGAAAAACG
>JANOBP010000646.1:0-4136 GCA_031411715.1 Verrucomicrobiaceae bacterium | reverse complement strand
CCAACACCTCCTTCGGCACTGGCACCATCAACGTCACACCCACCGCCGCCACCACCACCATCGCCTCCACCAGTTCCACCGCTCGCACTTTCACCAACGCGCTCAACCTCAATGGCAGCGTCACCCTCGGTCAAGCCGCAGTCGGCACTGGCGATCTCACCTTCAGTGGAGCCATCGGCATCACCGCCCCTGTCACTGTCACCACCAATAACACGCTAGATGTCTTCTCCGGTGCTATCACCGGCACTAGCGACCTCACCAAGGCCGGCACCGGTGCCCTCGTTCTCACTGCCAACAACGCCGCCACCTACAGCGGCAATGCAGTCGTCGATGGCGGCGCTCTCGTTCTCGGCGGTGGCGGTGCTACCGGTAACCTCAGCACCACCAGCACCATCACGGTGAACGCAGGCGGCACCTTCGCAGTGAATCAGAGCGACACCGTCACTCAGGGCACCGACTTCGGCTCCGCAGCCATCACCGGTGCTGGTAATCTTGCCCAGATCGGCACTGGCACCACCGTTCTCACAGCCGTTAATACCTTCTCCGGCACCACCACTGTTAGCAGTGGCGCTCTCATGGTCGGTAATGGCACCTCCGGTTCTCTTACTGGTGCTGGGGCCGTCACAGTCGTGAAAACTGGCGCTGTCATCGGCACGGACGCTCCCGTTCTCCTGGGTGGCTCCGGTGGCATGGCGGGCGTGGGTGAAATCGCTGGCTCTACCATCATCGGTGATGTGGCAGTCAACACAAACCGTGGCGTCATCGCCCCAGGCACCACGGCCAGCACGAACACCAGCAACCAGACCCTCACCTTCACGGCGGCCTCCACGGCTCTGACCGTCGCCGGCGGCTCCCAGATGCAGCTCAGCATCACCACTCCGACACAGATGGCCGATTCCAACATCATCTCGGCTCTGACGGCTGGCAGCTACGTGGACGCGGCTACCTACATCTCCGCCAATCCGGGCTTAGCCACTTGGGTCACCGGCGCTCCGGCCGCCGTCGGCAACTATGACTTCATCAAGGTCAACAACACCATCTCCCTCGGCACTCGTAACGGTGCCTTTGGCAACGGCACTGTCTCCGTCCTCGACAACACCTACGTCACGGGTGCGGCCCTCGGCGACGTCTTCAACCTCATCGACTTTGGTGCCTTTACAGGATCATTCACTTCCACCGGATTCTCCAACGGTGGCGTTCTTGGAGACATCGACCTTCCTACCCTTACCAACCCCAACCTCTTCTGGGATACCTCAGCCTTCGCTGGTCACGGCGTCCTCGTCGTCGTTCCTGAGCCTTCCCGCGCGTTGCTCCTCATGCTCGGCCTCCTCGGCCTCATGCTCCGCCGCCGCCGTAAGGCCCTATAAGCGGCTAGAGTGGGTGTTGATCTTTGGCAGCTGTGCGTTGAGTTTACGCAACAGGCCCTGATGTAGACAAGCTCTTCAAAGCCTGAAAAGAGGTGCTAAATGCCTGCATCGCCGCTAGTCTGCCAGCCATGGCTCAGATCGGCAAACGCAACTCTCTCACGGTACTTCACAGCACACAGCACGGCATTTATCTCGATGCGGGTGAGCTGGGGGAGATCTTGCTGCCAAATCGCTACATCCCGCAGGGCACTGGCATTGGGGATGCGCTGGATGTGTTTGTGTATCGGGATTCGGAGGATCGGCTGGTAGCGACGACGGAACGGCCATTCGCTACGGTGGGCGAATTCGCCACGCTGGAGGTGGTGAGCGTGAACCGAAACATCGGCGCCTTCCTGAACTGGGGCCTAGCGAAGGATCTGCTTCTGCCGTTCCGCGAGCAGGGAGAGCAGCGGGTGATGCCGGGCGAAAAAGTCGTCGTCTTTGTGATGCTGGATGAGAAAACGGATCGCATCGTGGCCACGACGCGGCTGAACCGGCATCTTAGCAAACAGCGCCCACCCTTTAAACCGAAGCAGGCTGTTTCTTTGCTGATCACGAGCCGCACGCCGCTGGGCTACAATGCGATCATCGAGGGCACGCATCTTGGACTTCTGTATCACACCAATATTGGAGCTCCATTGCATGCGGGGCAGCGGCTGAGTGGCTTCGTGAGCATGGTGCACCCGAGTGGGAAGATCGACCTGAGTCTGGATGCTTCCGGGTATCAACGTGTGGCGTCCTTGACGGATCGCATCATGGAGGCGCTCAAGAGCAATGGTGGGCGACTGGAGTTCGATGATGACAGCCATCCAGAGGCGATTCGCAGTCATTTTGAGGCAAGCAAGAAAGCCTTCAAGCAAGCGCTGGGGGCGCTCTACCGCCAGCGGCGCATTCGTTTCACGAATCCAGGCATTGAGGCTCTGGATATCCGTGAGACGAAAGAAGGTGACTGGAAGCCATCCGCAGGCTGAGACAAAGCCAGAGTTTCAATCACCCATCACCCTTCACCGCCTCATACAGCGACGCGATGCCAAAGGTCAGAGCTCGCGTCTTGGCGGATTGGAAGCCGTTCGCACAGATCAGAGTCTCCATGGCCTTGCCAGACGGGAAGCGCTCGATCGAGCCGCAGAGGTACACATAGGCCTCACGCTGGCCGGTGATCCAGCCGGCGATGCGCGGCATGATTTGCTTCAAGTAGAAGAGGTAGAGCTGCCGCAGGCCTGGAAAGCTGGGAATGGAGAAATCCAGCACGAAGAGCCGCCCGCCCGGCCGCAGCACGCGGCTCATCTCTTGCAGTGCCGTGGGCCATGAGGCCATGTTGCGCAGGCCAAAGCCCACCGTCAGCACATCAAAGGCCCCATCTTCAAAAGGCAGCGCCAGACCATCCGCGGCGATGAGTTGCTTGAACTGCCGCGCTTGCGCCTCACGCATCATCGGCACGGAGAAGTCAGCTCCCAACACCTTCGCATCGGGACAGGCCGCCTGCACCGCTTGCGCCAGGTCACCACTGCCCGTGGCCAGATCCAACACGCGCTGCGGTTTCAGCTCAGCGATTCGTTTGGCCGTGCTGCGACGCCAGAGGCAGTCGATGCCCAGACTGAGCACATGATTCGCCAGCACGTATCGTTTCGCGATCCCCGCAAATGCCTGCCTCACAAATCCTGCGTCTTGCATATCGTTAATAAAAGATACCGGCCACCTTGGCGGCAGGGTGCCGCTGGATGGTGCTCACGACTGGACTCGAACCAGCACAATGTTACTTACTAGAACCTGAATCTAGCGCGTCTACCAATTCCGCCACGTGAGCAACGTAATCCGGGGTTTGACCGGGACGCGGAGTGTTGGGCAGCCCAGAGATTTCTCAAGCACGAAGTACGAGATTCTTGCCGTGGCGGAAACACGCGGTTAGAGGCGCAGCATGTCCTTCCGTCTCGAAATGCTGCAAGTCGCCCGGCTCGCCCCCAAGCTGCTAGGAGAATCCACCGCACTCGTGGAGCAGTTTCTGCGCTCACGCCTGGCCCCAGATGGCCGCGGCTTCCTCGACCGCGATGAGCGGCCAGATCTCTACTACTCCGTCTTCGGTCTTGAGGGCCTGCAGGCACTTTGCGTGCCCCAGCACACGCTGCCAGACCTCCGCCCTTGGCTGCAAAGCTATGGCGATGGCGAAGGGCTCGACTTTGTCCACCTCTGCTGCCTCGCCCGCTGCTGGGCCAATGCAGGCATCGCCGACTGGCCTGTGGAGTCACAGGCGCTCCTCGCCAGCCGCATTGAAGCCTATCGCTGTGAAGACGGCGGCTACCATCAGGCACCGGGGCGGAAAAAAGGCAGCGCCTACGGCTGCCTGCTCGCCTGGGGAGCCTATCAGGACCTCGGCGCGCTCCCCCCAGCCCCCTGGCTCATCGCCCAATGCATGGGCGGCCTCCGCACACCGGATGGAGCCTGGTCCAATGAGCCGCACATCCCCGTCGGCTCCACCACCGCCACTGCCGCCATGATCGCCCTCCATCGCCACCTCGACATGGCACCGCCCGCTGAAGCCGTCGATTGGCTCAAGCGACAATGCCTGCCCGCAGGCGGCTTCCTCGCCCTGCCGCGTGCGCCTTTGCCCGACCTGCTCTCCACCGCCGTCGCCCTGCACGCGCTCGATGCCGTGCAGGCCGACTTCTCCGCGCTCAAAGAACCCTGCCTCGACTTCATCGACCCCCTCTGGTCCGCCACCGGCGGCTTCCA
>JANOBP010000645.1:0-6741 GCA_031411715.1 Verrucomicrobiaceae bacterium | reverse complement strand
GGACCCCGCTGACCACCTTCATCCTGCCCACCAGCCCCTATCTCTACCTGGACACCACACCAGCGACCGCCAACCGCTTCTATCGCGTGGTGCGGGTGAATTAGCGTGAGGCACGATTTGCCACGGATCGTTGCTCTTTGAGTAATGCGACGCTGCGTGCGGAGTATAGAAGAGTTGGAGCACACACGCCAAACCTCAGCCCCACATGAAAACCACCCGGTCCCACGTCCACTCGCCAGCCGCCGTCGGCGTTTCAGTGTCGAAGAAGCGCTGCCTGTCGCTGCTCATCGCCCTCGGCGCATGGACCGGTGCCAGCGGGGACACCTCCATCTACGAACCCTATGCCATCACGACCCTGGCGGGCGCGGCTGGCACATCGGGCCCCGCCGACGGCACGGGCGCAGCCGCCGAGTTTAATCAACCCTGGGGTGTGGCTGTGGCCTCGAATGGCACGGTCTATGTGGCGGACGCGCTCAATCACACGATTCGCAAAATCACGCCTGCTGGCGTCGTGACCCTGCTGGCGGGCACTCCGGGCAGCAGTGGCTTTGCTGACAGTCCGAGCGCGCCTTTGTTTGCCCGGCCAACAGGCGTGGCGGTGGATGCGGCGGGGAATGTGTATGTCGCGGATTACAACAACCAGCGCATTCGCAAGATCACTGCCGCTGGCGTGGTGAGCACGCTGGCAGGTTCGGCAACGGGACTCGTTGGCACGAACGACGGCACGGGCGCAGCGGCGGAGTTTCACAATCCCTTCGGCGTGGCGCTGAACAGCACAGCCACACTGCCCTACGTATCGGATCAGAACAACCAGACCATCCGCCAGATCACCCTCCCCGGTGGCGTGGTGACCACCTATGCGGGCATCAGCGGCGGCGGCTACAGCAATGGTCCCAAAGCCTCGGCGCTGTTCAACACGCCGAAGGGCATCGCCGTGGACAGCGCGGGCAATGTGTATGTCGCCGACACCGGCAACATGGTCGTGCGCAAAATCGCCGGTGGAGTCGTCAGCACGCTGGCCGGTGATCCTGCCACGGCCTTTCTGGCTGGCTACAACGATGGTGCGGGCAGCGGCGCGCGGTTTAGCGAGCTCGCGACCTTTAGCCCCTTCGGTGGTCCATGCGGAATCGCCGTGGACAGCGACGGCTATGTTTATGTGACCGATCAAGGCAATCCCGCCTCCCTGCGCGGTCACATGCTGCGCAAAATCACGCCTGGAGGCAGTGTGACCACGCTGGCTGGCACCGTCAGCACGCCTGGTGCCGCCAATGGCACGGGCGCTGGCGCAGGATTTCGTTTTCCCGGTGGCGTGGCGGTGGACGGTGCGGGCAAACTCTATGTGGCGGACACTCTCAACCATACGATCCGTGTCGGCACCTCTATTGCACCATGCGTGGTGGGCGTGACATGGACTCCGCATGAAACCGACCGGTATTGGACTGATGTCACTTCTTCGGCGGATGGGACCAAGCTCGCTACCGTCATTTATAGTGGCATGATATACACCTCGTCCGACTCTGGCGTGAACTGGACGGCGCGTGACAGCAATCGGAATTGGACCTCCATTGCCTCATCGGCGGACGGGAGCAAACTGGTGGCCGGGGCGGCTTTCGGACAGATTTACACTTCGACTGATTCCGGCGTGACGTGGACAGCGCGTGACAGCAGTCGGGATTGGCAGTGTGTCGCCTCGTCAGCAGATGGGAGCAAACTGGTGGCCGGGACGGCTTTCGGACAGATTTACACTTCGACTGATTCCGGCGTGACGTGGACGGCGCGTGACAGCAGTCGGCTTTGGTACGCCGTCGCCTCGTCGGCAGATGGTAGCAGGCTGGTTGCCGCGACGTTTGGCGGCCAGATCTACACCTCAGCCGATTTTGGCGCGAACTGGACGGCGCGTGATAGCAATCGGAGTTGGCACGCCGTCGCCTCGTCGGCGGATGGGATCAAGCTGGTTGCAGCGGACTTTACCACCGGCCGGCTCTACACCTCGACCGATTCTGGCGTGAATTGGACGGCACGCCAGACCAACCAGGTTTGGGTCGACGTTGCCTCGTCGGAGGATGGGACCAAGCTGGTCGCACTCGTGTACAACGGGCTGATCTACATCTCGACTGACTCCGGTGTGACTTGGACACCGCGGGCGAGTTCACGGAAATGGAGGGCCGTTGCCTCATCGGCGGATGGTGAGAAGCTGGTGGCAGCGGTGGATAGCGGCAAAATTTACACTTCCGCCTGCGCGGGGCCGCCCGTGGTCTATGGCGGTCTGGATCACCTGCCGCTCGGTGACGCCAGCGTGGGCAAGCTCGGCGATGATCTCATCGTGGGCAATCTAGGCTCCAGCGGTCTGGACGGCATCGAAATCGACATGGGGCCGCCCGCCGAAAAAACACTCAATCTCCATTACGAAGTGCCCGCCGGCAACGGCACCATGACCTTCACCAGCCACGGTGATATCGACGGTGTGCCGGAACAGCCCATCGGGGCCTGCACCGTCACGCATAACGGTGGCGAAGAGACTTTCTCTTTCAATTTCTCCTTCATCGGAGCCAGCACCTACACCACGAAAATCTACAGCGGTAAAACCCTCATGTACGAGCGCACCGGGAACTCCGGCATAGGCTACCGCAAACAAAAACTCGCACCGCTGCCGGTGGAGGGCTGGCAGCTCGGCTGTTATTACGGCGACAACCTTGAATACTACGCGCCGTCCTGGATGACCATGACCAGTGCCTCCATCGTGCCCTATGAGGTCGAAGGCGGGCCGACGGTGATGGGAGACCGCGTGGTCATCAGCCCGGATAGTGCGATGATGATGGTCGAGGTGCTTTCCGGCGGGCGCATCCAGGCCAGTGGAGCTATCCCTCAGATCAAAATCGTCCAGGAGCACACGCAGCTCAACCATGCCGGCCTGCCGCACCGGACGCTCGGCGACGCCAGGCTCACCCCCCTGTCGGTCGATACCACGGATCCGGTAGGCTACAACCGCCTCGCCATCAGCAACCTGGGCAGCAGCGGGCAGGGTGGCTTCATGGTGATCTTGTCCGACATTCCAGTTTTTGCCAAGCGTCCCCCCTGCACCGACTTTGCCATGCAGTGGGACAAGGTGGATGCCGATGGCATGCTGCCGAATGGGGCGGTTTTGAAGATGGGGTCGTGGCCATACATCGGGCCGTTTTACCCATATCCCCCAGTGCCCCCCGGGGTCATGGCCCTGGTGCAGGTGGCCAAAGTGGGTGCTGGCAGCTATCGCATCACGACGGATTTGCCACCCAGCGGCGCAGGCAGCCGCACCGTGCGTCTCTATCACAACGGGATGCTCGTCACGGAGGTCCTCGACCAGACCGGGCCGGAGGTGGCCATGAGCAGCACCTTCAACACCAGCTTTGCCTGCCACAGCAACCCAGGCAGCGTGTCCCTGGGCTTTGTTCCGGCCACCAACATCAGCATCGGCGGCGGCGCATCCTTCGCCTGCGATCAGTGTTTCATCAATTACGGCTCGCCTATCACCGGCTTCCCCGCCGCCGTGCAAATCACCGCCGAGCACATTCCAGACCTCACCATCAAAACCGAAAACGTGTTACCCTTTATCCTGCACGCCACCCGGCTGCCCAATGCCATGGGGCCGGCCGGAACGACTCTAAGCATCCAGTGGCTCGGCTCCGGCCGCCTGCAAGAATCGGGCAACCTGATGGACTGGACGGATGTACCTGGAGCCACCGCCAGCCCGGTCATCATATTCTCCAACGACAGCAAACATAACTACAAAGGCATTGTGACGCTGGTCAGGTGATCTCACGGAAGTCCCGCCGATCTGCAGGGCTGAAGCTGTCTTTGGAAAGTACAGGCTGGCGATTGCTTGAACGGCATTGTCGGCTCGCCATGCTCGTAAAATCATGAATCTGCCGAACGATGCCAAACAGCCAGCCGCGCAAGTGGACTGGCTGTTTCTCGATTTGAACAGCTTCTTTGCCAGCGTGGAGCAGCAGGAGAATCCTGAGCTACGCGGCAAGCCGGTGGCTGTTGTCGCCGTGCTGACGGATTCGACCTGCGCCATCGCTGCGAGTGTGCAGGCGAAGAAATTTGGCATCAAAACGGGAACCAACATTGGTGAGGCACGGCATCGCTGTCCTGAGTTACAGATCGTCCTCGCAAGGCATGATGTGTATGTGGAATACCACCATCGGGTCATCGCGGAAGTGGAGCGACACTTTCCGGTGCATTTGGTGGCGTCCATTGATGAAATGGCCTGCATGCTGGATGCGCCGCGCCGTGAGCTGCCTGCAGCGCTGGATTTGGCGCGCCGCATGAAACAAGGGCTGCGTGAGCGCATGGGTGAGTGCATCACCTGTTCCATCGGTCTGGCACCGAATCGATTTTTGGCAAAGGTGGCGTCTGATATGCAGAAGCCGGATGGATTGGTCACATTACTTGCCGCTGAGTTGCCGGGGCGGCTGCTGGAGCTGGAATTGCGCGATTTGCCGGGCATTGGCCGACGCATGGAGCCGCGGCTGCAGGCTGTGGGCATCCGCACGATGAAGGAGTTGTGGGAAGCGCCTTGTGAGGTTGTGCGCCAGGCTTGGGGTGGTGTGATGGGGGATCGTTTCTGGACGGCGCTGCATGGTGGCATCGTGGAAGATGAGCCGGAACGTGATCCGAAGAGCATCGGCCACAGTCACGTGCTGGCACCGGAGTTTCGGAAGCCGCCACAAGCCGCCATCGTGGCCCGGCGGCTTCTTTTAAAGGCGGCGAGTCGGCTGCGACGCGCTGGGCATCGCACGGCGCACATGCAGTTGAGCATCCGCGTGGAAAACGGTCCGCGTTATGAGGCGCAGGCACATTTTCCAGCCGCATCGGACAGTATTGCTCTGGTGAAGGTGCTGCAGGAGCTGTGGGAGGACGTCATGCGTCAGTCCAAGTTCCCACGCTTGAAAAAAATCGCGGTCACGCTGCTCGATCTGGAGTCCACCTCGCAACCACAGCAGCTGGATCTGCTGCCCACTCCCACCGAGCAAGCACTGCCATCACGTGCGCGCCGTGAGGTGCTGAGTCGTGCGCTGGATGAGATCAATCAGCGCTTTGGTCGTGATTCCATCGTCATCGGCTTTGCGCCAGATCAGACGAGAGATTTTTCCGGCACCAAGATCGCCTTTACGCGCATTCCGGATCGTGAAGAGTTCAAGGAGTGAAAGCACGGCACGGTCACTCCGTAGTGCTTCATGTCATGAAACCAACCATCGCCATCACTCTTCTTTGTTTGCTCAGTCAAACACTCGCCGCCGCTGATTCCACACCACCCGAGGGCTTCCGTGCGCTCTTCAATGGTAAAGACCTCGCTGGTTGGTATGGGCTGAATCCGCACAGCGTTGGCAAACTCGAAGGCGAGAAGAAGGAAGCCAATCTCAAGCAGCAGCGCGCGGACTTCCCGATGCATTGGAGCGTGGAAAACGGTGAACTGGTCAATCTCGGCACCGGTCCCTATGCCACGACCGACGAAGAATTCGGCGACTACGAGCTGCGCATCGAGTACAAGACCGTGCCCAAGGCTGATAGCGGCATTTACCTGCGCGGAACTCCCCAGGTGCAGATTTGGGACATCAACCAACTCGATGACGAAAAGAAGCCCGACCGCCATCCCCGGCTCGGCTCCGGCGGCCTCTTCAACAACACGCCGAAGACTCTAGGCCGCGATCCTCTCGTCGTCGCCGACAAGCCCTTCGGTGAGTGGAACAGCTTCCGCATCCGCCAGATCGGCGCGCGCACCTGGGTGTGGCTGAATGACAAGCTCGTCGTCGATGGAGCACCGATGGAAAGCTATCCTGACAAAACCAAGCCCTTCCCCACCAAAGGGCCAATCATGCTGCAAACCCACGGCGGCGAGATCCGCTGGCGCAACATCTTCGTGCATGAGATCAGCGCGGATGAAGCGCAGAAAATCCTCAGTGCCTCATCGGCCAAATAAGCGCTGGCCTCACGCAGCCAATCACTTCTCGTCTGCCGATGGATCGAAGGGCTTGTTGAAGGGCGGACCACGCTCGCCGCCGTAGGTTTCGCGGAGGTATTCATCTCCTTCGCTCTTTTTCCGCCGGATGTTCTTCGGAGCCACGAGATTCCCCAGCCGCCGCCTCTCGGCACGGCCCGCCTGCCACTGCTCCCAGGTCCAGGTGCGCTCTGGGCTAAAGGTGAGTTTTGATGGTGTCATGAGACAAGTAGTAGCTTAGGACTTGGATTTTGCCAGTTCAGCTTCCACTTCGGCTTTAACAGCCTCGAACTCGGCCATGCAGTTGTACTTTGAGCAAGCGGCGACTTTGCGTGCCTCCTCCCAATCGATGGGTAAGTGGCCAGAAAGCACCGCGGCCATCAGTTTCTTGGCGCAGTCATCGTCTTTTTCATCGTAACCACTGCAATATCGCCGCGCGGCATACACACGCCCGACGAGCGCATCCTCCACGGGAATAAGTCGCACCTCTCCAAAGGGGGTGGTGAACTTGCTGAAGTCCTTGTCCGCCCGGTAGTCAATCTCACCGAGCAAGTCGATCCATAGTTCCTCAATGCCCCAGCTCTTGACGCCCCCGTGGGATTTGATGCCAGGAATCTGCCTCATGATTTCCTCCCGCTCATCTTCCGTGGGCGCATTCCACTTCGCCCAGCAGATATCCGTGTCCCCAGACATGTAAGCACCATCCGTGTAAAACTCGATGGCTGACCCACCAACGATCACCGGCTCAAACCCACGCTCAC
>JANOBP010000644.1:0-1480 GCA_031411715.1 Verrucomicrobiaceae bacterium | reverse complement strand
CGCGCTCGCCGCTCACGACTTGTGCGGCGGTGACTGGCGCGCCGCTGGGACTGGTGAAGTCGCTGCTCTTCACCTCACGCGACCAGGCTTCGGCATCCATCACGTCGCCAGGCTCGTAGCGGATGGCCGCAGCGCGCTCGCCGGAGAGTTGCGCGGTTAATTCTTGAATCCAGGCCGGGAATACACGTTGGCGCGCGAGATTGCTGGCGATTTCCGCGACGGAGAAATTACACATCAACAAAGTGCCAAGACCTGGAGTGCCATGCGCGAGTGCGGGCGTGCCATCGGCATAGGTGAGCAACACTTCCGCACGCTCGACCGGTGCGGCCTGCCACAGCTCGTAAAATGAAAGCTGTGCGAGTGAATCCCGCGCGCTGCCGCGAAACAGACGCAGAAAACGGGAGTCAAAATTCCCGCGTGCCACTTGAGCACCATCCGCTGCGGCATCACGACGCAGCGTGAGGCGTAATGGCACCGCTTCCGGTTGTGTGAACCATTCAGCGAGTGCACGGGCATTTTCGGCGTCGGCAGTGCCGTCGAGGAAATAGAGCACGCCGCCGCCAGACTTCATGAAGTCGGCCAGCGCGCGGATTTGCGGCTGTGGGAGCTGCTGGACACGCGTGAGCACGAGCTTGGTCGTCGCAGCGAGATCGGTGGGTGTGAGCTTGGAAGCGACGACTCGACGCGGAAGCATGGAGCCGACGTTTCCGGCATACGGATTGATCGCCGCCTCTAAAAAGCGCAGCGTGAGGCTGCCGCTACTATCATCCGTGGCGATGACCACTTCCTCTTTCTCGGTGACGTGCAGCGGGAGATGAAAGGTGTCATCCAAGGGTAGAGCATCGCCATTCTTTAAACGTACATCCAGCGTGTGCCAACCTGGGCCAGGAGCACGGAATTGCATCGGCACACGCTGAACAGTCCAAGGGGCCGCTTTGACGCGCGCTTCGAAACTAGTGCCACTGTCGATCACGACTTCGATGGGCTCATCAAGCCCGCTGGTGCTGTGATTGGCGACGTGCACGCTAAGCGTGACCTCACTGCCAGAGAGCACGGCTCCAGAGACGATCTCGACTTGGGTGACGGCACGGTTGTCGCAGATTTTAGCTGAATCGCCGATGGGGACGAAGAACACACGTGCGCTGGCTGGCAGGCCGCTGAAGCTGGCGTTGGACCAGTTCGTGCGCTGGAAGTCGGAGATGAAATAGACTTCCGCCGTGCCCTTGAGGTCACGCAGCATGCCTGCGGCGGCTTCGACAGCCTTGGCAAAGTCTGCACGCTGATAACCTGGCCCAAGACCCGTGATGAAGGAGCGCGCAGCGGCTTTGTTGCGCGACCAGTCCGTGAACGCGGAGGTGCTGCTGCGTGCGGCGGCGATGACTTGCAACTCATCGTCCGCGCTGAGGGCGTCCAGAATGCGCAGCGCCTCCGCGCCGCCACGAGCGCGCAGTGACATGAGTCCGTCGGGCTGCTCCATGCT
>JANOBP010000643.1:0-6252 GCA_031411715.1 Verrucomicrobiaceae bacterium | reverse complement strand
TACCTGCGCGAAGTCCTCACACGCCTGCCGACGCTGACCAACCGGCAGATCAAAGACGTCACCCCCGAAGCCTGGGCCAAGTCCCAGCAAAACGCCCATCAGCGGAAAGCGGCGTAGTCGTCAAAATCAAAAGGCAAGCTTGACCGATGCCACTCGGCGCACCGCTAACCATTATCCAGTTTCACTATCCGACCAAGATTCCAAATCCACACAATCGAATGATACGGGAAGACTGAGGGAAGCGACATTGGGTGCAACCAATGGACACCCCTCAGGCAATCTCATCCCAGCCACGTCCCAATCGCTCCGCCTGTTCGCGCCACCCGCCCCCGGCCTCCCGGCGTGCTCGTCGCAACAAGCTAAGGTGCTCCGTGAGTCTGCGGGCCGAGAAAGTCAAAACGCTCCAGGATGTAATCGACCGAATTCTGAATTCGTGGTGCGGAATCGGTCGTTTCATAAGCGCGCAGGCACTGTTCCACTTCATCCTTCGAAGGCAGTCCTGCCACAGGCATGTGCATCTTGAGCCTTCCGCCCTCGGCGGCGCTTGCCACGCCAATCAGTGAATCCAAGGCCACCAAGCTCATGGGGCGGCCTGACTGGAGCCATTTCTTCATACGTTCCCAAGCAATGCCGGAGCGTGACGCCAAGTTCCCCCAATGATCCGTGATGGGAGACTGAATGTTGGCTTCGATCCAGTCGAGCATCTTGGGATTCTTGAAATCGGCGATGTGCATCATGCGGTTGCGCTGCTCTTTGATCGGCATGGCATTGAATGCCCCCAGACACCTGTCGAAGCCCTCTTCAGCAGGCAGGCAGGCCACCGATGACTTTGCCAAAGCTCCGAAGTGCATGATTTCAGGGTAATCGAGCCAAGCCCGGCGCACGAGATCCGCCGCAACGGCTCCCAAACAGTTCTCACCCAGTTCGAGAACGGTTGAGCGACAGTGAGAGTCCTGCCGCGACTCGTAAGCCTGAGTGAGCAGTTCGAGCACCGCAGGCTGTGCGTGCTGCCTCCAAGCCTCGAAAAGGGATTCATTCAAGGCATAACGGGTCAGCGTGAACTCCCAGAGACCGTTCAAGTTCGCTGACTTGTCCTTCAGGCTCGGGGCTGGATACAAATCCGCATCTACCACATCCTCTTTAGGTTGGTCCGCAGTTCCATCATCCATATAGAAGTCGTCATGGAGCGAGAAGTTGTGAGGACAGTGACGCAGCGCGAGGCGATACCACTCCATCGGTCTGAGCGAACGATGAACAAGCCGATGATGGCAGCCCGCGCATAACCGATATGGCTGAGATTCATCATCACATGTCTCGGTGACCATCGCGGGCAACGAGTCACAAGCTTCGCAGAGGTTTGATGAACTGGTTTGTTTCATGGGATTCAACATGTAGCTCCAACTCCAGTGCGCAACAAAGTGACAAGCGACAGGCAATCTACTCTCAGCCACGTCCCAATCGCTCCGCCTGTTCGCGCCACCCGCCCCCGACCTCCCGGCGTGCTCGTTCCGGCTCCGCCGCGAAATCTCCCAGCAGCCCTGCATGTAAACACCGCAAGAGTTTGGATAACCGCAGAGATGAGCTTTCAAAATGCCTTTCTCTGTGGTTATCCCATTTGCCGCTGCGCTCCAGAACTTGCGGTGTGGCCGTTTGGGACGAGGAAAGGTCGGATCACGACCTGTCATCCGAGCCATCCAAGCAAAAGCAGCCGAACCGCCCGGAAGTCCGATGAAGAGATCAATCCGGCTCAGGAACTTGGACGCCACCCATGCCGCCGAGCAGGAAGACGGTGCCCCACCAGACTTTTTCTCCCGTAGTCAGGCGCGGTTTGCCGTCGTAGCCGGTGGCTTTTTTCGCCTCACCGGCCAGCACGCCCGGCTCGTAGCCGCGCACGGCCTGCTTTGGCACGAACAGGCGCTTGCCATCCCGCTGATCCGTGAACCACGTCCCATCACGGTCGGTGCGAGGATGGTCGGCTCCGTAGCCCGTCGGGACATAAGTCGGCGGTTGGGTGGCGACCTGGTGCCAGAGGTGAAAGCTGTTCCAATCGGCATACGGCTTCTTTCCGGTGCTGCAAGAGGCGCAAAGCAGCGCAACAAGCAGCCAACACCATCCAAGGGTGAAAGCCAACCGGTCGCGAGACGGACTCCTGACGGTGCCTGGCAAAACATTTTCAGCAGGCAGGCGAGCAACTTCGGGAAGAAGATCGTGGGTGGTCATGATGGCGATCTTTAACCCAAGCCAGATGGGACGCGAACGGTCTTTGGAGGGGCCATGGGGAAACGGAGGCAGGCTGCCACAGGCTGACAATCCACGCATCTCGCCAAACGCATTCAGGCGCCTTGCGTGTCGCGTTTCCTTCAACAAAATCCCGCGACAGGCAATCTCCTCTCAGCCAAGTCCCGCGCCACCCGCCCCCGACCTCCCGGCGTGCTCGTTCCGGCCGGAGCGCGGACCTCCGAGTCCGCAGCGGGTCGTAAGCCGATGACGTGGACTCATCGGGTCTGCGATGCAGCAAGGAGGGTGATCTTTGGTGTGGTGAAGGTGTTGGGCAAAAGCGGCGCGTTGGGTGTTGGCGGAGTGCTGCGGGCTCGGAGGCCCGCGCTCCTATTCCAGCCCATCCTTACGGAGTCACACAAAGGAAGTCACCCAGAACGGTGAAGTCTCTCGAATTCGTGGTGAGGATCGACTGCACGCCTGCCTCGCGGAAGGTGGAGGCCAGCAAGGTATCAAGGATGCGCTTCCGACCGAGGCGATGCTGGCGCATCCAGACAAAGAACGTGCGCATGGACAGGGCATCGGAGCCGACTTGATCCACCTCCGGCGATTCCCACCAGATTTCCGCCCGTTCCAGCGCCGCCTCCATCGTCAGCGGCTGGGCGAAGCGCTTCGGGTCCGTCACCACATGGACAAACTCCGCCAGCACCTGCGGCGCGAGAGCGAAGCGATCTCCAGCATCCCGGAACTGCTGAAACTTGAGCCGCGCCGCCGAATGAGCGGCATGCTCCGCGACCTCAGCTGCCACGAGAAAGCCGGTGTCAATCCCGTGCGTCATTCAGCATCTCCTCCAGCAGATCGTCTTCGGCGCTCAGCGGTTTCAGCGCCTTCCCAAGCTGCAAAGGAGCCAGATCGAAGGCGCTGCGTTGCTTCTTCGATTTGCGAACGCGCAGCGAATGAATCAGCCGCTCCAAATGCGAAAGCTCGTCTACCGCCAGATGCGGGACGGCCATTTCAATCTCTGCAAGAGTGCTCATGTCGCCAAAACTATGCCTTTTGGAACCTGCGGCAAGCAATCCTTCCTTTCCAAAGCCTAGATCACCTTCATGCCACAAGTGCCTTGGCAGCCGCAAACATGTCGTCGTGGCTCAATCCGGGCTCACGCCCAGCTTTGAACGCCTCAAAGCGCCGCTCCACCTCCGCGGCGATGGTGGCATCGTTCTCCCACTGCGCCGGCAAATCCGCATCCACCGTCTCCCAGATGATTTCAGCCAAGAAACGGCGTTCCTCGGCAGGAAGGCGAGCGGCTTGAGCAAAGAGTTCTTGGGTAGCCATAATATGGGATGCTAACGGATTGTCCTTGGAATGCCAAGCGTCGATTTTGATGCGATTTAACTGCGCGCCGTACTACGGGTCGCACCGGCTCGCTTTCTCAAATCCGAGCTCAGATGTGGGCACCTGAGAAGGGAATGCGCACAACCGGGGCGGGAGTGTGCGTAGCCGCGCTGGGAATGTGGCCTCTCCGCCAAGGTGGGGTAAGGCCCCATGGAAAGCCGCCGACGCTGCGCCTAACCTGCTGCGTTCCTTCCCTCCTTTCCTCATGAAAAAAACCGCCTTTCTCCTCTTCACCACGATGGCCATCCCGGCACTCGCGATTTCTCAAACAACGGTGAATCCCACTGCCGCCCAGGCTCCGGTCGAATCAAAGCCCGTGCTTCCAGGCGATCCGGCCCCGCTCCCGGTGGTGCCATCCGTCCCGGTGCCTGTGGAGCCACCTGCGCCAATCCCTGTAGTGCCGCCTGTCGTGTCACCCGTGGCACCACCCGTCGTGGTCCCAGTGGTGCCACGTGTGACAGTGCCTGTGGTGCCGCCCGTCGTGGTCCCTGTGGTGCCACGCGTGCGAGTCCCTGTGTTTCCGCCGGCCCCGCCTGAAGATAAGGCAAAGCCTGGAGAGGCAGCTCCCACTCCCTTTCCGATGCCGGAGCCGAATGAACGCAAAGGCAAGGGCAAAGGCAGGCCTGAAGATAAGGAAAAAGACGCTCCGAAAAAGCCCGCCCCAATGGAACCAGTGCGCCCTTTTCCAGTTCCGGAAACCAAACCAGTCCCCGACCCGACGCCCCCCGTGGCTGAGGAAGGGATGAAGCGCCCTTCTCAGCGCCCCAAAAAAAGCGATGTCAACGCCCCGCCTCCAACGGCACCAGCAAACCCCACACCCGCCCCCGACCCGGAGAAAAGACCCAGCGTTCCGGGAACTCGGCCCGCTCCCTCTCCCTCCATGCCCGCGCAGCCTCCAGGCGTCCCGTCTCCCGCCGTGACACCGCCGCCCGTAAGAGCCGCTGACTCGAAAGACGTGATACCGCCCGCCCCCCCGGAGCGGCCCGTCGCCCAGATGCCTCCATCCAAGGAGACGGCCAAAGTGCTCGAAGACCAGGGCAAGCGTGACCGCAAAGCCGATGCTCAACAGGCGGGAAAAATCGAAGACAAGGACGATGCCAAGCGCCTCCTCATGACCATCCTCGGCGGCGCTTTGGGAGCCGTCGCAGGTGATCGCCAGAACCAACCTCGTCCCGGAGACCGTCCTGGAGAACGCAGTGACCGTCCCGGAGACCGCTCCATGCACGGCTACCGTCCCTCGGTCGAGGAAGTCGGCAGAACTCAGCTAGACCGAGAACGCAATGTCGGCCTCATGGTGCAACGATTCCAAGGCCGCACCCCTCAGTCCGCACTGCCCAACAGCCCCCGCCGCGATCCAAGAAGCTTTGAGAACAACCAGACTCAACGAAGTTTTGAAACCAGTCAGACCCAGCGGCACACCCATTTTTACGAAGGAAACCGCCGGGTGGTGCGCTACTCATCCATGCAGGAAATCCCCCCTGTCATTGTGGCCTCACAACGCCTGAACCGCGTGCAGGTCATCCCCTTGTCCCAAAGTACCTACAACGCCCGGCCGCAAGGCGCACCGCAGGGCCAATACTACAATGAGGTTCCTCAGTCCTACACTGCCGACAACGCCTACGCCGTCTCTTACGGAGTCGATCCCGACTCCGCCATCAGCACGAATGACATTCTCTTCCGTCAGGGCTCCACTGACTTCGCCGACGCCTACTCCTACGACCTCGTCATCGACGTGGCCGAGGCCATGAACGCGCCCGCGCTTCTCAAAGAAACCTTCGTCATCGAAGGCCATGCCTCTGCCGAAGGCGACTATGGCCAGAATCTTCTCCTCTCCCAAGAGCGGGCCGAGCGGATCTCGCGTGAACTCGTCCGCTACGGCGTGAGCGCCGAGCGTCTCATGCCGGTGGGCTATGGTGAAACGGAAGCCGCCCACCCAGCCAATGCCGGAGAAAGCGAGCGCCGCCTCGACCGCCGCGTCATGGTCTTCCGCATGCGCTGAGAGCTTCATGCTTGTTCTGACCGAAGCGCGGACTTGCGAGGCGTGTATCAATGCAACGAATGGCAGATCATTGAGCAAGCATTCAGAAATTTCCAGCAACGACGCTTGATTCCTTAATGAAGCGTGTTTGGTGTCCAAACAAATGTGGTTTAACAGCTTTGGATTTTTGATCTTTTTTGCCGTCGTCGCGCTTGGTTACTTTTTGATGCCTCATCGCTGGCAAAACAGGTGGCTGCTGGCTTCGAGCTATTTCTTTTATGGTTGCTTTGACTGGCGGTTCCTTTCTCTGATTCTATTCTGTAGCTTGCTCAATTATCATGCTGCGCTCCGTATCGACAGCGCCAAGAGTGAGACGAGCCGAGTCCATTGGATCCGCTGGAGTGTAGTCGTCAGTTTAATTCTTCTTGGAGTCTTTAAATACTTGGGGTTCTTTGTGCGTGAGGTGTCCCAATTATTAAAGGTCTTTGGTCTGCTGGAACATCCTTGGATTTTGGAGATCATGCTGCCGGCAGGCATCTCATTTTTCACCTTTCATGCCTTGAGTTATACGATTGATGTCTTCAGGCGTGACACTCCAGTGTGCCGAAGCTTTACAGACTTTGCTCTTTTCATTTCTTTTTTCCCCCAGTTGCTGGCTGGAC
>JANOBP010000642.1:0-4632 GCA_031411715.1 Verrucomicrobiaceae bacterium | reverse complement strand
CACATTCAAATTTGGCTCAATGGAGTGCAGACCGTGGATTACACCGAAACAGAGCCGAACATCGACACCACGGGCATCATTGCCGTGCAGATTCACGGCGGCGCGACTTCCATCGTGCGCTACAAGGACCTCATGATTGAGGAGCTGAAGTAGCCTAGGCTTTCTAGCCCGTGTCCATCCACCCAACGCACAGCCTCGAAAGGCTATGCTACCGCCGAATCGCCCATGAAACTCGTCACCACGACTCTCCTCCTGTTACTCAGCGTCTTCACTCAAGCGCAGTCCTTCGAGCTCAAGCCCAACGACGTCATTGCCCTCACCGGTGGCTCGAACATGGAGCGCACGCGGTTCAATGGCTATCTGCAAACCAGCCTCATCGCCTCCAAGCCGGAACTGAAGATCAAAGTGCGCAATTTTGGCTGGGAAGGGGACACCGTCTTCGAGCAATGGCGAGATGGCGGCAACTACCAGAACCTCGATCCCAAACGCGCCCAAGCCGAGAAGCGCATCAGCGCCGAAACCGGCACCGATAGCTGGCGTCAGCAGCGCGACTGGCATCAGCAGCTCAAGGAGGTCGGCGCTACGGTGGTGATCGCACAGTTCGGACAGATGGAGTCGCTCGCAGGCGTGGAGAAGCTGCCGCAGTTCATCGAGGCGTATGAGCGGCTGATCGCGGAGTTCGCGGATGAGGGACGGCGTGTGGTGCTCGTGTCTCCGATGCCGTTTGAAGGAGCGATGGAGGCGCATAACTCGCTGATTCTTCAATACTCGCGGTCCATCGAGGCCCTCTCGAAGCGCCTGGGACTGCACTTCATTGATCTATCGCCCTATATAATCGCTACAACGCCTCAGAAGATGCAGAATGGCTATCAGCTCAATGAGGAGGGTCATTATATGGTCGCCAGCAGCATCGCCTCAGGTTTCGGAATAAACCATGTCACCAACGAAACCCTCCGCACCCAAGTCCTCGAATTCGAGCGCCTGTGGTTCGATTACTGGCGGCCGATGAACTGGGCCTTCCTCACGGGCGACCGCACGAACGTGCCTTACTCGAAGGATTGGAAAGATGCCTCAAAGCGCATCTTCCCGCAGGAGATGGAGGATTTCCGCCCGCTACTCAAACAGGCCGAAGACAACATCTGGGCAGCCATCGAAGGCAAGCCGGTGACGCCGCTTGGCATTCGTTCGTCGATCCCCGTCGAACCACCGACAGCGAAACCTCAGTCGCCTGAAGAAGAGCTGGCATCGTTTCAGATCATGGACGGCTTTGCGGTGAATCTCTTCGCCAGCGAGGCAGATGGCATCATCAAACCGATCCAGATGCGCTGGGATGAACGTGGTCGCCTTTGGGTTGCGTGTGCGTTGAGCTATCCACAGATCAAACCGGGTGAGAAAGCGAATGACTACGTGCTCGTTTGCGAAGACACCGATGGCGATGGCAAAGCGGACAAGTTTCACAAGTTCGTCGAAGGTCTCTTCATGCCAGCGGGCATCGAGCTCGGCGATGGCGGCCTGTATGTCGCTCAAGGGACCGAGTTGCTGCATTTCAAGGACACGGATGGCGACGACAAAGCGGATACAAAGCGCATTGTGCTCGGAGGTTTCGGCACCGCAGATTCGCATCAGATGATCAACTGCATCAACTGGGGCTTTGGCGGCGAACTGTGGTTCACGCAGGGACATCACATCTACTCGCGCGACGAGACGCCATATGGCGTGGAGACGCTGAATCGCGCGGGCGTGTGGCGCTACCGGCCGCGCACCGGCCATCTCGACCCGTTTTTCCAATGGTCGAGCGCAGGGGCAAACTGCTGGGGCGTCACCACCACCGAATACGGTCAGGCATTTCACAAAAGCGGTGCCAACATCGGCAGTTGGTTCACCACGCCGGGCATGGTGCGCTCGAATCTCGCGGTGAATGCGCAGGCGCTGAATCTCTGCCTCGCGCCGATCAAACAGGTCGGGCAGGAGTTCCTTCACAGCAGCATGTTTCCAAAGGAAATGCAGGGTCGCATCGTCATCGGCGGCTACTACGCCAACCTGCTCGAATGGCATGAACTGAAACTCGAGAACGGCATGTTCAGCACCACGCGACTCCCGAACATTATCGAGACGAAGAACAACGTCTTCCGCCCCGTCGAGGTGCGCATGGGGCCCGATGGCGGCATTTATGTCGCCGATTGGTACAACCCGATCATCGGCCACTATCAGGCCAGCTATCGTCATCCAGATCGCGATAAACAACATGGCCGTATTTGGCGTGTGACATGGAAAGCGGGTCAAAAGGTCAAGCCAGTTGAACTGGCCAAAGCGAGCGTGGAGGAACTGCTGGAGCAGCTTGATTCCAAAGAACGCTGGGCCTGGTATCAGGCGAAGCGCTTGCTCATCTCGCGTGACTCAAAGGAAGTCATCACAGCTCTCGAATCGTGGACCCCAACGCAAAACGACTACCGTAAACTCCAGGCTCTCTCGCTTTACGAAGCCCATGAAACACCGCGCCCTGAGTTGCTAAAAGCACTGCTGCGCAACGCAGATGCCCGCATCCGCGCCTATGCCACCCGCACGTTATCCACATGGGCACGCGATGGCCGCCTGCCGGATGCTTTGAAGCTGCTGGAGGCTCAAATCGCCGATGAAGATGCTCTTGTGAGGTTGGAAGCTATCGTGGCGGCCAGTTACATCCCGGAGGCACGATCCGCATTGATTGCTGCACGGGCTTTGGACAAAGAATTCAACGGCTACCACCTCCACGCGCTCACCAAGACGCTGCATGTGCTCAATCCGCTGTGGTCGACGAAGTTGGATTTTGAAAAGGACGAGCATCTCATTTTCGCACTGCAAAACAGCTGGGTGGAAAACAATCCCGATGATCTGAAAAACCTCAGCGGTGCTGCGGTGGCCTACAAACCAAACGCCGGCAGCCAAGTGGCCGCCATCATGCGTGAGCAAGTAACCAAGCACGAAGGCAACGCCGAACGCCAAACGACTTGGCTCAAGGCTCTCGCTGCCGTTGCCAGCGCAGCGGACGTTTCATTTATCTTTGAGCGAGGCGGCAAAAACGCTGCTGTTTTGGCCGCATTGAGAACTTCTGCACCCGCAAATGCAGCGGAACTGCTGACACCGCTCTTTGATTCGAATGTGCCAGCATTACGCAATCAAGGTCTTCGACTCGCGGGAACGTGGAAGGTCAGTTCATTCGCGGATCGCATCCGCAAGCTAGCCTTGAAGGAAAACATGCCACAGGCACTCGATGCACTCATCAGCCTGAAACCAGACGAAGTCGTCGCCCTCACGCTGAAGAACCTCCAAACGGCCGAAAAGGCCGCACCAATGCTCGCCGCACTCGTTTCACGCACCGAAGGCCATGCGGCACTGATGCGTGCCTTGCAGAAGCCAGAAGCGCTAACTGTCTCAGAGGCCAAAACGGCTCTCCAAGCACTCAACAGCCTCGGTAAGACCGACGCCAAACTCTCGCCGCTACTCATGAAGCTAGCGGGTATCAACTCGGCGTTGCCTGCATACACGCAGGACTACATCCGCAACATCGTCAAAGCAGCGAATACCTTTGGCAACGCGGCCGAGGGAAAAAAGATCTACGAAGCCGCAGGTTGCATCGCCTGCCACATCCCCGGAGTTGCGCAAAGTAAGATCGGCCCCGACTTGAGCGCCATCGCCCGCGGCCTGCCCATCGACATGATCGTCACCGAGGTCGTGTGGCCCGCGCTCAACGTCAAAGAAGGCTTCGAAGCCGCCACCGTGACGATGAAGGACGGCAGCGTCATCACAGGCTTCAAACAGACCGACACCGCCGACACACTCTCGATCCGCGACCTCACCGGAGCCATCACGCCGATCAAAAAAGCCGACACCCAAAAAATACAAACCGGCGGCACCCTCATGCCCGATGGCCTCACCGCCACGATGAATGAACAACAACTCGCGCATCTCGTGAAGTATCTGAGCGAACTCGGCAAATAGTCTCTGCGCATATAACCTATCTTTCGGGATCTGATCAGTCATACTCCGTCCGTTCGCTCGCAATCATGAAAGCATTCACCCGCAATCTTTTCATCGCAGCAGGTTTCACCGTCACGGTGAATGCCAGTGACGAATCGCAACAGATCGACGCGTTGCTCTCCAAGGACTGGCAGCAGAACAACCTGACCGCAAATCCACGCGCGAGTGATGAAACCTTCGTCCGCCGCGTTCATCTCGACATCATTGGCCGCATTCCGACGATGCAGGAAACGCAGGTGTTTCTGCAAAGCACTGACAAGGACAAGCGCACGAAGTTGATCGACCAACTGCTCGCAAGCGATGGCTACACGCAGCACATGTTTCACTTCTGGGCCGACCTGCTGCGCGTGCAGTCGCGTGCGAACAGCGGTCAGGGCGACATGACCTCGAAGCCCTACCTCGAGCACGTGAAGCGCCGCATCCGCGAAAACATGCCCTACGATGCCTTCGTCCGCGAGTTGTTCACCGCGCAGGGCAAGGTCTGGGACAATCCCGCCATCGGCTATTACATGCGCGACATCGGCATGCCGCTCGATAATTTGTCGAACACCACGCGCGTCTTCCTCGGCACACGCATCGAGTGCGCGCAATGCCATAACCATCCTTTCGACAAAT
>JANOBP010000641.1:0-8474 GCA_031411715.1 Verrucomicrobiaceae bacterium | reverse complement strand
CTTGGTTCATGGTCTTCGCCTCAAATGATCCGCATAGTCCCTGGACTCGTGGACCCAAGTATGACCCCGCTAAGATCACGGTGCCGCCTTATCTTCATGACAATGCCATCACGCGTGACGCCCTCGCCAAATACTTCGGCGAGATTAGCAAGCTAGACGAGCAAGTCGGCGCGCTGATGAAGATGCTTGCTGACGCCAAGCAGTCTGAGAGCACCGTCGTCCTCTTCGTGAGCGAGCAAGGCAGTAGCTTCCCCTATGGCGGCAAATGGAGTGTCTATGACAATGGCATTCATGCCTCGGCCATTCTGCGTTGGCCTGGCAAAGTGAAGCCCGGCAGCAGTACTTCTGCGCTCATGCAATACGTCGATGTTACGCCCACCTTCCTCGCCGCTGCAGGCATTGATCCCACGAAGATCGACGTCGGCTGCCCCGATGCCCACGGTGCCACCGGCTTTGATGGCCGCAGCTTTCTGCCCGTGCTCCTCGGTGAGACGGATACCCTCCGCGATTATATCTTCGCCCAGCACACCACCATCGGCACCAATGGAGCCATCGGCCCCTATCCCATGCGAGCCGTGCGCGACACGCGCCACAAGCTCATCCGTAATCTCGCCCCAGAACTCACCTACACCATCGGCGGCATTCACAAAGGCCAGCCCATCGAGTCCTGGCAAGCTGATGCGAAAAACGATCCCGCGCTCGCGGCTCGTGTCGTTCATCTTTTCAATCGCCCCGGCGAAGAACTCTATGATCTCCAAGCTGACCCCTATGAGTTCAAAAACCTCGCCACTGATCCTGCATGGGCAGAGATCAAAGCCAAGCTTCAAGCCCAACTCGATGCCTGGATCATCCAACAAGGCGACAAAGGCCTAGAGACCGAAAAATTAGCCAACACTCGCCAAGGCAAAAGTGACGAAGGCCAACCTAAGGCGAAGAAGAGCGGCAAAGGGAAGGGCAAGAAAAAGGCCGAGTAGTTTCATTTCGCATACTCTTTGAAATCATCCGCCAACTCTCACGTTTCCACGCCCATGAAGCACCTGCTCGTTCTCGCCATATTCGCTCTCACCACTGCCGGAAATCTTTTCGCAGCCGATGCAGCCAAGCCCAATGTCCTGTTCATCGCTGTGGATGATCTCAATCATTGGATCGGTCATTTCGGACGCAATAAGCAGACGAAAACTCCGAACCTCGACCGCCTTGCCGCCATGGGAGTCAGTTTCACCAATGCCCAATGTGCCGCCCCCGTTTGCAATCCTTCACGCGCAGCGCTGCTCAGTGGCAAGCGCCCCGGCACGACGGGAATTTACGACAACAACAACCCCTTCACTCAAGTGCTGAAGCCCGAGGTATCCCTCGTCATGCAGTTCAGGAAGGCAGGCTATGACACGCTCGGCACCGGCAAGCTCTGGCATGGTGGACTTGGCTGGCCAGAGCAATGGACGACCATCCAGGAAGAGACAAAATCGAAAGGCAAAGTCGATGACCGTAGCATCGGCGGCATCGCCTTTGGCCCTATCGTCGAGGGCGGCGATGAAGCTGTTTCAGACACCGGCATCGCGGATTTCGGCATCTCAGAGCTCGGCAAGACCCACGAGAAGCCTTTCTTCCTCACGCTTGGTTTTCACAAGCCGCACATGCCCTGGAACGTGCCGCAAAAATACTATGACATGCATCCGCTGGCCGAAATCCAACTGCCCCCCACCAAAGAAGGTGATCTCTCCGACATCCCACCCGCAGGCGTGAAGATGGCCAAGCCAACGGGCGATCACGCCGCTGTGCTCGCCTCCGGTCGCTGGAAAGAAGCCGTGCAGGCCTACCTCGCCGCCATCTCGTATCTCGATGGCCAGATCGGTCGTGTGCTCGATGCTTATGACAAGTCCCCACATAAAGGCAACACCATCATCGTCTTCTGGGGTGATCACGGCTGGCATCTTGGTGAGAAAGAGCATTGGCGGAAGTTTGCGCTCTGGGAAGAAGCCACGCGTGCACCCTTCATCTGGGTCGTCCCCGGTGTCACGAAGCCCGGCGGCATCTGCAAAAGCCCCGTCGATTTCATGAGCGTGTATCCGACTCTCTGTGACCTCACAGCATTACCAAAACCTGCCTGGCTCGAAGGCGACAACATCAAGCCCCTGCTGGCCGATCCGGCCGCAGCGTGGACAGGCGTCGGCGTAACCACCTTTGGTCAAAACAACCACGCCATCCGCACCGACCGCTGGCGCTACATCCGCTATGCTGATGGTGGCGAAGAACTCTACGATCACAGCAACGACGAATACGAGTGGACCAACCTCGCCAGCAAACCTGAGCACGCCGCCCTCAAAGCCGAACTCGCCAAACACTTTCCCGCCATCAATCTCCCGCCTTCCTCCCAAGGCAAAATGAGCGATGGCGAAGGCACCTCCAGTGGCAAATCCGAAGCCAAAAAAGAAAAACGCAAAGCCAAGAAGGCTGCTGCCGCTGCAAAGTAGTGCCAAAGGCAATGGCAGGCTACGCAACTTCACACTCACAAGTGAGCCACGCCTCCGGTGTGGCTATTCGATAGCCACGTGAGGACTCGAAGCGAAATGAAGCTCACAGCGCCGCGTTTTCTTTCTCATGTCACGACTGTTGCTCCTTTTCGCTCTCTACCCTCTTCTCCTTGCTCAGGCAGAGCGGCCGAATGTCTTACTCATCTTGGTCGATGACTTGAAGCCTGCACTTGGTTGTTACGGTGATACTGCGGCTAAGACGCCGAACATCGACCGCCTCGCGGCGCGAGGGATGCGTTTTGATTTGGCGTATTGCAATCAAGCCGTGTGCGCGCCTTCTCGCTTCACGCTCATGCTCGGCTCGCATTCCACATCGACTGGTTTGTATGGCTTGGGCAGCTCCTTGCGCAAGCTCGTGCCATCGGCCATGACCATGCCGCAGCACTTTGCTAGGCACGGCGGCTATCGCACTGAGTCCATCGGCAAAGTTTTCCATGTCGGTCATGGCAATGAGGGTGATCCATCTTCCTTCAGCGTGCCACCTTTCAAGGACAAGGTCATCGAATACCTGGATCCCGAGAGCACTGAAGGCGGCCAACTCACGCGAGAAGAGGCGCTGTTCACCAATCAAAAGCTCGATCAGATCAAATCGTTGCCGCGCGGTGCTGCCTTCGAATCACCTGATGTCAAAGATGACGACTATGCCGATGGTCGAGTCGCTACTGAGACAATCGAACGTCTGCAGGCAGCGCAGCAGCGGAGTAAGCACGACGGCACACCTTTCTTCATCGCCGCAGGTTTTGTGCGGCCTCACCTGCCATTTTCAGCGCCCAAAAAATACTGGGACATGCATGATCCGCAGAAGCTCTCGATGCCAACCATTGAAGAGCATCCTTCAGGCTCTCCCAAAGCCGCCCACAAGCGCGGTGGCGAGATCGCCGCCTACAAACCGGTGCCTGAAGGCGATGCGACCTTCTCTCCTGAACTGAAGCGACAACTCATCCACGGTTACTACGCCAGCACCAGCTTCGTCGATGCGCAGATCGGCAAAGTCATCGATGAACTGGATCGTCTGAGGCTCGCCGAGAACACCATCATCGTGCTCTGGGGTGATCACGGCTTTCATCTTGGCGATCACGGCATCTGGACGAAGCACACCAACTACGAACAAGCGAATCACATCCCGCTCCTCATCAGTGCACCCGGCATCACCAAGCCCAACAGCAGCACCCGTCAACTCACCGAGTCCGTGGACATCTTTCCCACGCTCGCTGAACTCGCCCAACTCCCCACACCTGCTGGTCCACAGCCGATTGACGGCTTCAGCCTTGTGCCTGTGCTGAAAGACCCGCAAGCCGGTGTCCGCGATCACGCTTTCCACTGCTTTCCGAAGCAAACTCTGGGCCGCGCCATCCGCACCGAGCGCTACCGCCTCGTCGAATGGAAAAAGCCCAGCGCCTATCCTGACACCGCCGAATTCGAACTCTACGATTACGAACTCGATCCGTTGGAAACCAAGAACCTCGCCAGCGAGCAACCCGAAGTCCTTAACCAACTACGCGCCATTCTCGCCAAGTATCCCGAAGCCGTTTCCGACTCATCCACTCTTCCGCAAAAATCCAAGTAACGCCGTCATGCGCCTGCTACTCATCTTGCTCGCCCTTTTACCTCTGCTCCCAACCTCGGCACAGCCGAACTTCATCATGGTCTTCATCGACGACATGGGCTGGGGAGACTTCTCGTGCTTTGGCAACAAAGACGCCCAAACACCGAACATCGACCGCATGGCCGCCGAGGGCATTCGCTTCGAGCAGTTTCACGTGAACTCGCCCATCTGCTCGCCCTCCCGCTGTGCGTTGTCCACAGGCCAGTATCCACAGCGCTGGCGGATCAATTCCTACCTCAACAACCGTGCCGACAACGCACGTCGCGGTTGTGCGCAGTGGCTCGATCCGAAAGCGCCGACACTTGCCCGCATTCTCCAGAAAAACGGCTACGCCACCGGCCACTTCGGCAAATGGCATCTCGGTGGCCAGCGCGATGTCGATGACGCACCGCCGATCACGGCGTATGGCTTCGACGAATCGCTCACCAACTTCGAAGGCATGGGTCCGAAGCTTCTACCTCTCACGATGAAGCCCGGCGACAAAGAATCCGGCAAGATCTGGGCCGATGCCGAACGTCTCGGCAAGCCCGTCACCTGGATGCAGCGCTCGAAGATCACCTCCGGCTTCATCGATGCCGCGATTCCGTTCATCGACAAAGCCGCCGCCGCCAAGAAGCCTTTCTTCGTCAATCTCTGGCCCGATGACGTCCACGGCCCTTGGTGGCCGCCAACCGATAAATGGGCTGATGGCAAACGCGGCCTCTATCTCGCCGTCTTGGAAGAAATGGACCGCCAATTTGGCCAACTCTTTGACCACATCCGCTCCAATCCCGAACTCCGCGATAACACGCTCGTCCTCATCTGCTCCGACAACGGCCCCGAACCCGGCGCAGGGAGTGCAGGACCCTTTCGCGGCAGCAAAACGACGCTTTACGAAGGCGGCACACGATCACCACTCATCGCCTGGGGGCCCGGTTTGATCGACAAAGCCAAAGCAGGCTCCGTGAACACGACATCCATCTTCGCTGCCTTCGATCTTGCTCCATCGCTTCTTTCCATCGCCAAGATCGAAGCCAAAGACATCGCCTTCGACGGCGAAGACATCTCATCGGCTCTTCTCGGCCAAAACGATGCCTCTCGCGCTGCCCCCATCTTCTGGCGTCGGCCGCCGGATCGAAAAACAGTCAGCGACAAACTCCCCGAGCGCCTCCCCGACCTCGCCATGCGCGATGGCAACTGGAAGCTCCTCTGCGACTACGATGGCACCAAACCTCAACTCTACGACCTCGCCAAAGATCGCGCCGAGACGACAAACCTCACTCCACAGCATCCCGAGATCGTTAGTCGTATGACTCAGGCATTGCTTGCGTGGCATCAGTCCATGCCACACGACAACGGCCCTGCGCTTGGAGCACAAGAGGCGAAGCCAAAGGACAAGAAGAAGCCCTGAATGAATCGCCACACCATCTCGTTCTCACACGCCATGAAGCACCTGCTCATCTTCCTTTCTCTTTCTACCGCGCTCTTTGCCGCTGATAAGCCGAACATCATCTACATCCTTGCCGATGATATGGGGTTCTCTGATGTCGGTTGTTATGGCGGCGAAATTGAGACGCCGAATCTCGATGCGCTCGCGAAGGGCGGGTTGCGCTTCACGCAGTTCTACAATACGGCGCGGTGCTGCCCCACGCGTGCAGCGCTGCTCACGGGGCTGTATCCGCATCAGGCAGGCATTGGGCACATGATGGAGGATAGGAAGCTCGAAGGCTACACGGGGAACCTGAACAAAAACTGCGTCACCATCGCTGAGGCGCTCAAGCCTGCGGGCTACAAGAGCTACGTCGTCGGCAAGTGGCATGTCACCAACGCCACGAAGCCGCAGAGCGATGCCGACAAGTTCAACTGGCCGCTCCAGCGCGGCTTTGACCGCTTCTACGGCACCATCCACGGCGCGGGCAGCTTTTTTGATCCGAACACCCTCACCCGCGATAACCAATACATCTCGCCCTTCGCTGATCCAGAGTATCCGGCGGATGATTACTACTACACCGATGCCATCAGCGATCACGCCGCCCGCTTCATTCGCGAGCATGACAAAGCGAAGCCTTTCTTCCTCTACGTCGCGTACACCGCCGCTCACTGGCCTATGCACGCGAAGGGAAAGGACATCGCTAAATACAAAGGCCGCTATTCTGCGGGCTATGAGGCCGTGCGCAAAGCACGCTACGAAAAGATGCTCACGGAAGGCGTCATCAGCGCCACCAGTGCCACGAACTGGCCGCTGCCGCCGGACCTGGGCGAGAAAGAGTTCTGGGAGTGGGATCAGCGCAACATGGAGGTCTTCGCCGCCATGGTGGACAGCATGGACCAGGGCATCGGCCGCATCGTGCAGACTCTCAAAGACGCCGGGCAGTATGAAAACACACTCATCTGCTTTTTGCAGGACAACGGCGGCTGCGCCGAAGGCATAGGCCGCAACATACAACAAGGCCCGCAGCGCGCCGATACGGCCTCGCTGCCACCTTTGGGCAAGGATTACCTCCAGCCCGACATGATCCCAAAACAAACCCGCGACGGCTTCCCCATGCGCCAAGGCAAAGGCGTCATGGCTGGTGCTGGCGATACTTATATCGGCTACGGCGAGGCTTGGGCGACGGTGTCGAACACCCCTTTCCGCAAACACAAGCACTGGACTCACGAAGGCGGCATCAGCACACCACTCATCGCAAATTGGCCCGCAGGCATCACGCGCAAAGGTGAACTCGAAGCCACTCCCGGCCATCTCATCGACCTCATGGCCACCGCGGTCGATCTTTCGAAGACGACCTATCCCGCCAACGTGAAGCCCATGGAAGGCCGCAGCCTCGCGCCGCTGTTCACCGGGGAAAAAATCGAGCGCGAAGCCATCTACTGGGAGCACGAAGGCAATCGCGCCGTGCGCATGGGCGACTGGAAACTCGTCGCTGAGCACGCCAAGCCCTGGGAACTCTACAACATCGCCCAGGATCGCTCCGAGCAGCACGATCTCAGCCAGCAAGACCCCGAACGCGTGAAGCAAATGACCGCGATGTATGACGCCTACGCAGCCCGAGCCAATGTCGAGCCCTGGGAGAAAGTGATTCCAAAACAGCAGCCCAAAGCGGGTAAGAAAAAGAAAAACGCCCCCAACAAATGAAGCGCCTCATCATCCTCCTTTCGTCACTCGCCCTTGTGGCTTCTTCCTTCGCCGCGAAGCCGAACATCCTCTTCCTCCTCAGCGATGACCACAGCTATCCCTACCTGAGCACGTACGGCGATTCGAATGTGAAAACGCCGGTCCTCGATCAGCTCGCTGCGGACGGGATCAAGTTTCATCGCTTCTTCACCGGTGCGCCGCAGTGCGTTCCCTCGCGGGCGACGTTGATGACGGGCAAGTCGCCCGTCGCCGCGCGGATGACGCGCTTCTCGGCCGCGCTGCCACGTGACGAAATCACGCTCCCCGAGTTGCTCCGCGCCAAAGCGGGCTATTACACGGGCATCTGCGGGCGGAGTTTTCATCTCGATGGCTCGCGGCAAGGGCCGGCGATCGCGCGGGTGTACGACGAGCATCACTTGAAGACCTTTGCGGAGCGCGTCGATTTTCTGCAGGGAAGCCCCGACGATGAAGTCGCGACGCAATTGGAAAAATTTCTCGCAGCAAAGCCGGCGGACAAGCCGTTCTTCATGTGGGCGAACTTCAGCGACCCGCATCACGTCTGGACACCGCCGGCCAAGTTGCGGCCCGATCCGGCGTCGTTAAAGTTGCCGGCGCATTTTCCGGACCTGCCCGGGGTGCGCGAGCAACTGGCCGATTATTGCGGCGAGGTGAACCGTTTAGACGAGACGATCGGTCGCGTGCTCGACGTGCTCACGAAGCGCGGTCTGCGCGACAAGACACTGATCGTCTTTGCCGGCGACAACGGCCAGGCCTTGCCGCACGGCAAGGGCTCGCTCTACGACCCGGGTTCCAACGTGCCGTTCTTGGTGAGCTGGCCCGGCGTCGTCAAAGCGGGCGGCGAGTCGCGGGCGTTGCTTAGCGGCGAAGATCTCGCGCCGACGCTCTTGGCGGCGGCGGGTGTCGCGGCGGACAAGAAGATGACGGGCGTCAGCATCTTGCCGCTGCTGCGCGGCGAGTCGTTCGTTCCCCGTAAACATATTTATGTCGAACGGGGCCCGCATGGCTCGGCCCCGGTGACGGTGAACATGACAAACGCCGGTTACGATCTCGGCCGCGCGGTGCGGAGCGACCGGTACAAGTTTATTTACAACTGCACGCCGTGGATTCCGTACGGGCCCGTCGATTCGGCCGGCGGCGAAGCTTGGAAGCAGATTCAAGCAGCACACGCCGACGGCAAACTCGCGGCCGGCTTGAGCAAGAC
>JANOBP010000640.1:0-23803 GCA_031411715.1 Verrucomicrobiaceae bacterium | reverse complement strand
TGACAGGCGTCGTGGTAGGCGACCTTGAGTGTTGTCTCACGCAGCGGCTCACGCAGGCCGAGCTTCATCAAAAACGCACTCACATCCATCACGCAATGTCTAAAGGCCTCCGCGCGCGCCTCATCTGGCGTGCCACGCAGAACGAGGTGGTATTCATGCATCGCCGAGCCACAGCCCGCGGCATTCGTGAGGATCGCATCCACATCTTCAGGAAACGCATCCAGATTCTGCCGTGCAAAAGCCTGCGCTGCCGCGAGATCACCCGTGTGCCACGCCAAACCGCCACAGCATCCCTGCATGCGCGGAATGACGACCTCAATGCCATTGCGCGTCAGCACTTCGATCGTAGCCGTGTTGATGTCAGGATCGAGTACCTGCTGCGCACAACCAGTGAGCAAGGCCACACGCGCACGCTTTTCGCCGATGGCGGGATTCACCTCCGACCATGATTGCTCTGCTGGCAACTCATCCGGCACAAGTTCGAGCATCGACTGCCACTTCTTCGGCAGTACCGCTTTCCCCAGCCGCCCAAACATCATCGCCACACGAAACCGCGACGGATACGGAATCGTCTGCGCCGTGACAAAGCGCCGCGCTCGCTCCAGCAAGCTGCGCTTCATCTTGGAAGCCGCCACCGCACGAAACGGACTGATTAAATCGCGATACGGCACACCGCTCGGACATGCAGGCTCGCACGCGAGACACCCCAAACAACGATCCACATGCGGCTGTGCCGCTTCGAAGCTCATCTTGCCCTCCAGCACTTCCTTCATCAGCACGATGCGCCCGCGCGGCGTATCCATCTCCTGCCCCAGCTCGCGATACGTCGGACACGCGGCCAAACAAAAGCCACAATGCACACACGCCGACACCGCATCCGCCATCGGTTTGCCCAGCGGGCCAAGTTTGTCGGTTGGAATGGTGTGGAGCATGATCAGACGGAGCGCGAGTGTGTCGAAGACCACTCGCCTGTTGGAGGTGATTCGTTCACGCTGGGTGCAGAAAGTGGCGAGTGGTCTGACGACAAACTCGCGCTCCATTCATCGAGCGTCGGAAAGCGATTCTGCGGGTCAAGGGCCTGCTTCACGGCGACCTCAATGGCGAAACGCGGCCGGCTGCCGATCCACAACGGCGAGTCGCCTCGCAGCGCCATGCCGCGAGAAGGCGGTGTTTTCGAAAAGGCCACGTTACCAGCGCAGCTCACATGCGCGGCTTTGAATTCGCCGATTTGGTCGGGTGTGATGTCAGATTTGAAATTCCACCGCGTCTCGCAGATCGCGTGCCAGACCGAATTGTCGATGATGTCGCCGCCAATCTCCTTCGCGAGCACTTCGAGAGCTTTTCCGGGTCCGGCGAGCCGCACAAGCATCGCAGCTCCACCTGGCAGAACATCGAGCGCATCGATCTCGAAACGCGAAATCGCGAGTTTGGCCATCTTTTCGGGATCGAAGGGCATTTGGAGAGTCAGCGTCGATTCGCGCTTCGGAAAGACCTTGAAGGTCACTTCGCCGATCACGCCGAACCTGCCTAAACTGCCGACCAAGAACTTAGGCACATCAAATCCGGCCGCGTTTTTCACCACCTTGCCGCCGAGACGCAGCAGACGGCCCAAACCATCGGCGAAGCGCACACCGAGGATGAAGTCGCGCACGCCGCCGTAGCGGAAGCGTCCCGGCCCGCTCAAACCGCTCGCCACCACGCCGCCGATGGTGCTGCCAGCCTCCACGAGCATCGGATCGAAAGGCAGATACTGGCCTTTCTCCTCAAGCGCGGCGATGATGTCCTTCACTGGCGTGCCAGCAAGCGCAGTGAAGGTGAACTCGCTCGGCTCATACTCCGTGATGCCGCTCAACTGCCGCATGGAAATCTTCACCGCCTCAACCGCCGACAGCCGCGGCTTCGTCTCCGCACCCACGGCGATCACGCGCGATGCGGAGAGCACGGCGTCACGGAGTTCGGTGAGGGTAGTGGGGAAAGGCATGGTCAGCCAATTCGGTGCATCATTCGCACCGCCTGTGTTGAGGGATAACAACCGGCCTGAATCAAGACGGATCGCTTTTCGACGCGATCAGGTTCGTTCAAGCCCAAGACATGGATGGTGGCCGTGCCAATGCGGCTGCGGGCTTTGATCAGCGGGCCGACGAGTACGAAATGATCGGACCAGCACTCGATTCGTGGATTATAGAGTCTGACAAACCTGCCTTGAAGGATCGTGGCGACATCACTGCCCTTGGAACGATTGCAGTGGGAGCATGAAAGGCAGAGGTTATGCTCCTCAGTCGGGCCGCGATGTTTTTCGGCGATCACATGATCTATGTGAAAAGTATGAATCCCGTCTTCTAGCCGCAAGAGGCAATACTCGCAGAGTTCCATTGCCCGGTCCTTCACCTTTAGGCGCAGGTGTTCGGGTATCTGCGCACGGCTCATGACTTCAGGCGGCCTTTGCTTTCAGCATGACTCGCGCCTGCGCTTTCGCCCGGGACAACACACGTTCAATCTCCATCATCCGGTCCAACTCGGCTGTTTCCTCCGGCAAAAGCCCTTCGCTTTTCTCTCTCGCGATCAACTCCTCAAACCTGCGCGATGCCTCTTCGGATACCTTGAATGCGATGAGCTGCTCCGGTGTGTATCCACCGGCCAGAAGATCCATGGCTTCATCGTAAATCGTGTTCATGCGCTCAAGATAGTAAGACTCGCGTTTGCAAACAAGGCCAAATTACTCTCGCGAAATAATGCCGGCCTTTTCCAGCGGATGCAGGCCGATGTGGGACAAGGCGGGTGCTTCTTTGCCGGGGAACATCTTGCCGGGATTGGCGATGCCGAGCGGATCGAAGGCGGCGCGGAGGCGCTGCATGCAGTCGATTTCGTCGTCGGTGAACATGTCGGGCAGGAACTCGCGTTTTTCGACACCGATGCCGTGCTCGCCGGTGATGGAGCCGCCCATTTCGATGCACATTCTCAAAATGCGGCCCGCGAGGACCTCGGCGCGGTGCAGTGCGCCTTCCTCGCGGCCATCGAAGAGGATGAGCGGATGCAGATTGCCATCGCCTGCGTGGAAGACGTTCGCGACGCGGATGTTGGACTCGCGTGCCATTTCGGCGATGCGGCGCAGCGCCTCGCCCAATCGACGGCGCGGCACGACACCGTCTTGAACGATGAAATCGGGTGAGAGACGTCCGACGGCGCTGAAGGCACTCTTGCGACCTTTCCAGATGGCCATGCGCTCGTCTGCATCGCGTGCAGGGCGCATTTCGACGGGCAAACTGGCCGAGAGAATGGCATCGAGCCGCTCGCGCTCGATGGCGACGACCTCGCGCGGTCCTTCGAGCTCGACGATGAGCACGGCCTCGCATCCTGGCGGATACTCGGCATGCACGGCGGCCACCGCGGCCTCAAGTGCGAGCGCGTCCATGATCTCAATGGCTCCTGGGAGCAAACCGCTCGCGATGACTGCGGAGACGGCATCGCCGGCTTGCTCCAGCGTGCGATAGCCCGCGAGGACGGTGTGAAAGCATTCCGCCTTTGGCAAAAGCTGTAGCGTGATCTCCAGCGCGATACCAAAGAGACCTTCGTTGCCGGTGAACAGGCCGCACCAATCGGGTCCGAGCCGCTCACGACTGCCACCGCCCCATTCGACGACCTCGCCGGTGCCAAGCACGGCCTTGATGCCAAGGATGTGGTTCGCGGTCATGCCGTATTTGAGGCAATGCGCGCCGCCGGAGTTGAAGGCGACATTGCCGCCGATGGTGCAGATGCTTTGCGAAGATGGATCCGGCGCGTAGTGAAGTCCAAACGGTGCCGCAGCCGTGGTGACCTGCGTGTTGATCACGCCGGGCTCGACCACGGCGATGCGTTGCTGTGGATCGAGCTTCAAGATACGATTGAGGCGGTTCAAGGCGATGACGATGCCTTCTGCGATGGGCAGTGATCCGCCGGAGAGGCTGGTACCGCTGCCGCGTGCGACGAAGGGCAGTTTCAACTCATGGCAAAGCCGCACGATGGCGATGACCTCGTCCGTCGTTTCCGGCACGGCCACAGCGAGAGGTCGCGTGCGAAAGGCAGTTAGGCCGTCGCTTTCATAGGCCGCCAACTCGGCCGGCCGCATGAGCAAGCGGTCGGGCGGGAGGAGTCTGGAGAGGCGGTCGAGGTCAGCATTCACGCGGTGGCACTCCTTCCGCACCATTTCCGCAGTGTCCAGCGCAAGACTGGCGCTTGCGAAATAGATGATGTGTTTGAAACAGTGTGCGGAAGCGGTATGTAGGCGGCCCAACTTTATCCCACAACCCCACGATGAATCTCACACGAACAGCCTACGGCACCTGGAGCGGCGGACGCTTCATGCATTATGGAGAGCAGCTCTCCGAAGAGCATTACATGCAGCTTATGCGTGATTCGTTCGAGAAAGGTGTGCGCACCTTTGTCACGGCGGATGTCTATGGCGTGGGCCGTGCCGATTCGTTGCTCGGTGAGGCTTTGAAGGGCATCCCGCGTGAGGAATACTGCCTCGTGGGCATCGTGGGACATGATATTTACGGGGGCGTGCGTCAGGGGTCCAAGGGCTACCCGCGCTTCACGGACCCCACGCTGCGCGGGCCGGAGAAGTATTATGATTACCTCAAGATGGCGACGGAGAAGAGCCTGGAGCGCTGCCAGACCTCGAAGTTCGACCTTTTGATGCTGCACAATCCGGACAGCATCGCCTACACGAGCGACAAGGTCTGGGATGCCTTCACGGCATTGAAGACGGAAGGCCTCACCGACCGTCTCGGCATCGCACCCGGACCGGCGAACGGATTCACGCTCGACATGATCGAGTGCTTTGAGCGTTTCGGCGACCGCATGGACTGGGCGATGATCATTTTGAATCCGCTGGAGCCTTGGCCCGGCCAACATGTGCTGGCAGCAGCGGAGAAAAACAGCGTCGATATTCTGGCGCGCGTGGTCGATTACGGCGGTCTTTTCCACGATGACGTGAAACCAGGACACAAATTCCGCGATGGAGATCATCGGACGCATCGTCCAGGAGACTGGATCGAGCATGGCGTGGAGAAACTGGAAAAAGTGCGTCCTTTCGCCGAAAAATACGGCCTGACCATGCTGCAACTCGCCTGTCAGTGGACTTTGGGAAACACCGCCGTGAAGAGCGTGGTCCCAACGATGATTCAAGAGCACGGCGAAGGCGCGCGCAGCATCGAGAGCAAACTCGACGATCTCGCTGCACTGCCTGAGCAGCGACTGACTGCTGAGGATGTCGAAGCGATCCGTCAGATTGGCGATAACACCGGCTGCATGGCCCTCAAAGGTGCCAGCAAGCGTCATGAAGGCCAGGAGCCACGTGCCGACGAGTGGCCGCTGCGTGACGAGCTGCTCGCGCTCGCCTCGCGCTGGAATCTCACGCAGGCTTGGTAGTGCCTTGCATCCAGACACTTCCGCGCCGATGAACCAATCATGATCGAGGCAGACTTCATCATCATTGGAACGGGTGCGGGTGGCCTCAGTGCAGCGCTGCATGCTTCACAGCATGGCAGCGTGGTTATGATCACAAAGCGCGGCGCGCTGGATTCCAATTCCAACTGGGCGCAAGGCGGCATCGCGTGTGTGACGGCGGATGATGATTCCATCGAGAAACATGTGAACGACACGCTGATCGCCGGCGCGGGTTTGTGCAAAGAGAAGGCCGTGCGCACGATCGTGACGGAAGGCCCAGCACGAATCGCGGAGCTGGTGCAGTGGGGAGTTGATTTTGATCAGCGAGAGGCCAAAAACGGCCACCTGGAGTTTGATCTCACGCGCGAGGGCGGACACTCGACGCGCCGCGTCTTGCATGCAGCGGATGCCACGGGTCGTGAGATCACGGAGAAGCTGCTCGCGGCTGTCCAGAGCCATCCCAACATCACGATTCATGAGAATCACTACGCCATTGATCTCATCACCACGGCCAAGCTGGGTCTTGCATCCGAGGATCGGGTACTCGGCGTCTATGTACTGGATGAATCCAGTGGTGAAGTCGTTACTTTCCGTGCCGACCGCGTTATTTTGGCCACTGGCGGCTGCGGTCGAGTTTATTTGTACACCACCAATCCCAAAGTGGCCACCGGTGACGGGGTGGCGATGGCTTGGCGTGCTGGTGCGACGATTTCCGACATGGAATTCATCCAATTCCATCCCACATGCCTCTACCATCCTGAGAAGCGCTCTTTCCTCATCTCTGAGGCCATGCGCGGTGAGGGAGCGCGGCTCATCGACAAAGATGGAGTGGAATTCATGCCCAAGTATGACAAGCGAGGCTCACTGGCACCGCGTGACATCGTGGCGCGTGCCATTGACCACGAGATCAAGCGCACTGGAGCTCCCTGCGTCTATCTCGACATCAGCCACAAGCCTGCCGACTTTATCGCCAGTCATTTCCCCAATATTCAGCGCGCTTGTACGGAGGTCGGCATCGACATTACCAAGGAGCCCATCCCTGTTGTTCCTGCCGCGCATTACCAATGCGGCGGCGTGCAGACGGATGTGAATGGTGCGACGAGCATCCGCGGCCTATGCGCCGTCGGGGAGGTCGGCAATACGGGTCTGCACGGGGCCAACCGCCTAGCTAGCAACTCGCTACTCGAGTGTGTGGTCACTGCGCACCGTGCCGTGGCACATCTCCTGAAAAAACTGCCCATCGGCAAGCAGGCCGAGCAAACCTACGATCTGCGTCCCTGGGAAAGCAGTGGTGCCGTGGACAACGATGAACTCGTCGTCATTTACCATAACTGGGATGAAATCCGCCGCCTGATGTGGGATTACGTTTCCATCGTCCGCACCAATAAGCGCCTTCAACGTGCCGCCGCACGCCTGCTCAATCTCAAGCGTGAGGTACAGGAGTTTTACTGGCACTTCCGTGTCACCAGCGACGTGCTGGAGCTGCGTAACCTCGTGGAAACCGCCTCCCTCATCGTGGAATGCGCCATCCGTCGCCATGAGAGCCGCGGACTGCATTTCACGCTCGATTACCCCGACCTGGATGCCACCCGCCCACCACAGGACGTCACGCTGCGGCGCTATTGAGCCGGGGCCGAGTTTGAACGCTGAGGATGGTTCACTCCTCAAAGCTGCTGTGCCTCAAAGCGATTTAACATTGCGAATCTGCCTGCCTCACTGTTAAATTCCTCTCCCATTGGCAAAAACCAACCCATGTCCGCCACGTCATCATTGCTACATCTGCTCATCATCTCTGCGATGATGACTGCGGTGGCGTACGGCCAGGGTGCCTCTAAGGTCAGTGCCACTGGAGCAGCAGCGGCTTTGAAAAAGACCACGACCTCGAAACCCGTCGTGGTCGCAGCAGTCACTCCTAAGGTTCCAGTGCCTGCGGCTTCAGCCCCGGTCATTCCGCGTATCAACGTCCCCAGCGCCACCGGTTACGCACGCTACCCCTGGAAGCTCGACATCGTCGCCACGGTCTTCTGGATCGGTGAAATGCCCACGGAGAACAATCCGACGCCGAACCACATGAGTTCATGGGATACGGAGTGGATGAAAAACTTCGGTGGCTTCGACAATCCCGACCGCGCCAGCCGCACGGACAATTTCACCCCCATCGGCTTCACCCCGCAGCAAAATCCCTTTTACATCGCCCTGCCCTATAACGACGTGATCAATCACTCCACGCATAAGGCGGAGGCGGCGAAGATCATTCCGTGGTACAAGCAGAAATTCATCCGTGAGGGGAGATCCGTCATCAAAGGCACCTGGCTGGCCATCCGCTACGGCAGCCAAGTCTGCTACGCTCAATGGGAAGACTGTGGCCCCTTCGTGACCGATGACTCCGCCTATGTCTTCGGCAGTTCACGCCCCAAAAACACCAGTAACAATGGTGCTGGCATAGACATCTCCCCAGCCGTGCGTGATTACCTGGGCCTCAAAAGCATGAGCAAATGCGACTGGCGCTTTGTGGACGTCAGCGAAGTGCCTGCTGGCCCCTGGCGCAACTGGGGAACCAACAATCCATTCGTTCAGCGTCAGCGTGCTGATGATGCCAAGACCAAGACCAATATCGGCAACCGTCTCGAAGAGCTCCGCCGTATGCGTGACGAATATTTTCAGCAGAACGGCAGCGCCGCGCAGCGCAATCGCTAAAGCAAAACGGCACAGGCTTTGAGGCCTGTGCCGTTATCAATTCTCGTCACGCTTATGGTTTTGGCAGCGTGATCATTGGGAAGCTGTCACTGCGGAATGGGGTTACTGGCAGGCCATCTTTGCTGTAAAGATTGCACACCGGGTTATCCGACCACGCATAGCGGACAGCAACGGGTTTTGCCACCTTAGGGCTGCTGACCTCCACTTTGTCGTTGCCAGTGATATGCGCGGTGGCCCAGACCCACTGCTTATCCTCACCACAGATGGCGAAGCCCTTGACTTCTTTGCTATCCACGGCGCGGATGCTGGAGCCGAAGGTGTCGAGCGTCACCACGGCCTTCGCACCAGTGATCTCGATGGATTTGTACTCAGGGCTGCGGCTTGGGAGCTTTAAACCGTAATCGTTTACCAAGGCTAGGCGGGCCAGGCGTTCGGCGACGTCGCGTTTGTTCTTCGGATGGATGTCAGAAGCCTCACCGATGTCGATAATCACTGCCTGACCGCCGTTCTTGATCGCGGCTTGGGTTTTCGTCTGGCTTTCCCGTAGTTCAGCCCAGTCGCTGTCGCCAGGCAGAGGTTGCTCGTCTTTGAAGTCGGCCAACTGCACCCAGTAGAAGGGGAAATCGCCCTGCTTCCATTCCGTGCGCCAATGCTGGATCATCAGAGGGAAGAGCATGCCATATTCATAGGCGCGGCTGGCATTGCTTTCGCCCTGATACCAAATGGCACCCTTGATGCCATAGCCGATGGTTGGCAGCAAAACACCGTTGTAGATGTTCCCGGGACGTGCATTACCGCGCAGCCAGGCATCAGGCGCACCCGGAGCACGGGCAGTGAATGGCTTGCCAGCTTTTTTCGCTTCATCTGCCTGCTTTTTCCAGGCAGCCAGCGCGGCCTCATGCTTCACCTTCGCGCTTGGATCGCTCAGGTTCGCCTCGTTCCTCACGGTGTTACTCATCAGCAGCTTAAAGCGTGCGTCCTGCTCCAACACGTCACGGCGCACCCAGGCTTCAGCGGCGCTGCCACCCCAGGCGTTGTTGATGAGGCCCACTGGCACATCGAGGATTTGATGCAGCACGCGGCCGTAAAAGAAGCCCACCGCGCTGAATCCGCCCACGGTTTCAGGGGAGCAAGCCTTCCACTCGCCTTTGAAGTCTTGTTGTGGCTCCTGCGTGCCCACTTGCGGTACCGAGATGAGGCGGATGTTCGGAAATTTAGCGGTCGCGATCTCCAAATCGGCATCCCAGCAACCACCAACGTTCATCTGCATGTTCGACTGCCCTGAGCAGACCCACACCTCGCCAACGAGGATGTTTTGTAGCTCCTTGGTCGTGCTGCCTTTGATTGTCATCGTCGCTGGCTTCGCATTGGCAGGCACTGGGTCCAGTTTCACGGTCCATTTGCCGCTCGCATCCGCTTCAGCGGACTTGGTCTGGCCCGCGAAGCTCACGGTGACCTTTGACCCAGGTGCATCCCAGCCCCAGATGGGATTGGTCTGCTTCTGCTGAAGCACCATGTTATCGCCGATGATGGCTGGCAGTTTGATATCGGCATGCGCAGCGGAGAGCAGCGCTAGAAGGGAGAATACGGTGATTCGTAGCATGATGGAGTTGATGGTTGAGTAAGGGCGAAAGGAACGCCTGCCATCAAGGAATCATTTCACAATGGTCCCAATCTCGGGCGTGACGCGCTTCTTTTGCGACTTATTGCATCCCGGCTGTCACATCATGCCCAGACTGCAACACCGCCATCAGCGCCTCGCATCATCAATGAGTTGATCGTGTAATCAGCGCTTTGTCGCGGCAGGTCAAAGAATCACAACAATTGTTTTGCTAGCAAGTTGGGCAGCAAGCTCTTTCTGACGTGCCTTTTGGAGCTCCGGGTCATTGTCCAGCCAAGGCCATCCTTCGATATTGGCATGGGCTGGAGGTGGCTCTACCGCCATAATTTCCAACTGAACTTGGCGTACATCTGCGGCAGTGAAGAGCGCAACTCCCTTAAGCTGTCTTTCACCAGACGTCGTTTCGTTCCATACCTGCTGAAGGCGATCAGGCTCATTGCCGATTCGAAACACGGAGGTGTTATGATGCACCGGATGCGGCAAGAATGCCGCCGGCTTTGCCATGAGTGAATTGAACTGATTGCTCTGAGTCAGAAACCTCGAAAGGTTTTCCTCATTCGCAACCTGATCAGGCAGGCCTGAGGGAAGTGTTGCCATGATTCACAATGGACTGGATGCCTTCCAAGACACGGGTCGGAATTTTCCAACCATCGAATCGAGATACGCCATGGCCTTTATCAGCACCGTCTAGCCACGAATATGCAAGACGCAGCGAACTGCCTATGCTGATGGAAAACAAGCGGTGTCGGGACTGGATCCAGTCGAGCGAAATGGAGCCATCGGGTTCCGGAGCGATTTCTGGCATCGGAACACCTCCGGGTAACGCACGGATGATGGCGATAGCGCCATCCACCGCAGCCTCACCCAGCGGCAATGCCTGATTACCGTCCCAGTCCGCAATTTCACACTCATCTGCAAGCTTCCAAAGCTCGGATATAACAGTCGCCTTGATGCCAAATAAAGAATCAGAGCGTTCAGCACATGAAATCACATCACAAGCAGCCTTGCGAACCGCTTGAGCTTCCAATGAAACCGCAGTGTTGGCACGCGCAAAGGGCTGCATCGCGGCATAGCCGACAAACATCAAGCCGAGTGTTGAAACAGGTTCAGGCATTTTTCAGTCAGGGTATTTTTAAAAATACGATTCTTTAAGCTCCTTAATGACAGGATATTGTCGAGAATCCAACGCCAATTTTCGACTTCGCCGACCTTTAAGTGGTTCACACTAATGTCGAAAATGATCGGTAATTTGTCCTTCTCTGGCTCTTGCGTTGTTAGCACGATATTTGCTTGATTGCCGGTGCCTGCTTCAATGGCGGAATGTTGGTTCAAGAATCCAACAAAAGTCAGATTGCTCTGATCCGGCAGTTGGGGACTGACACGAATGAAGTCTTTGAACTCCAGCACATCATCCTGGAGCGGCAGCAAGATTCGGTTGATGTATCGTAGGCGAATCGCACGGACTTGCACAGGCTTAGTCAGTCCCACAAACAGCCTCCAAGTCCGCTCAATTTCATCCAGATAGTCGTCCAGTATTGTGTAGGGCTTCAAACGATTGAAAGAAAAACCCTGAGTCCGTAACTGTACGATCTGCCGTTTATCCTCCTGACGAAACTGAAACGCTTGGATGCCGCGTTTCAGGCTATGGAGCGGAGGCCCATCAGGGCGCTGCTGAATCTGGTGTTCTTCTAGAAATTGAGTTTGAAACAGAGGGTATTGCTCACGATAGGCATCCCGTGCAGCAGCCTCCAGCGCAGACAGGTCGAACTTGGGAGGCATGTCGCATTCAATATCCACAACCGCCTCCACAATGGGAGCGGCGGTGAGTTTAAAGTGGTTTTGCTGCATAACGACTAAGATTGATCAGTTGACGATTCGTTAAAAATCACCCACGAATCGCCCGCTGGCGCAGGAAGTGATCCGCCAACACCAAGTGCACCATCGCTTCAACAATGGGGACGGCTCTTGGCAGCACGCAGGCATCGTGACGACCACGGGCTGATAGCATGGTGTCTTCGCCAGTATTGGTGACGGTTTTTTGCTCGCGCAGAACGGTGGCGGTAGGCTTGAAGGCCACGCGGAAGACGATCTCCTCACCGTTGCTGATGCCGCCCTGGACGCCGCCGCTACGATTGGTACGAGTGCGCACCTGCTCTCCGTCCATGTAGAACTCGTCGTTGTGCTCCAAGCCGGTCATGGTGGTGCCCGCAAAGCCGCTACCGATTTCAAATCCCTTCGTGGCAGGCAAACTCATCATGGCTTTGGCCAGATCGGCCTCAAGTTTGTCGAAGACTGGCTCGCCAAGTCCGGCTGGGACGCCGCGCACGACGCATTCGATCACTCCACCGACACTGTTGCCCTCACTGCGAGTTTTCTCGATGAGTTCGATCATTTTTTCGGCTGCAACTGGATCACAGGTGCGGACGATGTTGGATTCGATCAGTGCGGAATTCAGCGCAGCACCCATTGGGACCTCAGCGTGAATGTTTTGGATCGTTTTGACATAGGCGAGGGTTTCGTAGCTGGAAATCGAGTGTTGCAGCACTTTACGGGCGATGGCACCCGCCGCGACTCGGCCGATGGTTTCACGCGCGCTTGACCTGCCGCCGCCGGAAACGGCGCGGATGCCGTATTTGGCATCGTACGTGAAATCGGCATGGCTGGGGCGGTAGGCCTGCTGCATCTCCGTATAGGCAGAAGGACGCTGGTCCGTATTGCGGACGAAAATGCCGATGGGAGTGCCAAGGGTGAGACCGTCGAGCACGCCGGAGAGAATTTCAGCTTTGTCGTCCTCTTTGCGTGGTGTGACGATCTTGCTCTGGCCGGGGCGGCGGCGGTCGAGCTCCGCCTGAATATCATCCGCATTGAGAGGGATGCTTGGAGGGCAGCCGTCGATGACGACGCCGACGCCGGGGCCATGGGATTCGCCCCAAGTGCTGATACGAAAAAGTGTGCCGAGACTGCTAGACATGAATTTCATCATGGGGCAAAGCGTTGATCCTTCAAGGTTCAAGGTTCACGGCGCAGGAGAATGTTCCTTTACAGAATGGCGCCGCTGGATTCGTATTATCGCAACCAACCGCCTCAACCCATGAAAGTGCAGATCATCCTATTGGTGCTCATCTTTGCCGCTCTTGCGGCATATTGGCAGCTGCGTGAGGTGCCACCGCGTATTGTCGTGGCATCTTCACCCGAGTTGGTGATGCCTGTGACACTGGACGATGGAACCGGCCCGCTCTACTTCAAAACTCCTGAGGCCATTGTCGAAGAGGCTGCGGCTCTCATCGACAAAAAAGACTGGCGCAAACTAGCCCGCTACTATGACCTCTCTGGCAGTAGAGTCACTCGGTCCACCTTGGATAGTGGGGTCTTTTTCATGCTGCGTCCGTCCAGCCAACCGCCGCCTCTTGGGGCGCTTGGTGAGCGTGATCCATTCATCCCAGGCTTCAAATTTCTCAATACCGAGCCGACGAAGGAGGCCGATGTGACCCAGGTAAATCTTGAAATGGAGATCGATCAAGGCGGTGGGCCCAAACAAAAAGTTCGGTCGCATTTTCTCACTAAAAAAGCCAAGGAAGGCTGGCAACTGCTCCCAAGCCCCGCATCCTGAGCGGATGATCATACTCCCGCGCTGGCTCCTTGCCGCCTTTGGCTGCGCAACATTCACCTCACACCTTCATGGTGCGGAGAGCTTGGATTTCGAAGGCGCGCGCTATCACCTCTACCGCATCGACAAAGGCGACCGGCCCAAATTGCAACTCATGTGGTTGGGCTCGGACGGCAAGCCCCTTGGCGATTTCAACGGACTGCGACGTGAATTGACCGCGCAAAACAAGCGAATCGTCTTCGCCACCAACGCAGGCATCTTTGCGCGCGGACCTAAGCCATGTGGTCTCACGATTTGTGCCAACAAAGAGCTGGTGCCACTCAATGTGCAGCCAGGAGAGGGCAATTTTTATCTCAAACCCAACGGTGTGTTCTATCTCGACGATCAAACTGGCCCTGGAGTCATGGAAGCCTCTGAATTCGCCCGCAGTGGTCTTAAACCGCGTCTCGCCACACAATCCGGCCCACTGATGTTGCGCCATGGCGTGATTCATCCTGCCTTCAATCTCAACTCACCCAACAAGCGGCTCCGCAACGCTGTCGGTGTGCGTGCGAAGGATGGGCAGATCATCTTTGCCATGAGCGAGCGCGACGACGCAAAGACTGGCACCGTCACCTTTCATCAGTTCAGCCGCTTCTTCCTTCACCTCGGCTGCCCCGATGTCCTCTACCTTGATGGCGACATCTCCAACATGTACATCAATCCCCCTGCAGATGGCAAGTTCACACCGAACACCTTTGCCGCGATGTTTTTTGTGGCCGAGTAATCACTCAAGCACACAGGCGTAGGCCGCCGTGTTAGTCCCAGGCATGGAAATGACGCTGGCGTGCCCGCTAGCACGTGTTTCTAGAGTGGCGACGATGAGTTGCAGTGAGGCGGAAGCACCCATGCTTTCACCAATGACTCGTTTGGGGCTATGCACGGTGCTCCAGGCTTTGGTGGACCATGCTGCGGTCTCTGCGGCATCGATTTTGGGAATACCAGACCTATCGTCGATGAGCACGGCGCTCGCGGGCACGGATGTCTGTGCTACCAGCTCGGGCAGCAAGTCACGACGCTCTTTCCACGAGTGATAGGCGTATGGACCTGTGATGGATTGAATCCGCGGACCGGGGCCGCTGGCGGAGACGAGCAAAGCACCAGCACCTTCAGCGCAGACATTGTTACGGTGGTAGTAACTTAGAGCTTCGGCGCTGAGCCAGTCGCATTCCTCGGCTCCGATAAGGAGACAGTGATCGATGGTGCCCGCGCCGATCCAAATGGCGGCCATGTCGAGCGCCTCCATGATGCAGTTCCCATTGCCGAGGAGAGTGCTCACCGCACCATCCACACCGAGCAGTGCGGCGATGTGAGATGCGGGTGCGTTAAAGACGGTCTCAGGGAAGATCAGCGGACTGGCCTGTGCGGGATTTTCCAGCACTTCCTGGTAGAAACGGCCCGTGTAGTTCACGCAACCGTTCATCATGCAAAACAAGATGCCCAAACGCGGTTGCGGCACCGCCGGATCGATTCCTGCATCACGTAGCGCCTCAAATGCCGCCGCCACCGAAAAGCGTGTGATGGAACTGACGCGGCGGGTGCGCGGGTGGCGCATGAGTTTTTCCGGCGGTGCTGGCGGCACAAGACGCACGGGACATGCCCATGCCCGGTCGCTGGGTCGCAGGCAATCGTTTGATGGCAGCGGCTCGCCTTTGCGCACGGCCTGATGCAGCTCGGCACTGCTCCAGCCAGCAGGACTGACGGCACCCACGCCGTTGACGTGTAGGCCCACGGCACTCATGCAGACCTCCTTTTCAGAACCAGCGTGGCATTCGTGCCACCAAAGCCGAAAGAATTCGTTAACGCATGCTCAAACCGTGCACGCCGAAAGTTCCGCACGAGATCAAACTTCACCGCCGCATCGACCTCACGCACATTGAGACTCCCAGGCATCCACTGACCTTGCAGGGCCATCAAACAGATCACCGCCTCGACAGCACCCGCGCCGCCGAGCAGATGCCCCATCGCAGATTTTGTCGAGCTCACGCTGATCTTTGATACGTCCTCTCCAGCCCATGCGGTGATGGCACTGGCTTCAGCCACGTCATTGAACGGCGTCCCTGTACCGTGGGAATTGATGTAGCCAATGTCGGCAGGTTTGATGCCGGACTGCGCGCAGGATTTGGTCATCGTGCGGATGGCCGCACCACCATGGGGGTCTGGTTGCGTGAGGTGATGGAGGTCCGTCGCTGTGGCGTAACCGGTCACTTCACCCAGCGCTGCACTGCTGCGCACATCTTCGGCTTCTAAAATCATCACACCAGCACCTTCCCCGAGCGCCAGGCCATCCCGCGCAGCATCAAAGGGCCGCGGGATGCCACTGGGTGCCAGTGCGTGCAGCGTATCAAAACCAGCAAATACCAACCGGGAGAGCGCATCGTAGCCACCCGCCAGGACCCGCCGTGCACGGCCAGCGCGGATCATTTCCACACCCCATCCGATCGCGTTTGCACCGGACGCACAGGCATTGGAGATGATGATGATTGGTCCTCGCCAGCCGAATTGAGCCATGATATCGCCAATTTGGCGTTGAGGCTGATATTGCTCAGCTAGAGAGAGTTGACGTGGATCACGACCCATCTGACGCTTGGCGTTGTCATAATAGGCCTCACCCAGTGACATCGCACCTGCAGATGTGCCAATGACCACGGCATCAATGTCACGCAGATCCACCCGCCCTGCTTGTGCAAGCGCCTCACGGATGGCGAGCATGAGCAACCTGCCACCGCGGTCAGTCTTTTTACGTGACGGTGGCTCAGCTGGCAAATCAACAATGCCAGCGGTCTTGGCGATGAAGCCGGATGCATCAAACAACTCAGGCGGAACTGGCCTAAATGGCGCGCGATCCTGCATGAGGCTCGCCTCATTCGCCTGCCAACCAATCCCCAGCGGCGACACGATGCCGACCGCAGTGATGGCGATATGTTGGGAGTTCGAGGTGGTTGCAGGCACAATAAAAGCCGTTAAAAGGATGTCGCAGGTTGATCTGCGCCGCGCAGGATTTACGCTTGGCTCTTGGGACTGCAAATCATGTTTGGCGAACGCTGGAAACACCTTTTACAAGAGCGCAGCGCGCTCCCGGCACTGCATGCCCCTGACGGAACACTGACTTTTCTAGAATTGGATGCCCGCGCACGGTCGCTAAAACCATCCGGCGACCATTTTCTCGCCCAGGGAGAAACGCCGGACATTCTCTGTGCCACGCTTGCGGGACTGCTCAGCGGTGTGCCGGTGCATCTCGTCGAAAAAGACCGTCAGCGCCGCATTCCAGCCATTCCAGTCCCTGCTGGCACCGCATTGATCAAACAAACCGTTGGCGGCAGTGGCGTGAGACGATGTCAGTTTTTCACGGCCGAGCAAATCGCCGCAGATGTGGATCGTATTCATAACGCCCTCGATTTGAGCTCACGTGGAGTCGCCGTGGCGGCTATGTCCTGCGCTCACTCCTATGGGCTGACGCTCACTGTCTTGCAGACACTTTTCAATGGTGTGCCTCTCTGCTGGGCACCGCAGCCTTTTGCACAGCCACTCATGGACGCTATGCAGCATCATTCCAGGGCCTTCCTGCCCGGAGTGCCCGCCTTGTGGAAGGCTTGGCTGATGGGCGGCGTGCGTTTTGACAACATCACACTTGCTATCTCCGCTGGTGCACCGCTCACACTTCAGTTGGAACGCATGGCCTATGAGCAGCACGGCCTCAAACTGCATAATCTATATGGCACCAGTGAATGTGGCGCGATCTCCTGGGACGCCAGTGATGAGCTGCGGACAGATGCGCGTGATGTGGGCCAGCTTTTTCCCGGCATAACGGCTGAAATCGACGAAACGGGTCGTTTGAGCGTGCGCAGCTCTTCCGTCGGCATCGGTTATGATGAAACTCTTGGCGGCGAAATCTTCGGTGAGGGCCGCTTCACGACCTGTGATGCCGCTTCACTCGAAAATAGCCGTTTGCTCCTCAAATCGGGCCTTGGTCGCGGCATCAACGTCGCGGGCCGCAAACTGAGTCCCGACGAAATCGCCGAAAAAATCCGCCAAGCGACCGGGTTGAGCCGTCTAAGCATCCACGGCGCCCCAAGTCGTGATCCCGAGCGCTGTGAAGACATCGTGGCCGAAATTCCTCTGCCGCAATCCGACATCACCGTGTCCTTCAAAACCAAAGCTTGCGCTTCCCTCGCGCCTTGGGAGGTGCCAAGGCGGTGGATCGGAACGGAACCATGAAAAAATTTGAATACCCAGAGAATGAAGTGAAACGAATCGCCGCGTTATGCAGGACGAGGTGGCACCGTGATTACACCCGGATCAAATTACGCACAGATCCAGTTTATGCGGCTGCCTTGCGTGAAGTGAATGATGCTGAACTGCCTTTGTTGGATATCGGCTGCGGCATTGGCTTACTGGCGATGTATCTGCGCGGCGCTGGATATGCGGCACCCATCACGGGCTTCGATTACGACGACAACAAAATCCACTCGGCACGCGAAATGGCCAAACGAAGCGGTTTTCTCGATCTTCATTATGCCGCAGGAGATGCGCGGCATGACATGCCAGAGTTTTCCGGCCACGTGGTCATTTTGGATATCCTGCAGTTCTTCCATCGTGACGAGCAGAATGCTCTTCTCGCCTTAGCCGCTGCGCGTGTTGCCCCTGGAGGCAAACTGATCATCCGCAGTGGCCTGCGTGAGAAAACCTGGCGCCACCGCGCGACCATCCTTGGCGATTGGTTGGCCAAGCTCACCTTCTGGATGAAAGCCGCACCCGTTTGCTATCCAGACCGCACACAATTCGAGTCCATCCTCAGCGCCGCAGGTCTAAAAGTGCGCATCGAGCCCATGTGGGGCAGCACACCTTTTAATAACTACCTCATCGTGGCAGCACGTGGAGCTAGCTAGATACCTGTCATCGTCCCGGTGCTGCTCCCGAACTTGTCGGCTTCGATCCTGAGGCCTTGCAACATGCTCACAAAGAGATTCGCCATCGGCGTGTTGGTGGTGGTGTCAAAGGCTAGATTCTTACCGTGCTTGAAGCCGCCGCCGGCGAGGATGAGGGGGAGGTTTTGGTTGCTGTGGGAGTTCGCGTTGCCAAGACAGCTTCCATAGAGCACCTGCGTGTGGTCGAGCAAAGAGCGGCCGGTTTCGTTCACGTCTCGGAAGGCTTTCAAGAGGTCGCCGAACGCCGTCATCTGGGCTTCTTCGATTTTCTTCAATTCAGCGATCTTGTCCGGCTCGTTGCCGTGGTGGGTGAGGCCGTGGGTTTCGCTTTTCACGCCGGGCACATGCGGAACGACGGAAAAGGTGCTGAGCGAGAGCGTGACGACGCGCGTGCTGTCCGTTTGCAACGCGAGGCGGATGAGGTCAAACATGAGCTTGGAGCGTGCGATGACCTCGTTGGCATCGGCGATGACTTTGGGCTGCGGATAGTCCACCTTTGGCTTCGGGCGGTTTTCCCATTCGATGTTTCGCTGGAGTCGGCCTTCGAGTTCACGCACGCTTTGGAAGTATTGATCCAGCCGTGCACGATCCTCCGCAGCGGTGCTTTTTTCGAGTCGCTTGGCTTTGTCGAGGATCAGATCGAGCACGCTGCCACCGGCCTCGATGCGGCGCATGGTCGCGGCTTTTTCATCAGGAGTCCCCGCGACGAACAAACGCTGGTAGAGCCTCTCGGCACTTGTCTCCGAGGGCAAAAGAACGCCGGAGCGCGAGACGGCGATGGAGTCGGCATAGTGCTCGCCCTTGCGCACCGAAACGGCGAGCGAGGGGAAGCGCGTGTCGAGTCCAATCTTCTCCGCGACGAACTGATCAAGCGAGAGGCTGTTGCGAAACGTGGGCTGCCCCGGATGCGGCGCGCCCGTGAGGAAACACTGGCCCGCATGATGATTCCCATCCACGCCCGGATGCGACAGCCCGCTAAAGGTGGTGAAGTGCGGACGATGCGCCGCGATGAGGTCGAGATACGGACTGGAGGCCTCGCCAGCCTTCGGAAAGAAGAACTGCGGCATCATGCCCAACGGCACATGAATGGCGAAAAGGCGCTTCGGAGGCAGCTTTTCAGCCGCACGCCCGATGGATGGCAAAGCGAGGCAAGCGCCAGCAGCGCGGAGGAAGTTACGGCGTGTAGTCATGGTGGGAATCGACAAAAGAATGGGGACAGGAGAATGGATTTTGGATTTCGGTTTCAGGCTATTCTTTTGTCCCCATTCTCTTGTCGATTTCGGGCTGAATGGTCGTCACCTCCAGCCGGGAATGGTTCAGATTGATCCACTGAATACCCTTCAGTGTTGGAGCGTGTTGCAACAGCACTTCAAGATGTTGCCTATAGCCGGATTGAGGCCGGGTGAATCCTGTGACTACAAATCCATGGCATTCGTCATGCATCTGCACAGGATGCGTGCCAAGGCTGACTTCACCTGATGATAACTCCATCCGCTGCACACAATGATCCTCACCACCAAAGTGATGAACGAGAGCCTCAGTGTAGAGTGTGCTGCTCAAATGAGTTCCCCAGTCGCGGATCAGTTCTTTGCCGTGCCCGATCAAGTCCTCACAACGCGCACCCAAGGGCTTCCATCCTGTCTTTCGCATGGTGGGTTGATGGCGTTCGGGCTCACCCACGGCATTGCGTAACAGCTTTCCGCGAACCTCGGCCTCGCCAAAGTTCAAGAGCTTCACCAGACGAATGTCTTGCAGCATTGCGTAGTTCAAGGCCTGCGCATCGTGTTCGGGTAGCAACACGCTGACGACCTTCAGCTCGTAAAGCATCTGGTTCACGACAAGATCAAGATAGTAGGTCTTCTCGAAGCTGCCGTGACTGACTTTGATGGGGACCTGGGTGTGAACTTCGAACCCTTCTGCACGCAGCCTCGCCGCGAGGTCGTTCTCATAGATGCGCTCGTCGAACATCCGCCCAAAGTGGTTCTGACTCGCGTAAGCACAACGCATCACCACCTCGTCAATCTCGGCGAAGGCTTTGTCGGAGATGCTCTGGAGTTCAAGCGTGCGGTGGATGGGCATGACGGGGAGAGTAGGCAAAAGAATGGGGGCAGGAGAATAGGATTCGGAGGTCAAAGCATTTTATTCTTCTGCCCCCATTCTCTTGCCTATAAAAATCCGATCCGAAGCAAGGGCATGGATCAACGACCTCATTCCATACCCACTGCTCTTGGTGCTCTCGATGATCTGGCGGATCTGAACTCGGTCGGCAAAGCTGACTTCGGTTCCGGTGGCGTAGCGGGAGAGGTGGGCGATGAAGGCGCGGGCGAGTCGGGCGGGATCGCTGGTGAGGAGGGCATTCAAATCATTGGGACCACTGAACTTCCGGCCATCGGTGAGGGAACCGCTTGGGTCCACTTTGGGGCCGAGCTTGTATTGCACACGCCAGTCGGTTTTGCCCTTTTCGGGCGGTTCATCGCCTTGGCCATTGGAACGGTAGCGATCACGCAAGCCGACAATGGGATCGAAGGCTTCGAGTGCGAAGCCTGCGGGATCGATCTTCGCGTGGCAGGCGGCGCAGTTGACATCGGCGCGGTGTTTTTCGAGCTGCTCGCGCACGGTGGTGGTGCCGCGAGTATCGGGATCGACAGCAGACACACCGGGCGGCGGTGGCGGGGCGGGATCGTTCAACACGCGGTCCATCACCCACACGCCGCGCTTCACGGGCGAGGTGGTGGTGCCATTCGCGGTGAGCTTGTGAATGGCCGCATGGCCGAGCAGGCCTCCGCGCAGGCTTTCAGGCGGCAGCGGCACTTTGCGCGGCTCCACTCCATGCACGTTCTGGATGCCGTAGTGCTCAGCAAGACGCTGCGTGAGCATGGCAAAGCCCGGTTTGAGCAGCGAGCTGATGGGAAGATCGTTTTGGATGAGTTCGCGCAAAAAGGCACGCGTCTCGGCCGCCATGCCTTCGTGGAGCAAAAAGCGATACTCGGGGTAAAGCTGCGGATCAGGCGTGGTTTCATCGAGACGGCTGAGTTCGAGCCATTGATTGGTGAAGTCCTCGATGAAGCGCGTGCTTCTTTTGTCCGCGAGCAGGCGATCCACCTGTTTGCGGAGCACCGCTGGGTTTTGGAGGTCAGCGACGAGCAACTCGGCATCGGGCGGGCCGTTCCACAGCCAGTAGGAGAGACGCGAAGCGAGCGAATCCGGCGCATGAAACAAAAACTCCGGCGAGGTGAGCACCGCGACATACACGCGCCGCATGGCATCCTCAAAGCAGTCCTTGGCGGCGAGTCGTGAGCGCAGCAGCGCCACATAGGGCTCGATCTCTTCGGCCTTCACCTCACGACGAAACGCCTTCGGCAAAAACGTCGTGAGCAGCTTGCGGGCATCCGCTTCCGGCTGCGCGGACTGCACGGTCTCCAACGGCGGCTTTCGCTCCTGCGGCGTGAGGTCGAAATACATGCTCGGCACATAACCGCCGATGCTGCGCACCTTCTCGCGCTGCGGCGGCATCGCCTCACTGCCTTGCGGCCACGGCTTGATCGAAAGATCGCCAAACAAAAGTTGATGACTCACCGGCGGCCACACAACGTTGATCGGCCCCTCGATCTCGAACCAATCAATCGCCATGCCCGGCCCGACATGCTTCATCGCGCGACCCGCCACCTGTCCCACGCGCAGGCCCGTCCACGGCACCGACACGGGATCAAAGACGATGCTCTCATGCGCATCGAGCCACTCGGTGATCTCCTCCTCGTTCGACTTCATGGACGGCGCGGTGAAGGCATGCAGCAAGCGCCCGCCTTCCTGTTGCTTGCCTTCCTCATGCGCCCGCAGCACCGCAGCCTGCGGTGCGGTGCAAGGCTCCGGCTTGCCCTCGTTCCACTGAAAGCCCCAGAGCGATAGCTTCATCCGATACATCCCCGCGTAGATCGGCGACACATTCATCGCCGCCTCATAGCCCGCGAGATTCGGATTGAGCAAACCGACCGCGCTCTCCGATTTCTTCACGGCTTCGAGCAGCTTGCGCCTTTCCTCCAAGTCCGGCCCCGCATCGCCCACATGGCCATTTTTGTCCTCAAAGCCGCCGCGCACTGGCAGCGCCGGATCAGGCTGCATGTCCTTCAGCAGCACGAACTGCCCCTGGAGCAGGTTCCCGCCAAACTTGAACAACCCCGCCGGATAGATGCGCTTCTTGAAGACTCGCGGCGGCGCACTGCTCATGGCGATCGCCGCACCCAACGCCTTTTCCACCGCCTCCTCATACGCCGCGAGATGCGCGGGCGAGATGTCCAGCGCCCCCGCCATCTTGTCATAGCCCGCCACACGACCATCCGCCGGCAGCAGCGCCGTGATGTCGAGTCTCGGCAGTGCCAGCAGGTCCTGCAGCGTGTTTTGAAACTCCACCCGAGTCATCCGCCGCATCCGAATGCGCCCCTGATCGCCCGACTCCGCCAGCGCCATCAGCTTCGCGTCCATCTCGCTCACAAACGCCGCCCGCTCCGCCTTCGCAGGCTGCTTTTTCTTTTTCGGCGGCATCTCGCCACGCTCCACCGCATCGTGAACTTTGACGAGCAGGTCCAAATGCTGCGCGTCGATCGTGAGCGCCGTCAAATCGAGATCGCCCTTCTTCGTCTCCGCATCATGGCAGTCGTAACAATGCTGTTCCAAAAACGCCGTTGGTGGCGCAGCGAGAAGCGACGTGGCAAGAAAGCAGGCGAGGAGGTGGCGAAGCATGAGGCGAGCGGGTCTTATAATAACGGCGCAAGGCTGCTGATCTCGACATGCGGGTGAAGTCGACAGAAGAATGGGGACAAGAGAATGAGTTTCAGATGATTCTTCTGTCCCTATTCTTCTGTCGATCTCAGGCTATTTCCGAGCCAGCAGCGGCTTCAACTTCTCTGCATACACCGCATAGCCAGCAGGCGAGAGGTGAATGTTATCCGGGGTGAAAAGGTTCTTCTTGATCGTGCCATCCGCGTTGGTGAAGTCGGACAAGAGGTCGAGGACTTTCACGTTCGGATCGCTATCGAGCTTCAGGGGATCGAGGGCGGCGTTGGTCTTTTTGATGTCTTCGTAGAAGCGATTCCCGGGCGTGTGGGCTGGCAGAATCTTCGCCACGATGATGGTGGCACCAGGAAACTTCTCACGCAGGTTCTTCGCGCACATCTCGATGCCTTTGGCGGCGGCTTCGACGCCCGTCTCGGGCGTGAAGAACATGTTGTTGTTGCCGATCATGAGCACGATGGCCTTCGGCTGCAAACCTTCGACGACGCCGTGATCGAGACGCCAGAGAACGTTCTGCGTTTTGTCTCCGCCGATGCCGATGTTGACCGCTTGGAGTGATCTTTCGTCGAAAACGTGGACGCGGAAAGTTGGGTTAATTGTTTTGGATAGAGTTTTCGAAGGCCACAGGGGATTGGAAGCCCAGGGCGCTGTGGAGGCGCACGGGGTTGTAGAAGGTTTCGATATAGTCGAAGACCA
>JANOBP010000639.1:0-12970 GCA_031411715.1 Verrucomicrobiaceae bacterium | reverse complement strand
GGAGATCAAGCACGAGAGCAAGGCCACGCTCGACATGTATGGAGCACAGCCCGGCAAGGCTTCTTTTGCCAACAACTGCCTGCTCGCCCGCCGCCTCGTCGAGCGCGGTGTACGCTTCGTGCAGCTCTTTGACTCGGATTGGGACCACCATGGTAGCCTGAACAAGCGCATTCGAGACAAAGCTAAAGATGTCGATCAACCCATGGCCGCACTAGTCCGTGATCTCAAGCAACGCGGCATGCTCGATGAAACGCTCATCATCTGGGGCGGCGAATTTGGCCGCACTCCGCTCCGGCAAGGTGCCAATGGTGACGGCACCAAAACAGCCCCTGGGCGTGATCACCATAAAGATGCCTACACCATGTGGCTGGCAGGTGGTGGCATCAAACCTGGCACCACCTTTGGCAGAACCGACGACTACGGCTTCAACGTCGCTGAAAACCCCGTTCACACTCACGATCTAAACGCCACGGTGCTGCATCTCCTCGGTCTGGATCATGAGCGACTGACCTTCCGCTATCAAGGCCGAGACTTCCGCCTCACCGACGTCCACGGTGAGCTTGTCCCCGGCATCATGGCTTAAAGCCCATCAGACCATTTCCAATCCGGACATCGTGCCCTTGGCGGTGGAGAACTCACTCGTCTCGATGCCAAGACGCTGGAGCATCGAGAGGTAGAGATTGCTCAGGGGGTAGTTGTTCTTGGCGTCAAAGGCGAGGTGATGTCCGTGCTTGAAACCGCCACCAGCAAGGAGCGTGGGGAGGTTGACATTGCTATGCGAGTTGGCGCTGCCCATGGGAGTGCCGTAGAGGACTTGAGTGCGGTCTAGCAGGGTTTGGTTCTCCTCTTTGGTGCCGTCCAGCGCGGTGAGGAAGTCGTTGAGAGCACCAAATTGAGCTTCTTCTTTGGATCGTAGCTCAGCGAGTGCTTCCGGCCGATTGCCATGGTGCGTGATGTTGTGAATGACGACGGTGTCGATGAAGAGTGTGATGATGCGCGTGGAGTCTGTTTCGAGCGCGAGCTTCATGACGTCGAACATGAGCTTGGTTTTGGCGACGAATTCGCGTGAGTCATCAATGTCGTTTGGTGCGTCGGCTTTGATAATGGGTTTGGGTTTGTATTCCCATTCCTCGGCAGAGTGCAGGCGACGCTCCAACTCGCGGACGGAGGTGTAATACTCGTCCATACGCTGCTTGTCGGCTTTGGAGAGGGTATTGTTCAGGCGCTTCGACTCATCGCTGACGAAGTCCAGCATGCTGCGGCCTTGACGCAGCGCTTCGACGTTGGCCTCGACCTCGCTTGCCTTTCCCTGGACAAAAAGGCGCTGGAAGAGTTTTCGCGGACTCACCTCAGCTGGGATCGGTGCGCCGCTGCGTGTGTAGCTGAGCGTGCGGTTTCCCTCACTCGTCATAGCGAGGCTGATGGATGGATAGCGCGTGGTGTTGCCGATGTGCTCAGCAGCCACTTGATCCAGCGAGACGCCATTGCGGAAGCCGCCACGCTCTGGATGAGGCGTGCCAGTAAGGAAGCATTTTTCAGCTGCGTGCCCACCGGTGACGCCAGGAAGGCTGACGCCCGAGAGAACGGTCATCTTGTCTCGATGCGTGGCGAGTTTCTCCAAGTAGGGAGTGAGCGAGTAATCACGTCCGGCTTTCTCTGGAAAGAAGTATTGTGGGATGATGCCCATGTTCGTCTCGATGGCGACCATGCGCCGCGGGATGGAGGGTGCTTGATTCGCACGCAGCATGGTTTCGAGAAATGGCAGGCCAAGCGTGATGCCTGCGCTGCGAAGGAGCGTGCGGCGGGACAGTGGACGGTGCAGATGGAGGTTCATGGAGCGGGATGGTTACGTCTTTGAATGGAAAAATGATGCGACAGGCAGCAAATAAGGCTTTCCGTTTTGGCTGCATGCTCATGAAGTTCTACCCATTTGTTTTTTTGCTCCTCGCCAGCGTGTCGCTCGCGCAAAACAGCGTGCCGCCGCCTGCTCGTGAGTTGCGTGGCTCTTGGATCGCGACGGTGAGAAATATCAACTGGCCAGGTGAGCCAGGACTCCCAGTGGCGCGGCAAAAGGAGCAGTTGTTGGCATTGATCGAGTCGGCGGACAAGGTGGGGCTGAATGCCCTCATCTTCCAAGTGCGACCGGCAGGCGATGCAATGTATGCTTCTGAGATTGAGCCTTGGTCACCTTTTTTGACCGGTGAGATGGGCAAGGGACCAGGCTGGGACCCATTGGAGTTTGCGGTGAATGAAGCGCACAAGCGCGGCATGGAACTGCATGCCTGGTTCAATCCTTTCCGTGCGCTGGCGGGTGAAAAACATGCACCAAGTGCGGATCACATACGGCGGAAGCACCCGGAGTGGACCATGAAGTATGGCATCGACTGGTGGATGGACCCGGGAGTTCCAGAGGTGCGCGCGCAGGCCATCGCGGTGATCATGGACGTGACAAAGCGGTATGATGTCGATGGGATTCACATCGACGATTATTTTTATCCATACCCGATCACGGACGCTGCGAAGAAGAAGATCGAATTCCCCGATGAGACGAGTTTTGGCCGCTATAAAACCGCCGGAGGTCCACTTGAGCTCACTGCGTGGCGGAGGCAGAATGTCGATGAAACCGTGCGCCTCATTTATGAGGGCATCAAGACGGCCAAAAGGCATGTGAAGTTCGGCATCAGCCCATTCGGATTGTGGCGACCTAATTATCCAGAAGGGACGGGTGGTGGACTTGATCCATATGAAGATCTTGCTGCGGATTCACGGAAGTGGCTGCAACAGGGTTGGGTGGACTATTTCACACCGCAGCTCTATTGGACCATTGATCGGCCGAAGTTGGGCTTCATCACGTATTATGACTGGTGGCTCGAGCAAAACACGATGGGACGCCATATCTGGCCGGGGATGAATACGTCCAACATTGGCACCGACCGCGTTGCTGGAGAGATTTTACGGCAGATGAGTGTCCTGCGTGAGCGCGGTCTGAAAATGACCCCAGGGCACTTCCACTGGAACTTTGGTGCCTTGAACAAGGATGTGGGGAAAATCGCCACGTACACGATGGAGCGCGCCTATACGACTCATGCCATCCCTCCGGCCTCTCCGTGGCTGAGTCAGTCGAATTTACCGGCTCCAGCTGTCACGAAGACTGCGGCTGGTGTGAGCTGGCGGCATACGGATGAGCGCTGGATGGGCCAGACACGCTGGTGGGTGGTGCAGGCACAGATTCAAGGTAAGTGGCAGACATGGAGCGCACATTTTGGCAACCAAGCAAGCACCGCTTGGCCGCAGAATGCCACCGCAGTGGCGGTGCGTGCCGCTGGCCTCGGCTGGGAGGTCGGGGAGGCGGGAGTCGTGGTTAAATGACTGCCTTCGGCGATTTTAGCTGGCCCTCTTCATCGCCACCAATCTTGTCGTCACTTGCTGGCGCACGGGAAGCTTTTTGCCTTCGACGTTCATGTTGATCATGGCCATCAGCACCGAAAGCGAGACGGTGCGGCGTTCGACATCGAAAAACACCTGGCCGGTAATCTTCGAGTCCTTATCCATGGTCACGGATCGCTTGGTGTCGGAGTCTTTTTGGGTTTCCAGCGTGCCCTCAAAGGCGATCTGTGCCTGCTTGCGTCCCTCACGATCCACAAACCCATCAAACTTCGCCCGAAGTTTGACCTGCACCGTACCTACCTCGCTGAAGGACACTGACTCCTCGCTGATCCACTTATCACCAGGCCGCACGGGAATCTTCGGCAGCCCCATTTCTAAAGACCGGCGGAAGAGGGTTGCGAGCTGTTTCGCATCCGCGATGGAGTTCAAATCCGGTGTGCTGCCCCCAGAGACTAGGGGCGCGATGTCACGCACGTCTTGATAGTTGTCCTGTGCATCGTATGTCAGAGTGAAGGACTTGCCGGCCGTGTTGCCCACCGTTTTGCGTAGGATCGGCAGTGCATCTTCCATTTTGGCCGAGTCGAAGGGATTCAGCAGCCCATCCTGCAGCAATTCGCCTTTAAGAGAGTCGATGCTTACCCGCGCCTCACGGCTCTGATCTGCCGCCTGCGTGACACGGATGGAGGTCGTCTGACGCAGGCGCAGCTTTTGATCATGCTTCTGGCCCAAAGCCGTGAGGAATGTCGTCGTGTCAGTGTCGGACTCCTGAAGGTAAAACTGGCCCGGCTCCCAGTGTAATTTGATCTCTAAAGCCACATCCTGCGCCTGGCAGATGGCAAAAAAGGCGAGGAAGAGGGCGGGAAGAGCAGAACGAAGGTGCATGAATGCCGAGATAAGCCCACACCGCTCGTCTTTGCAATGTGGCTCTCCCTTCGTATATGGCTAGAAATAGCATGTCCGATAAATCCGCTTGGAAGTTGGCACGCTTTTGGCTTAACACTCACCTCGCAACGCTCATCGCGGGAAAATTCACTTCCCCTGGTGCTCATCATTGCAAACCACGAAACCACAATCTAATTGCCGTCACCATGAAAAAAATCGAAGCCATCATCAAACCTTTCAAACTAGAGGACGTCAAAGAAGCCTTGGCCGAAGTCGGCGTCGAAGGTATGACAGTCGTCGAAGTTAAAGGATTTGGACGCCAGAAGGGTCACACCGAGATTTACCGCGGCAGTGAGTACACCGTCGATTTCCTTCCCAAAGTGAAAATCGAGATCGTTGTCGATGACAGCCGCTCCGACACCGTCGTGGAGGCCATTCAAAAGGCCGCCAACACTGGTAAGATCGGTGATGGCAAGATTTTCGTCAGCGCTGTCATCGACGCTATCCGCATCCGCACTGGCGAGCGCGGCACAGACGCCGTCACCTCGTCCGCGAGCTAACCTTAATCACCGGAAAACCCGCTAGCCGCAAGGCTGGCGGGTTTTTTCGTTTACAGCCGCACTGGCAACCCGCGCTCGCCGAGATAGCGCTTCACATCTCCCACGGTGAATTCACCGAAGTGGAAAATACTCGCTGCAAGCACCGCGTCTGCCTTTCCGTCCCGCAGCACATCGACCATGTGGTCCATGGTGCCGGCACCGCCACTGGCGATGACAGGGATCGTCACGGCCTCACTCACTGCACGCGTCAGTGCAATGTCGTAACCGGCCTTGGTGCCGTCTGAATCCATGCTGGTGAGCAAAATTTCACCTGCGCCGCGTCGGCAGACCTCAGCCGCCCATTCGACGGCGTCCAGCTCCGTCGCGTGCCGACCACCATGAGTGTACACCGTCCATGAACCGTGCTCATTGCGTTTGGCATCAATGGCCACGACAAGACACTGACAACCGAAGGCCTCAGCAGCTTCATCGATCACGTGGGGCGTCTTCACCGCTGCCGTGTTGATCCCCACTTTGTCGGCACCCGCTAAAAGCATCTCGCGCATGTCTGCCACGGTGCGGATGCCGCCGCCGACGGTCAGTGGCATGAAACAACTGGCCGCCGTGCGCGCCACGACATCCACCATCGTTTTGCGCTCCTCATGACTCGCCGTGATGTCGAGAAACACCAATTCATCCGCCCCTTGGGCATTATAAACCTGCGCGCACTCCACGGGATCACCTGCATCCCGCAGTTGCAGGAACTTCGTGCCTTTGACGACACGTCCTTCCTTCACGTCGAGGCAGGGGATGATGCGCTTGGTCAGCATGGCTTGGTCAATCAGCCCAAGGCCGCAGTCACCATCGTTTCGAGCTTCACGATGTCCTTGGCAAAGTTGCGGATGCCTTCGGCGGTCTTCTCAGTCGCCATGGCGTCCTCGTTGAACAGCCAGCGGAAGGTTTTTTCATCACTGCCGATGCGCTCGATCTTGAGGGACTTGGCATTGGCTGCGTTCAGCTTTGGCGTGATGGCGTCTTCACTCGCTGCGAGTTCGCCGAGCAATCCTGGGCTGATGGTCAGCAGGTCACAGCCGGTCAATTCGGTGATTTCACCCTTATTGCGGAAGCTCGCACCCATGACTTCAGTCGTGTAACCGAAGTGCTTGTAGTAGTTGTAGATCTGCGTCACGGAGATCACACCGGGATCTTCCGTGGGGGCAAAATCCTTGCCCGTGCTCTTCTTGTGCCAGTCGAGAATACGACCCACGAAAGGCGAGATGAGCTTGATGCCGCCCTCGGCGCATGCCACGGCCTGCGCCAGACTAAAGAGCAGCGTCAGGTTGCAGTTGATGCCTTCTTTTTGCAGCACTTCAGCCGCTTTGATGCCTTCCCACGTCGAGGCGATCTTGATGAGGATACGCTCACGTGGAATGCCTGCCTTCTCATACATGCCGATCAACTGACGAGCCTTGGTGATGTTGGCCTCTGTGTCGAAGGACAGGCGGGCATCCACTTCAGTCGAAACACGGCCTGGGACGATCTTGAGAATCTCCAGGCCAAAGGCCACGACAAGGCGGTCCATAACCGCATCAACTCCGCCAGATTTACCATCTGCCACTGCTTGATCGACCAGCGACTTGTATTCCACCTTCTGCGATGCTTGCAAAATGAGTGACGGATTGGTGGTGGCGTCTTGAGGCTTGTAGGACTTCATGGCCTCGAAGTCGCCGGTATCGGCCACGACGACGGTGTACTGCTTGAGTTGGTCGAGCTGTGTCATATTTCTGGGTGTTTTTTGGGGCCGCGAGGATACGGGCAGACCTGCCCCGCGCAAGCTGCCAAATCTCCCAATTCCGCAGGATTGACGAGCGCCGCCGCGACTCGTATCTGGAGCGCATGGCATTTCCATTTCGTTCCCCTCGTGACATGGTCGGCGGCATCGTCGTCTTCGGCCGCATCCTTGATAAAATCCGCTACTTCGCTCGCGAAGGCACGATGCCGGAGGGCTATCACCTTGGCTTCATGCCGGGAAACCGCACCTTCGATGACCGCGTGTGCCGTTTTCTCGCTGTCAGCTTCGAAGACCTGACCAAGCGCACGCTAGAAGGCGGCAGCGACGAGGAAATCCTGGAATGGTGCTGCCAAAACGGACGTCGGCCCGATGCCGAGCAGATTGAAGTCTGGAACGGCTTCCTGCTCAAGCGCGGCTGGCGTGACAACGGCTCCCCAGGTCTGGTGAAGAACAAGGAAGAGTCCGGCCTGAGCCACCGTGACGACTTGCAGACCTATTTTGACGTCATGGACGTGGAAGAAGGCCGCGTGTCTTGACTATTGTTATGGGACTGGTCTTCCGCTCAATGGAATCTGCTTTGGCTTCAGGACAGGTGTGGGCCCACCATCCCAAGTTTTTCGAATTCTACGGAGAGTGATGCTGCCCCAGTGATCTTCGGCAAGAACGAGAGTGTCTTTTTGAAGATCGCGGATACTTAGCACAGCAGGCGTAACACCCAGCCCACCTTCAATGATGATGTAATCTTTAACGAGAAAGTAGCTACTGTTGGCCTCTGCTCCATCATGCGACACTTCGGGTGGCACCCCAGTGTAAGCTCTATCTTCGCTGAAACAGTATTTCAAATTGGGTTTTGCCGGACCTTTTGCGCCAGAGTTAGAAAAGTAATGCACGACCTCCCAAACTCCGATCAGATCCTTTTGGGAATAGCGAGGGCTTAAATCTTTTGGTAGGCTGGTCTGTTGGACCGACGTTGTGGCTTGATGCTGGCACCCAGTAAAACAAAACACCCACAAGATAGTTAGAGTTCGAAGCAATGTTTTCATGATCACAGCCCGCGTGGTGACATGGAATACAGCCCCATGGTGACCTCGTAAGCATCCAGCGTGGCCATGCGCTTCAGTTCATGGCCTGCGCCCCAAGAGTCGGTGAAGATGACCTGATTTTTGGCCACGTTGTAACCGATGATCATGCGCATGTGGCCACCGCTGGTCTGTCCTGCGCCCGGCAGCGGCGGGTCTTCTTCCGCACGGCCCAGCGCCAAGGCCCAGAGCAGGGGGATACCCTTGTCGGTGTGATCTTTGATGATGGAGATAAACTCCTTATCCGAGACACGGCGCTTGCTGCTGTTGGAAGAATACGGAGAGGCCAGTGTTTTGAAGGTGACTTTGAATTTACCATCGATCTTGGCCAGGCTCTTCTGCATGCCAAAGATGTCCGCGCCCTTCTCTGCATCCACGCTGACGAGCTTGGCCAGTTCATGCTGATCACACGGCACACGCATGTATTCAAAGAGGCGCTGGCAGCTCGCGGCCACGCAGTAGCCTTTGGCCCCTTGGTCCACCATGGGCACGCCGGTGATGAACACGTCACCTGCTGGGTTTTTGCTCACACGCTTGAGTAACTCCATGCGTTGCACACCTGTAACCATCTTCCCCATGCTGAAGTCCGCCTGGTTCGGTGCCGCTAGCTTCAGGCGCAGGAACTCAGGTTTCGTGACCTTCCCCGGTGTGTCGTACTGGTTGTACTCGAGCAAGGCGATGCCCGTAGGTGACGTCCACATCCAGCCCACCACCGGCAGCGCGGCATTGGCGGAGTTGAGTTGCTTCTTCGGCCCCACTTTGGTTGCCTGCCCGATGTTTTGACCGATCACTTTGAAAATGCGGTCAAACTCCTTCGTCTCGATCTCCCCTGAGTCGCCGCGATTATAAAACGACACCGTCGCCCGCGCCGCCTTGCCATTGACGAACTCGACGACGGCTTCCTCAAGCTTGATGGAGCCGGCGAACATCGTCAACTTTGTCTCCACATTGGTGTACATCTGCCGCGAGAAACGCGCGCGGTCTTTGCTGGCGCTGAGCCACTCGAACTGCGGGTTTTTTTTCTGCTGCTTCGGGTCGGCGGCCTTCGGCGTGTACATCTGTTCAAAGTCAGCCACAGAAGTCTGCCACAGCGTGCTGAAATTCAGTAGCACATCGAGATTGGCGGCGAGCACAGGCAATCTGCCCTCCTCCTCTTGCGCCAGAAGCACGGGGGACAGAACGCTGCTGCCTAATGAAAGGCATAGGACGCATGAGAAGTAGCTGCCAAAGTGCATGACTGCCTTTTTAGCAGTTCTGCAGCCATGGTGTCAATCACTTAGCCGTGGCAACTGATTGAACTGGCGTGAGCACCTTCTGCAACGGTCTTGGATACACACCAAGCATCACGATGACAGCGGCGAGCGCGCAGGCGATGGCTTTGGTCATGGGCGCGAGTGGGATGGCGGGGGCGTCGGCACCTTCGGTGGTGTACATGGCCAGGATGATGCGGAAGTAGTAGTAGAAGCCGGCGGCGGCGGCGATGACGGCGCAGCTCAGGGCACCCCAGTAGCCGTGATCGACAAGTCCGAGGAAGACGAACATCTTGCCTATGAATCCAGCGGTGAGCGGCAGGCCGGCAAGGCTGGCGAATGCGATGGTGATGAGCAGGGCGAGCAGTGGAGAGCGTTTGGCGAGGCCTTTGAAGTCGTTAAGGTCCTCTCCCTGGCCATTCACACGCATGAGGCCGAGAGCGAGGAAGCCGAGCACGGTCATGGGCAGGTAGGTCGCGAGGTAGAAAGCGACGATGCCGTCGCTACCAATGTCAAAGCGAACGGTGCTGCGGCAGGCGAGCGCGAGGAGCAGATAGCCAGCGTGGCTGATGCTGGAGTAGGCGAGCAGGCGCTTGACGTTGTTTTGGAACATGGCTGGCAAGCTGCCGAGTAGGACGGTGAGTGAGCCGCCGACGAGCAGCAGTGCCTGCACTTCGCTGGCGATGATGGAGCCGGGCGCGAGGAAGGCGTCGAGCGTGCGCGTGAGGACGATGAAACCGGCGGCTTTGGAGCCAACGGAGAGGAAGGTGGTCACGGGTGTGGGCGCGCCTTGATAAACGTCAGGCACCCACATGTGGAAGGGAGCGGCGGCGACTTTGAAGCCGAGGCCTGCCAGCAGCATGGCGGCACCGAAGAGCGCGGCGGGCTTGCTAGTGGCTGGATTGGCAAGCGCGTGGCCGATGGCTTCAAAATTCATGCTGCCCGTGGCTCCGTAGATCCAAGCGATGCCATAGACGAGGACGCCAGTGCTCAGCGCGCCGAGGATGAGGTATTTCACTCCGGCTTCGAGGCTCAACGCGCTTTTGCGCGCAAAGGCGACGAGGACGTAGAAGCTGACCGTGACGAGTTCGAGTGTGATGAAGACGGTGACGAGGTCGCGCGCGGAGGCCATCCACATCATGCCAGCACAGACGATGAGCGGCAGGCTGAAAAGCTCACCAAGCTGACCATCGACGGTGTAGCGCGTGAGGTAGGGAGCGCATTCCAATGTGAGCCAGAGCACGAGTAGCGTGATGACGAGCGCGAAGCCTTTGTAGAAGAGCGCGAGGCTGTCGAGCTGATGCCATGGGGCGATGAAAGCGGGCTGTGAGGTGCCGGCAAAGCAGAGTAAGAGAAGTGCAAGCGCGGTGCCGCCCATGGCGGTGTAGGCGAGCGTGCGGCGGGAGATGTCGGGCTTGAAGGCTTCGACCATGAGGAGGACGAGGCCGAGAAGGGCGAGGCTGGCTTCGATGCTGAAGACGTTCATGGCTTAGTTGAGTTTCGTCATGAGGTTGAGCAGCAGCCAAGGGCAGCAACCGGTGATGAGGAGCGTGGCGGCCATGAGGATGAGTGGCAGGCGCTGAGAGAGTGCGGGATCGCTCATGAAAAGGCCGGTGGTGGCGCTGCCGTGGAAGATGCTGCGGTAGGCGCGCAGCATGTACACAGCGCTCATGACGACCCCCCAGAGTGCGAGGATCACAGTCCAGTGCAGGTTTTGAAGGCTGCCACCGTGGAAACCGGCGAAGCTGCCAGCGAAGACCATCACTTCGCCAGCGAAGTTGGTCAAACCGGGCAAGCCGATGCTGGCGAAGGCTCCAAAGGCAAAGAGGACGGTGAAGGCGGGTGCGTGTGAGGCGAGACCGCCGAGTTTGCTGTATTCGAGTGTGCCGAGTTGATTGCGCATGCGGCCTGTGAGCGCAAAGAGCAGTGCAATCGAGATGCCGTGGGCGAACATGAGGATGACGGCGCCTTTGAGTGCAACTTCACTGCCTGCGGCGATGCCGAGGAAGACGTAGCCCATGTGCATGACGCTGGAGTTGGCCAGAGTCTCGTCAAGCCGCTGAGCGCGAATGGTGACGAGGCCCATGATGAGGATGTTGCCCAAAAGCATGAGCAGCAGCGCATTCTGCACCCACGGAACCTGCGCAGCCTGCGGAAGTAGTGGCAAAGCGATGCGGATGAGGCCGTAGAGTCCGAATTTTTTCAGCACGCCTGCGTGCAGCATGGCGACGGGAGTCGGTGCCGTGGCGTAAGCAGGTGCGGCCCAACTGTGGAAAGGGAATAAGCTCACCAGCGTGCCAAACCCGATCAGCAGGACGAAGAAAATCTGCGCCTGCTTTTCGACTGGCAGCGGCGTAAGCGCGGCTTGAGCACGTAGGGCTTCGAGATCGAAGGTGAGCTTGGAACCGCCGCTATATTCGAGCACGACCCAAACAAGACCAGCTAGCAGCACCAAACTGCCGATGCCAAGGTAAATGGTGGCCTTCCAGGCGACTGCTTTGCGCACGGCTGGCTCGGCATGACCATTGAGGGCGATCATCAGGAAGGTCGGAATCAGCGCCAGTTCATGGAAGGCGTAGATAAAGAAGATGTCCGTGGTCAGGAAGGCTCCCAGCGCACCGCCACCGATCAGCAGCGAGGTGACATAGAAAATGGCTGGTCGGTCGGATATCTGCCAAATGGCTGCAAACATCACGATGGCGGTCAGCAACGCCATGATGAGTGACACGCCATCTGCGCCGACGGAAAAACTCATGGCCGGATTGGCGAGAATTTCGTGCGCGTTGGTGTAGGCGAGTCCGGTGAGGCCTTTGGAGCTGTAATTGAAGCACAGGCCGAAAACGGTGCCGAGATTGATCAGCGTGGCCGCGATGGAAGTGGCACGCGCGGGTGCGCCGAGCCACACCGCGATAGCGGCGAGGATGGGCAGCAGGATGACGATTTCGAGAACGCTCATATCAATCAAATGGCCATGCGTGGCAGCACAAAAACGAGGAGATAAATGACGGCGATGATGCCACCGCCCAACAAGAAGGTATAGCCCTGCAAATGACCGCCCTGCAGCAGGCGCGTGGCATTGCCGATGCGTGCGACGATGTAGGCTGGCAGTCGCGCGACGAGGCCATCGACGAAAATACGCTCCAAGCCGGTGACGAGCCATGCCAGACGATCCTGGAACACGCGAACGATGACGGCGTAAATCTCGTCGAAGTAGAATTTGTTGGCAAAGAGCGGGATGTTCACTGGGTCACGGTCCTTGCCGCGATAGATGAACATGGATGCACCTGCACCAATGAGAAGTGCCGCGATTGATGCCCAGAACACGGTGTCATGCTCTGTCACGTGCTCCGGCTTCATGGCTTGAAGGAAGGTTGCTAGTGGCCCCCAAGCGGAGAGCATGGAGAAGATCGCCAGCAGGCCGAGTGGCAGGATCATGAGTAGTGGTGCCTCGACGGCATGGTGGGCAGACTCGCTGCGCGGTTTACCAAAGAAGGCCACGATGCAGAGCCTCGTCATGTAGAAGGCCGTCAACGTGGCGGTGATGGCCGCGCCATAGAAGAGGAGGTGCGAGTGGCTGTCATAAGCGGTGCCGAGGACGGCTTCTTTGCTCCAGAAACCGCTTAGTGGGGGCACGCCCATCAACGCTGCTGTGCCGATGGCGAAAGTGACGAATGTCGCTGGCATGTGCTTCCAGAGGCCACCCATCTTCCAGATGTCCTGCTCATGGTGGCAGGCGTAGATGATGGCACCGGAGCCGAGGAAGAGCATGGCTTTGAAAAAGGCGTGCGTGTAGAGATGGAACATGGCCGCATGTCCTGGGTGCGCCCCATGTGATGCATGGCCGCTTGCTGCGATCATCGCGACAGCGCCGACGGCCATGACCATGTAGCCGAGTTGACTGAGCGTGGAGTAGGCAAGGATGCGCTTGATGTCGTTTTGCTGCGTGGCCATCAACGCGGCCATCAAGGCGGTGAAGCAACCGATGTAGGCGATGGTTTCCGCGGCGACTGGCGTGACGATGACAAAGCTGACGCGCACCAG
>JANOBP010000638.1:0-12391 GCA_031411715.1 Verrucomicrobiaceae bacterium | reverse complement strand
GCCCCGCCGCCAGTTCCCACGTCACATCTTCGACGAGTGCCAGATTGCGGATTTTGAGGAAGGAAAGCATGGTTCAGGAGAAAGGTGGCGGAGTATGGAAGCTGCCACACGCATTTCAACACGAGCGCAGTAAAATCATGGCCAGTTGCTCAACTTGGCGTTTCAAAAACGAATTCGCTGCTGAAGCCAGCATGGAGCCCATCTCGCGCAATGCGGCGACTCTCGCAAATCGCTGGTGGGCAGTCCAACCAGCGCAGTTCGTGCGGCAAGTCCTGCAATATTCGACCTACCAATTCACGATGCCGGCGAAGTGGTGTGACTAGCGCCGCCACAACAAAAACCGCCTGCGAACAAAGCAACGCCGCCACATGGGCAGCCCGCCGGATATTCTCTTCCCTTTGTTGATCATTAAATCCGAGGTCGCTACTCAAGCCACGCCTTAACTCATCCCCGTCGAGAATGACTACATTTTTGCCCTCAGCGCGCCAGTGCGCGGCAATTTCAGTCGCTAGGGTGGTTTTTCCAGCGCCTGGCAAGCCGTAAAGCCAGATCACTCGCGCACTGCTTTCAGTCATGTGTTGATTTTGCTTAGCTTCGATAGAAAGGCAATAGCACAACGATGAACCGGCCAAACATGAACATCCTCCTGCCTGAGCACGACGTGCTTTGGCTGGTACTTGATTCTTTAAGGTATGATGTTGCCGTAGCGGAGTGGCAAGAAGGTCGTACACCGCATCTGGCGCGGCTCATTGGAGAATTGGGGTGGGAAAAGAGGCACACGCCGGGCAGCTTCACCTTCCCGGCGCACCAAGCTTTCTTTGCTGGTTTTTTGCCGACCCCAGCGGATGCGGATGCAAGCCGTGGACGTCTGTTCGCGGCGCGTTTCGCGGGCAGCGAAACCACGAATGCCGACACGCTTATTTTTGATGATGCTGATGTTATCAGTGGATTTCGAAAGCTCGGTTACCACACGCTCTGCATGGGCGGAGTAGGTTTCTTCAACAAGCAAACCGCACTCAGCCGGGTATTGACCGACCTTTTTGATGAGAGCCACTGGAGTGTTGAGTTTGGCGTGACCTGCAAGGAATCGCCAAGAAACCAGTTTGCCTTTGCGGCGGAGCGTCTGGCCGAAATCTCGCGTGAGAAACCGCTGTGCTGCTTCATCAATGTATCTGCACTGCATCAGCCCAACTATTTCTATTGTCGTGACAGCGGGCCGGATGACTTGGAGAGTCATGCAGCGGCACTGCGTGAAGTGGATGCGCAGTTGCCACTGCTCATGGAGGCATTTCATCGTCGTGGCAGACCTCTTTTTCTCATTACATGCTCAGATCATGGGACCGCATACGGTGAGGAGGGCTTTACCGGGCATCGGGTGGCAGTGCCGGCAGTTTGGGAGGTGCCGTATTCGCATGGTGTGGTCGATTTGAAAGCTTGGGAGGTGCTTCCATGACAAGCCTAGAAACGCAGATCAACTCAGGCGGGCTATTTCAAGGATATGCATACGGCTATCCTCATAAGATGGCTTATCGTTCACTCGCTACTTCCGTTCCTCTAGACAAGGCATGGGCAGAGGAAGACAAGAGCGCCCTCTTTCTTTATGTGCATGTGCCGTTTTGCAGCGTCCGCTGCGGCTTCTGTAATCTGTTCACCACCACGGGTCCTGGAGCAGCAAAAGACCGAGTCACGGCCTATCTTGATGCATTGGAGCGTCAAATCGAAGCCGTGCATGCAGCGCTCGGCCCGCAGTCGAAAGTCGCCCGTATCGCCATCGGTGGCGGCACGCCGACATTTTTGACGATTCCTGAACTCGAGCGCCTCTTTACGATGATGAGCGCTTTTTCTCACTCGACTGATTCAGTGCCATTCGCCGTCGAAATGTCGCCTGACAGCGTGGATGATGAAAAACTGGCCTTTCTCCGCGAAAATGGCACCACACGCGCAAGTCTCGGCGTGCAAAGTTTTGTAGAAAAAGACACGCGAGCACTCGGCAGACCACAAAAGGCGACAGATGTCGAAAAAGCGCTGACGGCGATGCAGTCGGCACGCTTTCCCGTGCGAAACATCGACCTCATTTATGGTGTGGAAGGCCAGACGCTTGAGGACTGGCAAACTTCACTTGAAGCAGCGTTAAGGCATCGACCCGAAGAGATCTTTCTTTACCCACTTTATGTGCGCCCACTGACAGGCCTAGGCCGCAAGGACAAACGTCCGACAGATGCACGGGAGAACTTGTATCGCCGCGGACGGGACTTCTTGCTTGCGCATGGCTACTCGCAAATCTCCATGCGTCTTTTTCGATCACCTGCTCATCCCGGCGGCTGTGATGTGCATTACTGCTGTCAGGAAGACGGCATGGTCGGCCTCGGTGCTGGTGCGCGTTCCTACACAAGGTCCCTGCATTACTCCACCGAGTGGGCGGTGGGCCGTGGTAGTGTACAGGAGATTCTGGACCACTTTTCCACTCTGAAGGATCACTCGCAAGCCACTCACGGCGCGTTACTGGACCTTGATGATCAAAAACGTCGCTATGTCATCAAAAGCATCCTTCGTGCCGACGGCCTGGATCTCGTGGCCTATCGTTCCCGTTTTCAACATGACGCGCTCGATGATTTCCCCCAACTGAACGAACTGCTCACTTGCGGCGCCGCCACTCAAGAAGTCTCCCATCTTCGCCCGACACTGCTCGGGTTGGAGTGGAGTGATGTGATTGGTCCATGGTTTTATTCTGATCACGTAAAGTCCGCCATCGAAGCGTTTGAACTCCGCTAGTGCAAACCATGACTCCACGCTGGTTCATTCTCTACCGAGGTCCTCTTTCGAGTTGCAACTATGCCTGCGGCTACTGCCCCTTTGCCAAGACACGAAACACTCGCGCAGAGTTAAAGCACGACGCTGAATGCTTGCAGCGTTTTGTCGCGTGGGTCGCCTCGCGTAGTGAGCAGATAAGCATCCTTTTCACACCCTGGGGCGAGGCGATGATCCACGGCTACTACCGCGATGCCATGAAAGAACTGAGCCATCTGCCGAATGTGTGGCGTGTGGCTGCGCAGACGAACCTAAGCTTTCCCATCAGCACGTTACATGACTTCAACCGCGCCACCACCGCGCTGTGGACTACCTATCACCCGACGGAAACGACGATCCCCCGCTTCACCGCACAGTGTGCTGCACTGAGCGCATCGGGCATTCGTCATAGCGTGGGTGTTGTTGGAAAAAAAGAGTCGTTCGCTGACATCCACACACTGCGTGCGACCTTGCCGCCGGAGACCTATCTCTGGGTCAACGCCTGGAAGCGCGAGCCCGGCTATTACAGCGAATCCGAGCGCGCCGAGTTGCGGCAAATTGATCCACACTTCGGTCTCAATGCGTCGCCACACACCAGTCTCGGTCTCTCATGTCGCAGTGGTCACACCGCCTTCACAGTGGACGGCGTGGGTGACGCTCGGCGCTGCCATTTCATCCCCCAGGTCATTGGCAATATCTACTCCCCTGATTTCGAACAGGCGCTACGTCCAAGGCTATGTTCCATCGCCGAATGCCGATGCCACATCGGCTACGTTCATCTCGAGCATTTGCAGCTCGATCAACTCTTTGGTGACGGGTTGCTGGAGCGTATTCCGCTGCACTTTAGTCTTTCGGAATTCAGAGTCGGGGCATAGACTTCAGCATCATGTTAGGCAAACTTTTCTCCCGCTCCAAAACGCCTCCTCAAAGCTGGCGGCAAGGCGATGTCTTCATCATCGCTACCGGAAACCTTCCTGCTGATCTGCGTCCGCGCCCGCCTGTGCTAGCAGAGGGTGAGGTCACGGGTCATGCGCATCGCTTAAAGGCAGGTGCGCGTGCGCAAGTGCTCGCCGGTGGAGATGGCGGACTTTTTCTCGATGTGGAAGATGCTGAGGCCATCATTCTGCACGAAGAACATGGTCCAGTAACAATCCCACGTGGCCAATACATCGTGCGCATCCAGCGCGAATATCATCCGAAGGAAATTCGCCGAGTGATCGACTGAGACGCATGAAAAAGAAAAGCGAAACGCTGCTTGCCCTCATTGAGTCAGGAAAAGCGCCTGCACGGCTGCAGACTACCATTCTCGACCTATCCGGCCTGAATGACCCGGCGAAGATCCCTGCGGAGATTCATTGCCACACATTGATCTGGAAAGAATCTCCGCTCATCGAACTGCCAGTCGGCATTCATGTGAGTCACAAGCTGGACCTCAGCGGCTCCAAAAACCTCGAAAACCTTCCTGCTGGACTCAGTGTCCCCGTTCTCGTTTTGGCCGGGTGCACTCGCCTCACTGCCCTTCCGGAGAACCTGCGCACGGATTTCCTCACCCTCGACGGCTGCACCGCGCTGAAGCAATGGCCTGATTCGGCAAAGGCTAGCATTGGTTCCGTCTCCGCACGCGGTTGCATGGCGCTGAGAGACTTGCCTGCAGACCTTGGGCCGCTCACCACGCTCAATCTGCGTGACTGTGCACGCATCGAGCATTTGCCAGAAGGCACTCAAGTTCGTGCTTGGGTGGACATCGGAGGAACGAAAATCGAAGGCCTACCACCATCACTCTCAGGCGTCGGTCTGCGCTGGCGAGGAGTCAGTGTGACGTCGCAGATCGCCTTCTTTCCAGAGACGCTAAAATCCGCCGAAGCCCTCATGGAGAGCAATGCCGAGGTGAGGCGTGTGATGATCGAGCGAATCGGCTTTGAACGCTTTTTGAATGATGTGAATGCCAGTGTTCTGCATGAGGACACCGATCCTGGGGGACCCAGACAGTTACTCCAAGTCGATCTCCTTGGTGATGAGTCGCTTGTCTGTGTCTCCGTGCGCTGTCCATCGACTGGACGCCACTACCTCATCCGCGTACCGCCGACCATGACGACATGTCATCAGGCCGTGGCTTGGACCGCTGGCTTTGACGACCCGGCTGACTATGCGCCGTTGGCAGAGACATGATCCACCTCCCATGCGTAGGTGTCACGCCCTTCGCAGCGCACACCAGGCAGCAGATCACCGAAAGCGTTCACCTCTAGCACATGTGGGAGTCCTTTCCGTGCGTCGATACACACATCCACACCTCCATATAGTGAGCGCGGAAAGCAGGCCAGCGCTCGCTCCGCTTGCTCGCATAACGCATCAAAAACTTGCGGGCCGAGATGTGAGCGCAACTCATCCGCCGGGGCACGAAGCGCACCGAATTGCAGGTTTGTAAAGGGTCCGTCAGCCAGTCTCGCCACGATATGCCGCGCCTTGCCTTCGATCACGACCACACGCACATCAAAGCGTCTTCCGCGCCAACCTGCCTTTGGCACCCACTGCTCAGCGTGAGCGTGGTGCCTGCACACGGCGTCAACGAGACGGCGGATGTCCCGCATGTCATTGTAGCGACTGATTTCACGCCAATTGTGCAAAACCGTCCCTCTGGGGACGCCATCGCTCATCTTGGCTGTGGAAAAGGCCTGCATGCGGCCGGTGGAGCGCTCCAGTGCAACCGTACCAGAGGCAGACGAACCATGACAGAGTTTTAAAAAGACTCGATTCATCCGGTTGGCGTCCATGCGGCCCATCAGATCGTCAAAACCTCTCACGACGCCCAAAACACGCGGCACACACACACCTGCGGCCTCGAGTCGCTTCTGACATGAAGCCTTGTCGTTCATTACCACGATGTCCTCCGGGTGTTGCATCCAATTGATGTTTTGAAAATGATGCTGCACCTGCCACAAAGCCTGACACAAACCTTGATGGTGTTGATACGAAGCGAAAATCCGACCTGGGTCATCCACTAGGTCACCATCAACCGTTTCGAGCCAGTCCTGCCGCACATGTGGCGCTCCACGAGCGAGCAGCGCCTTCTCCACCAGCCAGTTTTTGCCCGGTGAATCGATGCGCACGACTGTCTCCTGGGACAACTCCGGCAACGGCATACCGCGCAAAAAGTCTATCCAAGCCATGCTGGTAGGAAGTTCTCCTGTTTGCTCAAATACCGCACCTGTGAACGATACCGCCCGCGGCGACTCAGGATTCCAGATGCAGAAGAAGGGCATCGTTACTCACCAACAGAGACGTAGCGGTCATCCTCATCACCATCTTGACGGTCTTCGAGATTCACGCCCGGGAATTCTTTCTTTAGCAGGGCCACAGCTTCGACAGTACAATAGTGATAATGAAGATCGAGTGACTTGAGGCGCTTCAATCCTTCACATGCAGCTAAACTTACCGCTCCTTTATCCGAGAGCGTTCCGAGTGACAGGTCGAGGGAACTGATTCGTTTCAAAATAGGAGCTGATGTAAGAGCACCTGCAATCTGATCAACAATTTCAGAATTGCGCAGCCCTAGATGCTGCAAGCAGGGAAACAATCCGCCATCGAGCAACTGTTTTAGATCTGCGATACTGCCATCCCAGCCATAGCTGTCTGTGCCTAGCCAAAGTTCCAGCTTTTCCAGCCGGGGCAGGTCCATGCTGAACACCTCAGCAAGCACCGAGCGTGGCAATCCGCCCGCTTCAATGGTGAGCGACTCGAGTCTCTCCAACCGCATCTTTCCGCCAAGGCTTAGGCCGCTGCCACCGCGCACGCTAAAGTGTTTGAGACCCGGATAAGCGGAGAATAGCGGAGAGAGATCCGTTTGGTTGATCCAGGAGATTTCATTCTCCTCGCTGATGACATCTCCAAAGAAAATTGCCTCCAGTTTTGGCAGCACATGACGTGCACCAACGAGTAACTGAACGATTTCGGCACTGTCCGCGCCAGAGTCATCACCAAACCACGCACCGATGACCAGCGCGGTTGATTGGGCCGCAGCCGAGTCAGCCGTGTAGGCGGCAAACATCTCTGCCATGGAGTGTTCCGCCTCCCAATCCATACGGAAACGATATGTGACACCGTTTTTGATTTCGTCTCCGGGAGCATAGTCTTCGACGGGTTGCCCCAACCAAGTGGTAAGATTTTCTGAAGTCATGGTATGCCGATTCTGGCGGATTTGACCAAACTGGCAAGCACACTTCTATTAACCGCGAGGCGATCTTCCGCTCCACGCCTTGAAAGCGCGGGAAAAATGGGCGGCGGACTTGTAGCCGAGTTCAGTGGCCACGTTTTTGACCAAGGCGTCCGGCTGGCGCAGTTTGATCGCGGCTTGTGATAGTTTAAGTCGTGTGAGGCAGGCCAGTGGCGTCTCCGTGTCGTAGCGCTGAAACAAGCGCGTGAAATACGCGGCAGAGACGTGGCATGCCTTCGCCGCCTGCTCAATGCTGCTCAGAACAGGGTAATTTCGCAGCAGATGGCCGCGACAACGCAGATAGGTCGCATAGGTAGGGTCGATTTTCGTCGTTTCGGGTTGGCGGCTTTCGGCACAAAGCACGAGCGCGTGTTCCAGTGTCGCGCAGGCCGCTCGCAGGCCGAATCGTCCGCCGCGTAGTGCATGATCGATCACTTCCTCCAGCAGAGCGACCACGCGTGAAGCGTCCGCCACGCGCAGTACCGCGCCGGGGGCGAGATCAAGATCGCTCATCAAGTCTTCTGCCCGTTTGCCAGTGAAATTGAAGAAATACTTCACCATCGGCTCCTCCGCTGAACTGCGGATGACCTGCGGAGTGCTGGAATCAAACACGAAGGCATGCCCAGCCTCGATCTCATGCTGTTGCTCCGCCAACAACACGCTGCCGCGACCACGCGAAACGAACTCGAAGGCCAGAAAAGGAAAGTTTTGCCGATCCACGACAAAATCTGGAGCACACCACTCGCAGCCGCCTCCCACGAGACAAAGCGTTGCCGCATCACTCAGACGCTGTTCCCAATCAGGAAGGAAGAATCGGCGCGTGCGCACGACTTGCGTCGAAAAATAGTCGGCCTGATCGATTGCGGGCATGGCGAAGCATGTCAGGGCCATCAAGAATCGTCAAGCGGCTGCCAAGGATGATCAGAACGCTTGGATTGCGTTTGCCGCGGCCTTCTGTTGGTTCGTGTCATGTCCCAACCTCTCTCCGGCATCATCCCGCCGCTCGTTACTCCGTTGCGTGATCGCGACACGCTCGACCACGCCGGTTTGGAGCGTCTCATCGAGCATCTCATCCGCGGCGGCGTGTCCGGTCTCTTCATCCTCGGCACGACGGGCGAAGGCCCGAGCCTCAGCTACCGGCTGCGGCGCGAGTTGATCGAAAAGACCTGCCAGTTCACGAAAAACCGCGTGCCTGTGCTCGTCGGCATCACGGACACTTCATTCACCGAGAGCGTGAACCTCGCGAAATACTCCGCGGAGTCCGGGGCGACGCATGTCGTCACCGCACCACCGTATTACTTCCCTGCGGCACCACCTGAGCTTTTAGAATACGTGCAGGACCTCGTCGCCGAGATGCCGCTGCCACTGTTTCTCTACAACATGCCCGGTTTGACGAAGGTGAGCTTCGAGATTGACCTCGTGCGCCGCGCTTTGGACATGCCGGGCGTCTGCGGTGTCAAAGACAGCTCGTGTGACATGATCTATTTCCACCGCCTCATCGAGATCGCCAAGCAACGCGCCGACTGGAGCGTGCTCGTCGGCCCTGAGGAGCTCACTGCAGAGGCCGTGTTGCTGGGTGGTCACGGCGGTATCAATGGCGGTGCCAATCTGCACCCGAAACTCTACGTCGAGATGTATCAAGCCGCCGCCGCGCAGGACTTGAAACGCACGCGTGAGCTTCACGCACAGGTCATGCAGCTCGCTGGAGCCATCTACACCGTCGGCAAGCACAAGAGTGCCATCATTAAAGGCATCAAATGTGCCCTCAGTCTGCTCGGCATCTGTGAAGACCACATGGCCGAGCCGTTTCATCGCTTCCGTGATGCCGAGCGCGAAATCATTCGTGAAAGACTCGTTGCACTCGGCTTCTTGTAACTTCGATTGGCAATCGAAGCCGAACTATCCTTGATCCATCCAACTCCAACCACTTCGATTGCCAATCGAAGCTACTCAATCCATGAAGCCAACCCTTCTCCTCACACTCCTTTTGCTCGCCATTGATCCCACCTCACACGGCCAGCAACCGTCGCTCGCAGGTGGATTCAGCCAGGCGGCCAACACTGACGCCAAAGTGCTGAATGCAGCGCAATTCTCGGTCAAAGCCCACGACGCCAAACTCACGCTGCAAAGCGTCAACGCCGCCGAGCAGCAGGTCGTCGCGGGGATCAACTACAAGCTCAAGCTGACGACTTCCGATGGTCGCAAGGCCGATGCCGTCGTCTGGCGGAAGCTCGATGGCAACTATGAACTCACTTCCTGGCAATGGATCGCTGCTGATCCCGCCATACTCACCACCGAATACATCTACGACACTGGCCCCTACCCGCAGATACACGCCACTACCATCACCGAGACGCCCACAGGGCTTGTCACGGCTTGGTTTGGCGGCACGGCGGAGAAAAACCCGGACGTGTGCATCTGGGTGTCGCGCCAGCTTCCCGATAGCAAATGGACCGAGAGCGTCGAGACGGCCAACGGCGAGCAAACCGATGGCACACGTCACCCCACATGGAATCCCGTGCTGTTTCAGCCGAAAAACGCGCCGCTCATGCTCTTCTACAAGGTAGGTCCATCGCCGAGCACGTGGTGGGGCGAACTCAAAACGAGCGCCGATGGCGGCAAAACATGGTCGGCGGCTCAAAAACTGCCCAAAGGCATCTTCGGCCCGATCAAGAACAAGCCCGTGCAGCTTGCCAATGGCGACATTCTTTGCCCAACGAGCAACGAGACTGATACGAAGCCGAGCGCGTGGGCCATTTATTTCGAGCGCACCGCCGATCTCGGCAAGACCTGGACGCGCACCGAGCTGCTGCACGATGGATTGAAGATCGGAGCCATCCAGCCAAGCATTCTCTTCCTCGGCGGCGACAAACTGCAAGCCGTTGGCCGCTCCAAGCAGGGGAAAGTTTTTCAAATCAACTCCGACGATGCAGGCAAAACCTGGGGCGAGATTTCGCTCACCGATCTGCCAAATCCAAACTCCGGCACCGATGCCGTCACGCTCGCTGACGGCCGACATCTGCTGATCTACAACCACACCGCCAAAGGTCGCAGCCCGCTCAACCTCGCCGTGAGCAAGGACGGTAAGACCTGGGAAGCCGCGCTGGTCTTTGAAGACGAGCCAAAGAAGGAGTTCAGCTATCCCGCGATCATCCAGACCAAGGATGGCCTCGTCCACATCACCTACACTTGGCAGCGCAAGAAGGTTAGGCACGTCGTGCTTGATCCCGCCAAGCTAACCACCAAGCCCATCACGGAAGGCAAGCAGTAGCAGTGAGATGTTTTCACCATGAAAACGCTTCTCTTCACACTGGCTTCAACTGCCGCTTTCGCCGCATCTGATCCAGCATCGCCCGTGATGCTCTCCGGTCCTTGGGTGCCCGAAAAGACGCATGAAATCGACTTCGCTTCACTGCCGCGCGTTCCGAGTGAGCACGTCATCATCAGCGATGCGCGTGCAAAGACCAACGATCCCACCAAGCTCGACAAAAAGACTGGCGGGGTGAACCAGCACAACTACCTCGCGCATCACGACGGCCAATTTTGGGCGATGTGGAGCGATGGGCCGGGCGTGGAAGATCGTGTGGGACAGCGGGTGAAGTTCGCCACGAGCGCCGATGGTTTGAAATGGAGCGCACCGAAGTTCCTGACGCCGATTCCACCGAACTCGGGGCCCGATTCGCCACACTACGGCACGCGCATGGACAAGGGAATGCGCTGGATCTCACGCGGTTTTTGGAAGCGCGATGGCGAACTGCTCGCGCTGGCCTCGCTCGATGAAGCGGCGGGCTTCTTCGGCCCCAGCCTCGAACTCCGTGCTTTCCGCTTCGACAAAGCGTCGGCCGAGTGGCGCGATGCAGGCCTCGTCTTCAAAAACACCATCAACAACTTCCCGCCGCTCAAACTGCGCACCGGTGACTGGATGATGTCGCGCCGGATGTTCGACTACAGAACCAGCGGTGTGCACTTCCTTGTCGGCGGGGTGAAGGCTCTCGATGCGTGGGAATCGTTCCCCGTGCTCGGCAGCGCATCGGAACTCAAGGCCGAGGAGCCGGACTGGTGGATCTTGCCGGATCAGAGGCTCGCCGCCGTCTTCCGCGACAACCGCCGCAGCGGCTTTCTTTATCGCGCCTTCTCGACCGATGATGGCCGCACCTGGAGCACGCCAGTGAAGACCAACTTCCCCGACGCCACTTCGAAAGTCAGCGGACTTCGATTGAGCGATGGACGCTACGTCCTCGTCTCGAATCCGAATCCGAAGAAGCGCGATCCGCTCACGCTCTCGATCAGTTCCGACGGACTTGTGTTCACGAAGATGATCTACCTCGTCGGTGGTCGTCACATCGACTACCCGCACGTCATCGAGCACGAGGGAAGTCTCTTCATCGCATTCGCAGGCGGGAAACAGTCTGTCGAGGTGCTCAAAGTGAAGCTCGCCGATGTGGATGCGATTGCCATGCCGACAGCGCAGGGCATGTAACCGCGCGCTGCTCGAAGGTGATTCGGCTGCGGACGGACTATTTCTTCACCGCAGCCGGGGCCGCGCGAGCCGCTTCCACATTTGCCTTCACGTTGATGGCAGTGGCACCGGTCAGCACGGCGGCTTTTTCAGACAGGCCCTGGGCCACGAGTCCGCTCGGATCGCAGCCGGCGGCGACGGCGGTAATTTTTCCGCCCTTGGCGATGAGGATGTTCGTTGGCATGGCCGTGGCCTTGAAGGTGGCCCAGCTCGCGCCTTTGGTGTCCACGGCATACAGCATCTTCAATTCCTTGCCGCGCACATATTGCTCGACCTTGGCATCAGGCTCTCTGAAGACCGCGAGACTCGTCAGACCCTCTTTTTCATAAGCGGTGTGCAGTGCCTGGAAGAAGGGCAATTCGCGGTCGCAGCCGAGACAGCCGCAGGTGAGCCGGACGAGCACCGGGCCTTTGGCTGTCAGTTCGGAAAGCACGATCTCTTTTCCAGCGGAATCCTTGATCCTGAATTCCGGCGCAGCCTGGCCCGGAGCAAGCGGCGTCGCGGCAGGCACCTTTGATTCAGCGGCATGAATGGACAAGGGCAGGACGAGCGCAGACGCGAGGATGAGTTTGAGGAGTGAGTTCATGGTGGGTGCGGGGTTGATTGCCACGGGTCACTACGGGGTCGGTGCGGAACTCTTGCGCGCATGGGGCGAAATGGAGAAGGCCATCAGAGAACTCCGAACCACCACCGCGTCTAACTAACGAACGTCTTCGGGTGCATTCATCCAGGAAGCCATCCAGCCATCGAGCAATCGAAGCCCCCAGGCACAGGAAGGCGTGTGCAGAAATGCCGCGAGCTTTTTTCTGGCACCTGGGACTGTCTCAATCGCTGATTTCACGGCCAGCCGCTGTTCAGATTCGAGCAGCTTCATG
>JANOBP010000637.1:0-1477 GCA_031411715.1 Verrucomicrobiaceae bacterium | reverse complement strand
GGATGCCGCCGATGATGACGGTGGCGAGGGGGCGCTGGACTTCGGCACCGGCTCCGGTGGCTAGCGCCATGGGCAGTAGGCCGAGTGCGGCGACGAGGGCGGTCATGAGCTTGGGGCGCAGGCGGGTGAGTGTGCCTTCGGTGATGGCAACACGCAGTGTTTTGCCGTCTAACCGCAATTGATTGATGAAGCTGATCAACATGATGCCATTGAGCACCGCGATGCCGCTGAGGGCGATGAAGCCGATGCCTGCGCTGATGGTGAAGGGCATCTCACGCCACCAGAGTGCCGCCACGCCGCCGGTAATGGCCAGAGGCACGCAGAGAAAGATGAGCGCGGCTTGTCTGAAGGAACCAAAGCTCAAATAGATGAGCGCAAAGATCAAGGCGAGCGCCAGTGGAACGACGATGGCGAGGCGTTGGCGTGCGGCGAGGTAGTTCTGAAACTGGCCACCGAACTCGATCTGGAAACCTGGTGGCAGCTCGATTTTTTCTTTGATGGCAGCCGTGGCTTCGGCGACAAAACTGGCGAGATCACGGTCGCGCACATTCACAAGCAGGCCGACTCGGCGTCGGGTGTTTTCGCGGGCGATGATGCTGGTTTGCGGCACGGTCTTGAGCGTGGCAACTTTGCCCAAAGTGAGCAGGCTGCCGCTGGTAGAGCCGACAGGCAGGTTCTCGATGGCTTGTAGGCTGGCGCGATCCTTTTCTGCGAGACGAACGACGATGGGATGGCGGAGGTTGCCTTCACTGATTTGCCCCACTTCGCTTCCAGCGATGGCGATTTCGACGGCGAGGTTCACATCTTCGGCGTGCAGATTGTAGCGATGCAAGGCTTCGGCGTTGGGCTTGATTTCGAGGCTCGGTGCCTGACCGACGGCTTCAAATTCGACATCGGAAGCTCCGGGGATGTCTTCAAGGAGTTCACTGATCTCTTCGGCGGCTTCCTCGAGTTTAGCGAAGTCTTCGCCATAAATTTTTACGGCGACATCGGCCCGTGTGCCTTCGAGGACTTCATTGAAGCGCATCTGGATTGGCTGGGAGAAGAGATAGCTCTGTCCAGGAATGCGCTTGGTGAGTTCTTCGCTCATGAGATCGGCCAAACGGTCGCGGCTGATGGTTTGGCCATTTTCTTTCCGCCACTGTTCATGCGGTCGCAGCATGAGATAGGCATCACTGACATTCACGCCCATGGGATCGGTCCCGACTTCATCCGTGCCGATGCGTGAGAAGCTGTGGGTGATTTCAGGAAAGGTTTCACGCAGCACGCGCTCAGTCTGGCACTGCGTGTCTATGGAGACGGACAAGCCCGTGCTCACAGGCCTGACCATGAAGACGGTAAAGTCACCTTCATCGAGTTCGGGCAGAAGTTCGGCACCGAGTTTGTCGAATAGCGCCACTGCGCTGCCAAACAGACCCAGCGTGAACAACAGCACCAGCCACTTATGCCGCAGTCCAAAACCAAGCAGTGGTGCATA
>JANOBP010000636.1:0-1983 GCA_031411715.1 Verrucomicrobiaceae bacterium | reverse complement strand
GTGGCACCGTTGGTGCCGGAGAAAATGCGGCCCTTGCTGTCGATGTCGAGGCTGAAGGTGTTCCCGCCGCCTTCGGCGTAGATTTCGAAGGTCTTCGTTTTCGGATGGTAGCGCCAGATGCACTGGCCTTCCCATTTCACGTTCTTGGTGTTGGCGCTGCTGACGTTGCCCGTGGTGGTGCTGCCGTTGGCTCCGTAAAGCCAGCCGTCCATTCCCCATTGCAGGCTGGTGGCGACGCTGTGGGTGTCTTCGAGACCGAAGCCGCTTAATTCGACTTCGGGATCACCGTCTGGTTTGGCATCGAAATCGGCGTCGGGATAGCTGAGGAGGTAAGGCGGATTCAGCACCCAGATGCGGCCCATGCCGTGGAGCGCGGCGCTGGCGATGTTCAGGCCGGTGATGACGTCCTCGTGCTTGTCGAAAAAGCCATCGCCGTCGGTATCCTCGAAGACGGTGATCTTGTCCGCGCCTTTTTCGCCACGTGGCGGCGGGAGCGGCACTTTGTCGAACTTCGCGCGGAGGTGCTGGTCGTAGCTGACGATCTTCAATCCAGCGGGGAACTGGTATTGCCGATACATGGTGACCCACATGCGGCCTTTGCTATCCCAGCTCGCGTAAAGCGGCTGCTCGACCACTGGCTCGGACGCCATGAGGTCGATAGCGACATCGCTGCGCAGTTTGAATTGCTTCACGGCTTCCGCTGCGGGTGTGGGCGGCGTGTCATCGCGCATCACGCCGCGTCCTGGGCGTGTCTCCATGATTTTTTTCACGGCGTCATTGCCGGCAGGGCCTTGAGCCAGAGCGGCAAGGACAGGAAAGTATAGAAGGGCAGGGAGGACGAGCTTCATGGCTGGATATAACGTGATGTGAGGCCCCGGGGTTGTCACGGGTTCCGGTATTTTCGTGCGACGTGATATTGATGGACAAGAGAGCTCCCACACGTTTGAGAGTGCACGTATTCACCCGACCAGACACCATGGCTAACTCCTTTACTGAAACGACCAATCAAGGCTGGCTCAGTCGCATTGGCGACTCGATCAAAGGTCTTCTGTTTGGTGTCATCGCGATCCCGGCGGCGGTCCTGCTGCTGTGGTGGAATGAAGGGCGTGCCGTGCAGACGGCGGACAGTCTTAAAGAGGGCGCTGCTGCCGTGGTGAGCGTCTCCGCAGACAAGGTGGACCCTGGCAATGACAAGAAGCTGGTGCATCTGACCGGTGAGGTGAAGGCGGCGAAGGAGGTGAGTGATCCTTTATTCCGCATCAGCGTGCCAGCATTACGGCTGACGCGGAAGGTTGAGATTTATCAATGGGTGGAGACCAAGAAAACGGAGAAGCGCGAGAAAGTGGACGGCAGTGAGGAAACCAAAACGACCTACACTTACGCCAAGGAATGGGAGACCGACTTGGTGAACTCGACGGAGTTCAAGCAAGCGGCGGATCATGTGAATACGGGCGCGCTGATCGCCGAAAATGAGAGCTTCAATGCGGAGGGTGTTACGATGGGTGCATTTAAACTGCCGGACAGTCTGGTGAGTCAGTTAGACAACACCAGCCAGCACGTGGTGACGACGGCGGATGTGGAGAAGCTGGCGGCGGATATCAAGGCTAATGCCAAGGCCCATAATGGTCTGCTATTCTTCGGCGCTGACCCTGCTGCGCCTGAAATTGGAGATCAGCGCGTGGAATTCGAGATCGTGAAGCCCGGAACGTTCAGCGTGCTGGCGGCGCAGTTGGGTGAGACCTTTGAGCCTTATCAAACGAAGGCGGGTGACCCACTGCACTTCATCGAGAGTGGTGAGGTGAGTGCGGTAACGATGATCAAGAATGCCGAGTCGGCGAACAAGATCATGACGTGGATCGCGCGGTTTTTTGGCTTTCTGATCATGGCCTTCGGCTTCATGGCGCTGATGCGGCCACTGGGCGTGCTGGGTAGTGTGATTCCCCTGATCGGTAACATCATCGGCACCGGCACAGGATTGATCTC